>JANXYG010000050.1 GCA_025350245.1 Betaproteobacteria bacterium
CAACGCGCGAATACCGCACAGACCTTCGGCGACCGGGAGCGCATGATGCGGCGAGGCGCCGGGTCCGCGCCCGCCGGGCTGCCACAAGTGTGCCGGCATCGGTTTTTTTCACACTCACCGAGGAACAACGACAATGGGAAAAGTCCGACAGTCGAACAAGGAAGTCAAGAAAGAGCCGCTGTTGTCGCTGAAGGAGAAGCGTGCCGTCAAGAAGACCAAGGATGGTCCGAAAGCCATCACGCCATTCTTGCCGCCGAAGAAGAACTGATCCTGACGCCGATGTCGCACGCACGGCCCGCCGCGACATCGGCGTTCGGCTTCTACTTCAAGTCGACCGCCAGCGGTCAGGCGTGAATGTCGGCCGCCGACTCGGCCGCGTGCACCGTGTTCGCCAGCAACATCGTGATGGTCATCGGCCCGACGCCGCCGGGCACCGGCGTGATCAACCCGGCAACCGCCGCCGCGCTGTCGTAATCGACATCGCCGCAGAGCTTGCCGTCGGGTAACCGGTTGATGCCCACATCGACCACCACCGCACCGGGTTTGATCATGTCGCCGGTCACCATGCGCGCGCGGCCGGTAGCCACCACCAGAATGTCGGCAGCGCGCGTGTGCCTGGCGAGGTCACGGGTCATCGACGTGCAGATCGTCACGGTCGCATCGCGCGCCAGCAGCATCAGCGCCTGCGGCTTGCCCACGATGTTGCTGCGACCGATCACCACCGCGTTGGCGCCGCTCAACGGCACCTTGTAATAGTCGAGAATCATCATCACGCCATAGGGCGTGCACGGCCAGAAACCCGGCAGCCCGGCCATGAGCGCGCCCATGCTCTCGACGTGAAAGCCGTCCACGTCCTTCAGCAGAGAGATGGTCTCCAGCACCTCCTTCACGTCGAGGTGCCGGGGCAACGGCAGTTGCACCAGGATGCCGTGGATGCCGGGGTCGGCGTTGAGCGCACCGATGCGTGCCAGCAGCGTTTCCCGCGCAACGTCGGCCGGCAACTCGATCATCTCCGAGTGGATGCCGATCTCGCCACAGGCCTTGACCTTGTTGCGGACGTAGACCCGCGATGCGGGGTTGTCGCCGACGATGATCACGGCAAGACCGCACGGCGCCCCCCTGGCGGCGAGCGCTTCGACGCGCCCCTCGAGTTGCGCCCTGGTGTGCCTGGCGACGGCAATACCGTCCATCACTGTTGCTGGCATGCAATGCTCCGGAAGTTGAACAGGAAACGGCGGGTGCCGGCTACGCGGCGTTGAAGTGCTGGATGCCCGACGGATCGACGACCCGTTCGATCTGCGCCAGCGTGGAGTAGAACACCGGCCCGCGGCCCATGTCGGCTTCGTCCTGGCCGACCAGCGCGTTGACGTTGACGCCGTTCAGTTGCCGCGAGCCCTGCAACTGCTTCGGCGCGCCAACCACGCCGGCCAGCATCCCCGGCGCGACGCGTACATGACCGAAGACTTCGCCGCGATCATTGAACAGCCGGCACAGCTCGCCGTCGGCAATGCCGCGTGATTCGGCGTCGGCCGGCGACAACTCGAAGGTCTGGCGCGACATCATCTCCTGCAACCGGGCCACGTGCTGGAAGCTCGCGCCGATGAAATAGTGGGTCGCCGCACTGATCACCTGCAACGGATATTGCTCGGTGGCGGTGTTCACGCCCTCTTTCTCCGGCGTGTAAGAAGGCAGCGGGTCGAGACCGAGCGCGCCCAGCGTCTCGCTGCGAATCTCGATCTTGCCCGACGGCGTTGGCCACTTGCCGCTGTTGTAGCCCGGCCGCGTCGGCGACCAGGTGGCGGCGCGGGCCCAGCCGGTCTGCTTCAGGCCGTCGAGCGTCACCCCCTCGAACAATGGATTGAACGCCGGGTCGAGCAGTTCGCGCAGCATCGATTCGTCGGTCTGGCGGAAGCATTCGTCGTCGTAGCCCATGCGCGCCGCCAACCGGCGGAACAGCTCGCTGTTGTCGACGCTCTCGCCCTGCTTCTCGATCGCCTGTTCGGAATAGGCGTAGACGAAGTGTCCGTAGCCCCCGAGGACGTCGACGCGTTCGAGCGTGGTGTCGGCCGGCAGCACGATGTCGGCGTAATCGCAACTGTCGGTGAAGAAGGTGTCGTGCACCGCCACGAACAAGTCGTCGCGCAGCATGCCGCGCCGGGCGGACACGGTGTCGGGCACGCAGTTGGCGGGGTCGGCATTCCAGACGACCATCGCCTTGATCGGCGGCGACAGGTTCACGTCGTTGAGCGCACGGCCGATCTGGATCATGTTGATGGTGCGCGGCTCGCGGCCGGCCAGCAGATCGGGCCGCGTCAGCTTGCGCATATCGACACCGCGCATCTCGCGCCCGGTACCGAGGCACACGCCGCCGTTCTCCTTCATCGCCCCCATGAGCACCGGCAGCAGCTTGATGCAGCGCGTGGTCATGCCACCGTTGTCGTGGCGCTGAATGCCGTAGTTGAGCCGGATGAACGACTTCTTCGTGCTGCCGTACAACAGCGCCAGCCGCTCGATGTCGGCCGCCGCCAGACCGGTGATCGCCGCGACGCGGTCGAGCGGGTAGTCGGGCAGGCGCTTCTCGAAGAACTCCTCCCAGCCCACCGTCTGCTCGCGCAGGAACTCCACATCGTGCAGGCCGCGATCGACGATCACCTTCATCATGCCCAGCGCCAGCGCGCCGTCGGTACCGGGTTTCGGCTGCACGTGCCAGTCGGCAAACGCGGTGGTGCGCGTGGGGCGCGGGTCGATCGCGATGATGGTGGCGCCGTTCTCGCGCGCCTCGTTGACGAACGGCATCGCGTGCACGCCGGTGCTCACGAGGTTGGTGGCCCACAGGATGACCACCTTCATTTCCGGCAGGCGCTCGATATCGGCCTCGTGCGCGTTGCCGCTGGTGTACTGACCCGCCGCGCCGCCCACGGTGGAGCAGATGGTGCGTTCGAGCCGCGCCGCGCCCATCTGGTGGAAGAAGCGGTCGCCCATGCCGTTGAAGCCGATGAAACCGAGCGTGCCCGAGTAGTTGAACGGCTGGACCGCCTCGGGACCGTGGTCGGAAACCACTCTTTTCAGGTTGGCGGCCACGGTATCGAGCGCTTCGTCCCACGAGATGCGCTCGAACCGGGCGCCTGGCCCCTTGGGGCCAACGCGCCGGTGCGGATACAGCACGCGCTTGGGGCTGTACACGAGGTCGAGGTAGTTGTTGACCTTGTTGCACAGGTACCCGCGGGTGATCGGGTGGGTGGGATCACCCTCGACCTTGACCGCGCGTCCGGATTTCATGTCGACGGTGACCAGCATGCCGCAGGCGTCGGGGCAATCGTGCGGGCAGGCCGCCTTGACGACCTTGAGGTCGAGCGACTTGGCAATGCGGGCGGCGTGTTCCACGGCGGCTTCTCCGATGGCGGCAGAACCCGGATTCTAAGCCGTGCGGCGACTGTTTACAGCCCACCTGCCCGGGCTCAGACTCCCGTCGGCGCGCAACCAGGGAGACGCAGCGATGAACAACAACAAGATGATCGTAATGGCAGGCGTGCTCGCGGCCCTCTGCTTGCAGGCCACACAGGCGGATGCACGGCTGGTGCGCCTCGATGTGGCCAAGCGCGAAACCGTCGCCGCCGGCATGAGCTTCGGCGCCAGCGGCGCCTACGAAAAACTCACCGGCACCGCCTACTTCGAAGCCGACCCGGACGACGAACACGATGCCCGCGTGTTCGATCTCGTCAACGCGCCGGTGAACGCCAAAGGCCGGATCGAGTTCTCGGCCGACATGGTGATCCTGAAGCCGGTCGATCTCGCCAAAGGCTCGCGCACGCTGCTGTTCGAGGTCAACAACCGCGGCCGCAAGATCGCGCTCCAGCGCTTTCAGGACACGGCGTCGAGCGCAAGCATGAATGACCCGATGACGCCGGCCGATTTCGGCAACGGCTTCCTGATGAAGCGTGGCTACGTCATCGCCTGGGTCGGCTGGGGCGCGGACATGGCGCCCGGCGACAACCGCCTGACGGTGAATTTTCCGATCACGATCGACCAGAACGGCTCGGTCACGCAACGCATCCTTACCGAGTTCGGCGACCGCAATTTCAACGGCACGCAGCCAACCACGCTGCCGCTATCGGGTGGCAGCGCGTTCAAGAGCTATGCGGCGGTATCGACCGACAAGGCTGCGGCGGAAGCCGGGTTGCGCATCACCGCGAGCGACTCGCCGCGCCCGAGCGGGCCTGATCTGGTTCGTGGCGATCTGGTTCCCGACACCGACTGGGCCTTCGCCAAATGTCCCGACGGCTGGCCGGGCACCCCGAGCACCACCGACATCTGCCTGCGCGATGCCTTTCGCAACGATCGCAACTACCAGCTTACCTACCGCGCGACCGGCTCGCCAGTGATGGGCCTGGGCTATCTCACCTCGCGCGATTTCGTGACGTTCCTGCGCCGGGCCACAGCCGACGACAACGGCACGCCCAATCCGGTGGCGGGCATCGACACGGCGTTGTGCCTGGGCATCTCGTCGAGCGGCATGTACCTGCGCGACTTTCTCTACCAGGGCTTCAACGAGGACAACCAGGGCCGCCGCGTGTGCGACGGCATGCACATCCACATCGCCGGGGTGCAGAAGCTGTACCTCAACTATCGCTTTTCCCAGCCGAATCCGTTCACGCAGCAACACCGCGAGCGCTACGTGCCGGACACCAACTTTCCGCACCAGTACGGCGTGCGCGGCAACCCGAAGACCAATGTGCCGGACGGCATCCTCAAGCGCCCGTCGAGTGATCCGAAGCTGATCCACACCGACACCTCGAACGAGTACTGGCAGTTCCGCGCCTCGCTCACCGGCACCACCGAAGGCGGCAAGCTCGACCTCACCGACAACTCGCGCGTGCGCCGCTATCTGCTGGCCAGCATGCAGCACGGCAACTTCAAGGGCGACCCGCCGAATCACGGCATCGCCGATCGCCAGTGCGAGCAGCTCACCAACCAGACCCACACCGGTCCGATGCTGCGCGCCCTGCTGGTGGCGCTCGACGCCTGGGTGCACGAGGGCAAGGCGCCGCCCGCCTCACGCGTGCCGCGCATCGCCGACGGCACGCTCGTGGCCCCTGATCAGGTGGCGTGGCCGAAGATTCCCGGCGTGCGTTTTGCCGGCCTGTTCAACGGTTCCGGCGAGCGCGACTTCGGCCCTGGCGTGAGCGGCAACAAGGGCATCATCACCAAGCTCTATCCCGACACGCTGTATCCGCATCGGGTGCTGGTGCCGCAGGTCGACGCGGTGGGCAACGACATCGCCGGCATCCGGCATCCCTTCGTGTCGACGCCGGTTGCCACCCTCACCGGCTGGAACACCCGCACCGCCGAGTTCGGCGGTGACGATCTTTGCGACCTGCTCGGCTCGACCATTCCGCTGCCGAAGACACGCGCCGCGGCCGATGCCGCCGGCGATCCGCGGCCGTCGCTGGAAGAGCTGTACGGGGATCGCGACGGCTACGTCGCCAGGGTCACTGCCGCCGCGAAGGCACTCGAAGCCGATCGGCTGCTACTGCCGGAAGATGTCGAGATGCTGGTGCGGGAAGCGGGGCAGAGCGAGGCGTGGAAATAGCTCGTCTGTCTGCACCGCTCTTGCCATTGCCATTGCCCGACCCGTTCGCGCTGTTCGAGAACAACCTCGATCCTGACGGCACCGGTCTCCTCCTCGAAGGTCTGCGCGAGACCGTCACTGCAATGGCACCCGATCAGGTGTCGGCGGCGCTCGCGCGCACAGAGGTACTTGCCCGGGACGGCGCGTTCGTTGCCGTCGCGTTCTCCTACGAACTCGGTCTCGCGCTGGAATCGACGCTCGCGCAACGGTTGCGCCGCAGCCCGAAGCCGCTGTTCGTGGCGTGGGCGTTCGAGCATGCGCAACAGCTCGACCGCCCAGCCATCGACCGGTGGTTGCAGTCCCGCATCGATGCATTGCCTGCCGAGGCCCGTGCCGCCGGCATCGGCGATCTGCGAGCCACCATCGGCTGCGACGACTACGCCGCGCGCGTCGAACGCATCCGGCGCTACATCGAGGCAGGCGATGCCTATCAGGTCAATCTCACGTTTCCGATGACCGGTGTGGCCTACGGCGATCCGCTCGCCCTGTATGTGCGCCTGCGCACCACGCAACCCGCCCGCTACGGCGGCATCGTGCGGCACGCCGATGGCTGGATCCTGTCGCGCTCGCCCGAATTGTTCGTCGAACGACGCGGTAGCCGGCTAACCGTCAAGCCGATGAAAGGCACGGCCCCGCGGTCCGCGCCGCCGGCGGTGCTGGCCGCCTCGCCCAAGGATCGCGCCGAGAACGTCATGATCGTCGACCTGATCCGCAACGACCTCGGTCGCCTCGCGCCGCCGGGCGGCGTGAAGGTCACGTCGCTGTTCGACCTGGAGTCCTATCCCACTGTCTGGCAAATGACCTCGACCATCGAAGCCGAGCCGGTCGATCGTTCGCTGGAAGACATCCTCCGCGCGCTGTTTCCCTGCGGCTCGGTCACCGGCGCCCCGAAGATTCGCGCGATGGAGATCATCCACGAACTCGAGCCCGACGCCCGCGACCTTTATTGCGGCGCGCTCGGCTGGATCGCCCCCGGCGGCGACTTTCGATGGAACGTGGCGATCCGGACCGTCACGATCGACCAACGCAACCGTGCGCGGCTGGGCGTCGGCAGCGGCGTCACGCACGATTCCACACCGGCGGGCGAATGGGACGAGTGTCTGGTCAAGGCGCGCTTCGCAATGCTGCCACCCGGGTTCGGGCTGTTCGAGACCATGCTCGCGGAGGATGGTCAGGTGGCCCTGCTCGACCACCATCTTGCGCGGCTGTCGCATTCAGCGCGCTGGTTCGGCATCGAGCATGATCTCGGTGCTGCGGCCACCGATGTTCGCGCCTGCGTTGCACTCCTGGCGCCTGCGCCACATCGGCTGCGCCTCACGCTCGGCGCGAACGGCGCCCACTCGCTCGAGTCGGCGCCGCTGACACCGTTGCCCCGTCACCCGACCGTCGTTCTCTCATCCGAACGGGTGCCGGGCGACGATCCGAAAAGCCGCCACAAGACCACCGCCCGCGCGCTCTACGACCGCGAACTCGCGCGCGTGATCGCCGCCGGGCATTTCGATGCGCTGTTCCTCAACGACCGCGGTGATCTGGCCGAAGGCGCCCGAACCAATGTAGTGCTCGAACTCGACGGCGAACTGGTCACGCCACCGCTCGACGCAGGCGTGCTCGATGGGGTGATGCGACGCCAGTTGCTCGACCAGGGGCAGGTGCGGGAACAGCGGCTCGGGGTTCAGGATCTGGGGCGCGCGTCGCGGGTCTTCGTGAGCAATGCGTTGCGGGGGTTGGTCGAGGTGCGCCTGTTCGCGCCTTCAGGCAGCGACACCATGAGTGCCCCGGCGGCCACCACTTGATCGTTCAGTTGTTGCTATGCGCTCACGACGCGGCACAGCGAAGCAGGGAGATCGGATCATCCGGGCCCTCGAATCAGAACTCGGTGTGCAACCGCACCGAGGCGACATCGGCCGGGCCGCGGTCGGCGTTGTAGGCCGGGTTCAGGATGTGCTGCCAGTCCAGCGTAACCCAGGCGGCCTTCGCCAGTCTGGCGTTGTAGAACACCTCGAGTATCGCCTCGGGGCGGTAGTTCAGCCGACCATCACCGATGAAGAATCCGAAACCGCCAGCGGCGAGATAGTTGCGCCGCACCTGCGACAGGCCGTTGCGGGCGACCGCGATGCCCACATTGTCCTGGCCGCGTTTCCAGGCGGAACCCTTGATCAGCACACCGCCGGACAGCGAGCGGTCGATCTCGGTGAACGCATAGGTCTCGGTGCGACCGTCGGCCCAACTGGCGCGCGCGAACAGGCCGATATCGGAAGACACCGCCTGCTCGACATTGAGGCCGAAGCCGTGCTTGGATTGTTCGCCAGTGCGAACGGCGTTGATGTCGGGCGTGCCACCGGTCTGTGCCGCGAGGTCGAGCGCATCCTGGAAGCGCGACATCTTCGCCCGGTTGCGGAAGAGGAGCACGCGCAGCTTGCCGGGTTGATCACCGATGGCGTGGGCGTGCTCAAACTCGATCTGGTCGCCGTAGTGCTGAAAGATGTCGCGGTCGAGCTGTTGCTGGTTCGGCTGCCTTGGCTGGATGAAGCGGCCAGCTCGCACCGCCCACGCGTCGCGATACCACTCCAGCGCAACGCCCCAGGAGTAGCCGCGCGCATCGGCCGCGAAGTCGTAGGCCCCATGGGTGAACAACGACCAGTTGAGGAACTGGGTGCGCGGGTCGTGGCTGTAGGCGTTGTCGTCGAAGATGTCGATCACCGACAGGTTGCCGGCGGTCAGCACCCAGCGCCGCTGGTCCACCACGCCGGCCAACTGGTTGGCGTCGGATTCGACGACCTGCTGCTCGCCGCCCATGCCCCAGGTCTGACGCAGGAACAGGCGCGCGCGATACAGCTTGAGCGTGGGGCCGGCGGTGCGGGCAATCTCGCCGTTGGTGAAACCGCCCAGACCGGTGAGACCGGATAGCGGGACGCCCTGCGCCGCTTCGGGATTGACATACAGCTCGCCCCCCTTCCACGGACGAAAGCCCAGCGCAGCCGTGGCGGTGAAGGAATAGCTGTCTTCGTCGTCTACCGTGAGACTGTTGCGCCCCGAGTAGGCGGCCGAGAACGGACGCTTGCCCTGCCAGACGTAAGTCGCCTGGAACTTCGCGTTCCAGCTTTCGGGTTCGGGGGTTTGCGCGCGGACCAAAGCAGGCAGCAACGCCACGATAAGCACGGCAGCCCCCGAGGCGGAAACGCCCAACGTCGTCGTTGGTCCGAAGAAGCCAGAAGAGAGGGGGCGCGGCTCAGCCTGCCGCCGCCATGCCCTCGAAGAAATCGACGACGCCGGTCTCGAGTGAGTACTCGGCGCCGACGACAACGAGGCCTTCTTTCTGGATCAGTTGCTCCAGCACGTCCGAGCCGTGTCGCAACTGGCTCGCGGAGACGCGGACGTTGGCCCGCACCGCGTCCCGCACCAGCGCGTCGGGGTCGTGCCGCAGTTCGGTCGCGAGCAAGGCTTCGACCGACGGTCGCACCCGGTCGACGATCGAACGCAGGTTGCGCGACTGGTTTTCGGTGGGGCGCTGGAGTTCCTCCAGCGTGGCCAGGACCGCGCCGCACCGGGAATGGCCGAGCACCACGACCAGCCGCACCCCATAGCGCTCCGCGGCGAACTCGACGCTGCCGATCTGGGACGGCGCGACGATATTGCCGGCAACACGGATCACGAACAGGTCGCCCAGGCCCTGGTCGAACACGATCTCCGCCGGCACCCGCGAATCCGAGCAACCGAGAATGATCGCGAACGGTTCCTGCCCCGCCGCCACTTCGTTGCGGCGCGCATGGCTAGCGAGCGCGCCGCCATTGCGAACGTCGGATACGAAACGCCGGTTGCCCTCTTGCAGGCGCGCAAGTCCTTCTCGTGCTGGGATCATCGATGGGTCATGGTGGATTGACCATCGAGTGTGCCATGAGCGGCGGCCCGGCGTGAATCCATGCCGCGTCCCTATTGCCTGCGTCCCTATTGCCTGCGACCCCATTGCCCGCGTCCCTATTGCCTGCGACCGCAGGATTCAAGCGGCGAATGCCGGTTTGCGACCGAACCACGGCCGCGCCGACTCGATCTGGGCACCGAGCCGGAACAGCGTGGCCTCATCGCCGTAGCGCCCCACCAGTTGCACCGCGAGCGGCAGTCCGCCCGTGCTCTGCGCGATCGGCAGCATCAGTGCCGGCTGACCGGTGAGGTTGAACCAGACGGTGAAGGGCGAGAAGGTGAACACGCGCCGCCAATACTCGTCGAAGTCGTCCAGCATCATGTCGATCCAACCGAGCTTCACCGCCGGTGACGCCAGCCCCGGCGTGAGCAACACGTCCCACTCGGCGTGGAACGCCGCCATCTGGCGGCCCAGGCGATGTGCCGTCTGCGTCGCCCGGACATAGTCGGCAGCCGTGATCTTCTCGCCGACCTTCGCGGTGAGCCAGGTGATGCGTTCGACCTCGTCTTCGCGCGGTGGGTGCCCTGCCGTCGGATGGTTCGCGAGATTCACGACGGTGTTCGCGGCGACGAGCGTGAGGAAAGTCGGCACGATGCTGGCGCCGTCGATGACCGGATCGCGCTCCTCGACGTGATGCCCGAGGTCCGCGCAGAGCTTCACCGTGTCTGCCAGCGCGCGCAGGCATTCCGCATCCACCGGAACCCCATTCGGCGTGGCGGCGGTCCAGGCGATGCGCAGGCGCTGTGGCGGTGCGCCGGTCTCTTCCAGATACGAACGTGCGGGTGGGGACGCCGAGTACGGATCGCCGGGGCCGGGACCACAAGTCGCATCGAGCAGCGACGCGCTGTCGCGCACCGACAGACTGACCGCGTGCTCGGTCGACACGCCACCCAGGCCTTCACCAGCGAAGGGCGCGAAGGTGTTGCGGTTGCGGGTGGGCTTCAGACCGACCAGCCCGCAGCAGGCTGCCGGCGCACGGATCGACCCGAAGCCGTCGGACGCATGCGCGATGGGGAGCATGCGCGCGGCCACCGCCGCCGCTGCGCCGCCGCTCGACCCGCCCGAGATGCGGGTGACGTCCCAGGGATTGCGCGTCGGGCCATGCAACTGCGGCTCGCAGGTGAGCGACAGTCCGAGTTCGCAGGTGTTGGTGCGCCCGAAGATCACCAGCCCTGCCCGCTTCAGCCGCTTCACATGCTCGCTGTCGGTGTCGGCCGGCGGCGTGTCGGCGAAGAAGCGCGAGCCGCGCGTCATGCGCACCCCGGCAACCGGAGAGGTGAGGTCCTTCATCAGCAACGGCACCCCGCGGAACGGCCCGTCGGGCAGGCCATCGGCAATCATCTGCCGGCCGAAATCGTAGAGCTTCATGGTCACGGCATTGATCGCCGGATTGCGTGCCTCCACTCGTTCGATGGCGGCCTCGAGCAATTCGGCCGGCGTGACCTCCTTGTTGCGAACCAGCGCGGCCAGACCCAGCGCGTCGTAGTTCTCGTATTCGGCGAATCCGCCCATGGTGTTTCCTCCCGGTCCCGATTGTGCCATCGACACGCGGGAGAACGGACGCCCTGAAGGCAGGCGGCGCGCACCACCGATGAGCGCCAGTTGACAAGCGGGCGTCATGCGGTCCAACCTTGTCGGCATCTTTCCTCACTCACCGGACTGGAGGCACCATGGCTACGAATCGCACGCAGTTGCAAGGATGGAAAAGACGCGCGATGGCGCCCGTGGTCGTGGCGCTCGGTCTGGCCGGCACGGTAGGCCTCGCCATCGCCCCGTCCGACGCGCTCGCGCAGATCGCCAAGAACGAGGCGGCGGCAAGCCCCTGGGGGCCCACCGACGAAATCGGCACGTTGAACATGATGACCGACGCCACCCGGCTCGACGTCCTGCGGCAGGTTGCCGGCGGCAAGGTCTACGACCTGGGCGTGGATCTGTTCATCGGCATGCCGATCTGTTGCGGCCCCTTCGGCGACCCCAGTTTCCAGATCTTCATGACGCACATTCCGGCCCGCGGCGACGGCAAGGAAGTGCTGTCCTACGCCGGCGATGCCGTGTCGATGTACACGCACACCGGCACCCACCTCGATGCCCTGAACCACTTCGGGCTCAAGGGCAAGATCTGGAACAGGGTAAAAGCCGACGACGACCTCGGCGTGCGCGGGTGGACCAAGTCCGGCGTCGACAAGTACCCGCCCATCCTCTCCCGCGGCGTGATGATCGACGTCGCGAAGGCGAAGGGCGTCGCCTACCTGCCGCCGTCTTACTCCATCACCGTGGCAGACCTGAAGGAGGCACTGCGGCAACAAGGCACCGCGCTCAAACCGGGCGACGTCGTGCTGATCCGGACCGGCCTGATGACGCTATGGCCCGACCAGAACAAGTATCGCCTGCTGGACGAAGCCGGCCTGAGCCTCGAGGCCGCCCAATGGCTGGTCGAAGAGAACAAGTCGATGCTGCTGGGGGCGGACAGCCTGGGCGTGGAAAGTCTCCCTTCCACCGATCCGGCCAACTTCGTGCCGGTGCATAGCTACCTGCTGGTCGAGCAGGGCGTATCGATCATGGAAGCCATCTGGCTCGAAGACCTCGCGAAAGACCGGGTCTACGAGTTCCTGTTCATTGCCTCGCCGCTCAAGTTCCGCGGCGGCACGGCATCCCCGGTGCGACCGATCGCGATCGCGATCCAGCACAAGTAGACAGCGCAGGCTGGGGGTGGGCGTCACACCTAGAACGACCGTGGCAGGCCGAGCATGTGCTCGGCCACATACGACAGGATGAGGTTGGTCGAGATCGGCGCCACCTGATAGAGCCGGGTCTCGCGGAACTTGCGTTCGACGTCGTACTCGGCGGCAAAGCCGAAGCCGCCGTGGAACTGCAGGCAGGCGTTCGCCGCTTCCCACGAGGCTTTGGCGGCAAGGTACTTGGCCATGTTGGCTTCAGCGCCGCACGGCTGGTTGGCGTCGAACAGTTCGCACGCCTTCCAGCGCATGAGGTTCGCCGCCTCGACCTCGATGTACGATTCCGCGATCGGAAACTGCACGCCCTGGTTGCGGCCGATGGGTGCCCCGAACACGACACGATCTTTTACGTATTTTGTCACCCGGTCGATGAACCAGTAGCCGTCGCCGATGCATTCGGCGGCGATCAGCGTGCGCTCGGCATTGAGCCCGTCGAGAATGTACCGGAAGCCCTTGCCTTCCTCGCCGATCAGGTTCGCGGCCGGAATCTCGAGGTTGTCGAAAAACAACTCGTTGGTTTCGTGGTTGACCATGTTGCGGATCGGTCGCACGGTCAGGCCGGCCTTCAGGGCTGCATGCAGATCCACGATGAAGATCGACATGCCGTCCGACTTCTTCTTCACGTCGGCAATCGGGGTGGTGCGCGCCAGCAGGATCATCAGGTCGGAGTGCTGCACGCGCGAAATCCAGACCTTCTGGCCGTTGACGACATAGCGGTCGCCCTGCTTCACCGCCGTGGTCTTGATCTTGGTGGTGTCGGTGCCGGCGGAAGGTTCGGTCACGGCCATGGATTGCAGTCGCAGTTCGCCCTCCGCGATCCTGGGCAGGTAGTTGCACTTCTGTTCGGCCGACCCATGCCGCAGCAGCGTGCCCATGTTGTACATCTGCCCGTGGCAGGCGCCGGCATTGCCGCCGGAGCGATTGATCTCTTCCATGATCACCGACGCCTCGGCCAGGCCCAGACCGGAACCGCCGTACTCCTGCGGAATCATCGCCGCCAGCCAGCCAGCCTTCGTCAGTGCCTCGACGAACGCTTCGGGGTAACCCCGTGCCTCGTCGATCCTGCGGTGGTACTCGTCCGGAAAGTCCGCGCACAGGGCGCGCAGGGCCTCACGGATCTCCGGGTATTTCTCGGTTGTCGAATTCGGCATGACGGCGCGGTGGGGGTCGGGTCAGGCGAGTTCGGCCTCGGCTTCCAGCGCCTGCCAGCCGTCGTGATCGCGCGCCCATAGGGCAACACGTCCATCCGGTTCGTGGCGTCCGCAGACAGTGAAGCGATGGATGTCGAACAGCGGTCGCAGGGCGCGAAAACTGAAACGGCGGATCCGGCCCTGCGGCAGATGGCGTCGCACCAGATCGACCAGCAAGGTCGCGATCAGCGGGCCGTGCACGATGAGGCCCGGATAGCCCTCGACCTGGGTGACATAGGGGCGGTCGTAGTGGATGCGGTGGCCGTTGAAGGTCAGCGCGGAGTAGCGGAACAGCAACACCGGATCCGGCACGATCTCGCGCGAAAAACTCTCGTCGACCGGCGCGGGTTGCGGCTTCGGCACCGGCGCATCGGCACGCGGATTCTCGCGATAGACGATGTCGTGTTCTTCAGTGAGAGCAATGCCGCGCGCGTTGGCAAACTCGTGGCGCACGGTCACGAAGACCAGTGAGCCGCTGCGCCCCGTCTTGCCGCTGACATCGACGATGCGCGAGGTGCGGGTGATGTGGTCACCGACCTGCAGTGGCGCATGGAATTCGAGCCGCCCGCCCGCCCACATCCGGCGCGGCAACGGCACCGGCGGCAGAAAACCGCCGCGCTTCGCGTGGCCGTCGGGGCCGATCTCGCTCTGGCGCGCCAGCGGCACGAAATACGTCCAGTGCCAGAGCGGCGGCACCTCACTGCCGTTTGCCGGTTCGGGGTCGTCGCGATCGAGCGTCGCCGACAGCGCGGCCATCGGCGTCGCGGTGGCGTGGTCGACTCGCGTCTCGGTGCGACCGATCCACTCGCGCAGGTGCTCCAGATCAACTGCGCCATCCACCGTCACAGGTTCACCACGATCTTGCCGAAGTGCCTGCCTTGCTCCATGTGGCGGAACGCATCCGCTGCTTGTTCCAAGGGAAACGAGGAATCGATCACGGGTTTTAGCTGGTGCTGTGCAATCGCCCGATTCATCGCCTCGAAGCGGGCGCGCGAACCAACCGCGATGCCCTGCATCCGGACCATGGGCCCGATGACTGCACGCAACGGAATCTCCGCCTTGTAGCCCGCAACGAAACCGACCACGCCGATGAACCCGCCGAAGGCAAGCGAGGCCAGCGACTTGTCGAGCGTCGCCCCCGCGGTCTCGACGACGATCTCCACGCCCTTGCCCTGCGTGGCGTCTTTCACGGCGACGTGCCAGTCTGGCGTGGTGCGGTAGTTGATGCCGACGTCCGCCCCGAGCGCCTTGGCACGGGCGAGCTTCTCGTCGCTCGACGACAGCAGAATGACCCGGGCACCCGCCAGCTTCGCGAACTGCAAGGCGAACAACGCGACACCGCCGGTGCCTTGCACGAGCACCGTATCGCCGGACTTCACGCCGCCTTCCTGCAATGTCGACCATGCGGTCAACGCGGCGATCGGCAGGGTTGCCGCTTCGGTATCGCTCAGATTGGCGGGAACCGCCACGGCATCTTCGGCAGGCACCGCGATGTATTCCTGCAGCACGCCCGCGAGCGGCGCACCCAGCGTGCGCTTGGTGCGCAGTTCTAGCGTCGGCATGCCGTCGTGCCAGCCTTGCGTGTAGATCGGGGTGACGCGGTCACCGACCTTGAACCGTGTGACCTCGTCGCCGATCTCGACGACTTCGCCGCAAGCGTCGGATGCAGGCACATAGGGCAACGGCAGCGTTGGCAGATAGCCTTGCACCAGAACCGCAAGGTCGCGGTAGTTCAGGCTCGCGGCCCCGAGTCGCACCAGGATCTCGCCGCGGCGCGCCGTTGGCACCGGCCGCCGACCCAGTTTCAATGCATCGATCGAGAACGCCGTTGCTTCCAGCGCTCGCATGGTGTCGGGTGTCATCTCACGATTCCTTCAGATGGGGTCGCGGCAGTCACGGCGCAGAGATGACCGCCCGCGGGCGGTCATCTCTGCGCGACGAAGTACCGGTCAGACCGCGCGGCCACCGTCCACCGGCAATTCGACACCGGTGATGAAATCGGCGAGATCCGAGGCCAGATAGACGGCGGCTTTGGCGATATCGAGCGGCGTGGCCAGCCGGCCGAGCGGAATGTTGCCGATGAACTTGGCGCGATTCTCCGGGGTGTTCGCCATGCCCATGAACGACTCGATCATGCCGGTGGGCGACATGACCGGGCAGATTGCGTTGACGCGAATGTTGTCCGGACCGAGTTCGACCGCCATCGCCTTGGACATCAGATTGGCCGCGGCCTTGGAAGCGCTGTACCAGACCAGCCCGGGCCGCGGACGCATGCCGGACACCGACCCCACATTGATGATCGCGCCGGATTTCTTCTGGCGCATCACCGGCACCACCGCCATCGCCATCAGGTAGATCGCCTTGACGTTGACGTCGAAGCAGCGGTCGAACGTGGTCTCGTCGGTGTCGAGCATCGGCTGGTTCTTGTGGGTGTAGCCCGCGTTGTTGACGACGATGTCGATGGTGCCGAACTGCTTGATGGCAGCCGCGACCACGTGGTCGATGTCCGCCCGCTTCGTCACGTCGCATTTCACGGCGATGGCGTTGGCCCCGAGTTCTGCCGCCACCGCTTTCGCACCTGCTTCATTCAGATCCGCGACCACCACTTTCGCGCCTTCGGCCACGTACTGGCGAGAAATTTCCGCGCCAAAGCCACTGGCCGCACCGGTGACGATCGCAATCTTGTTCGCTAACAGAGCCATGAAGTCCCCTATCCGTGAAAGTTGACCACCGTCTTGGTGGTGGTCATGTGTTCGAGCGCAAGGAAGCCCTTCTCGCGTCCGTGTCCGCTCTTTTTCATGCCGCCGAACGGCAGCTCGACGCCGCCACCCGCACCATAGCAGTTGATGAACACTTGGCCGCAGCGCAGTTGCTTGGAAACCCGTTGCTGGCGTGCCCCATTGGCGGTCCATACCGCAGCGACGAGGCCGTATTCGGTGGAATTGGCGAGTTCGATGGCATCGGCTTCATCCTTGAACGGGATCGCGGAAAGCACGGGACCGAACAGTTCCTCGCAGGCCAGCGCATGGTTGCGGGGTACCGGACCGAACAGCGCCGGCGGCACCCAGTAGCCGCCGCTGTGCAGGCCTTCCGCCAACGCGCCTTGTGCCAGCAGCGGAACGCCACTGTCGACCGCCCGTTTGACGAAAGCGACGACCTTGTCGCGCTGCGTCGCATTCATGAGCGGGCCGCAGTCGAGGTTCATTTCGGGCGTGCCGACCCGCGTCTTGCGAAACAGGTCCGCCAGGCGCGCGACGAAGTCGTCGTAGATCTCCTGCTGCACCAGCAGGCGGCTGCCCGCCGAGCAGGTCTGACCCGCATGCTGCACGATCGCCTTGACCACGACCGGCAACGCCTTGTCGAGATCGGCATCGGCAAATACGATCTGCGGCGATTTTCCGCCAAGCTCAAGGGTGCAGGCAATGTGATTGCGCGCCGCCGCCTGCTGCACGAGCTGCCCGACTTCGGGTGACCCGGTGAAGCTGATGAAGTTGACGCCGGGGTGTGCGGTGAGCGCGGCGCCCGCGGTTTCGCCCAGACCGGTAACGACGTTCAGGGCGCCAGCCGGCAGCCCCGCTTCGAGAGCGAGCTCGGAGATTTTCAGCGTGGACAGGCAGGCATCCTCCGAGGGCTTCACCACGGCGGCGTTGCCGACCGCCAATGCCGCCGCGACCGTGCGCGCGTATTGCTGCGCCGGATAATTCCAGGGAATGATGTGACCGGTAACGCCGTGCGGCTCGCGCAACACGTTGACGGTGTAACCGTCGAGGAAAGGAATGACCTGGCCGTGCAGCTTGTCGGCGGCGCCGCCGTAGAACTCGAAATAACGCGCAGTGGCCAGGATGTCGGCGCGACCGGCGGCGATCGGCTTGCCGGTGTCCCGGGATTCGATCTGTGCGAGCTCTTCGAGGTGCTGTTCGATCAGGCGCCCCCAGCGCTGCAAGATGCGTCCACGCTCCGACGCGGGCGTCTTGCCCCAGGCGCCGTCGAGCGCCGCCTGGGCAGCGCGTACCGCGCGATCGATATCTTCGGCGCCGCCATCGGCGATGTAGGCAAAGGGTTGCCCGTTGCAGGGATCGATCATCGGGATGCTGCCACCCTTGGCGGGCTGCAGCCATTTGCCATCGATCAGCAAGGCGTGCGATTCGAGTTTCATGTTGGTCATGGGGTCACTCCTGGCAGGCGGTTATGGGGGCTCGCGTCCGGACAAAACACGTCAATGGTAGGCGGATGCGTAGCGGACGAGAATCGGCAATCAGGCAAGCGGGTTTCGCCGATGGCGAAGACCCCGGTCGCCATTCGTCAACGGGATGTCGTGAAGCCGGTTCATGGCCGGGGCCGTGTGGTGCGCGTCACATGCCGCGTCGCGCGGCGTCGCGCACCATCTGCTCGGCCTTGAGGATCACCGGGCGGTCAACCATGCGGCCGTCGAGCGCCACCGCGGCACCGCCCGATTCGGCTGCCGCGGCGAGCACGCGCTTCGCCCACACCAGGTCGTCGGCGGACGGCGCAAAGGCGGCATTCACGGGCGCGACCTGCCGCGGATGGATGCAGAGCTTGCCGCCGAAGCCGATGCGTCGGGCCCGATGCGTGTCGGCGGCGACTTGCGCGATGTCGTCCAGCGCGGTGCTGGGCCCGTCGACCGGCGGCTGGATGCCGGCCAGGCGCGACGCCAGCACCAGCGCCGAGCGGAAGTAGGCCAGTTCGTCGCCCTCGCCGTCGATGCCCATATCGACCTGGAAATCCAGGGTGCCAAAGAGCAGGCGCTCAACGCCGGGCGCTGACGCGAGCGCGCGAGCCTGCTCGAACCCCAGTGCGGTTTCGATCTGGGGCAGCAGGAACTTGCCGGTCTCGGCGCAGATCGCCTGGAGTGCGCCGTCGATGCGCTCGGCCTTGGGCAGCACGATGCCGACAATGCCCGGCGCACGTGCCAATTTCAGATCGTCGCCGAACCACTCGGTGGTGTCGGCGTTGATCCGCAACAGGACCTGTTTCTCCGCGGTCAGCCAGACCCCGACCGCCGTGCGAGCCGCTGCTTTCGCGGCAGGCGCGACCGCATCCTCCAGATCGACGATCACCGCATCGGCGCCGGCCGCGAGCGCCTTGTCGAACCGGTCCGGACGGTTGCCCGGGACAAAGAGGTAGGAGCGCGCGATCATGGGTTGGGAAGCGGCACTGGCGAACGTTGACGGCAGCGGCACAGGCTCAGATCGCCCCATCGGCGCGCAGACGGGCGATCTCGGTTTCGCCGTAACCGATCTCCGCAAGGATCGCGTCGGTATGCTGGCCGACCGCCGGAATCGGATCCATGCGCGCGTTGAAGCTTTCCGGCATTCCCGGTGGCCGCATCGCCAGGATCTTTCCGTTCGGTGTGTCCACCTCGGCCCAGCGTTTGCGCGCTTCGAGTTGCGCGTGATGCCAGACCTGATCCATGTCGTTCATATTGGCGTTGCCGATCTGCGCTTCATCCAGGCGTTTCACCACTTGTGCGCCAGTGAGCCGGGAGAACGCCTCCACGATGATGGGGTACAGCTCGCTTCTGGCATTGGATCGGCGCGTGCTCGAGGAGAACCGCGGGTCGGTCTCGAGGTCGGGTTGCTCCAGCACCTTGTCGCAGAACACCACCCACTCGCGCTCGTTCTGCAAACCCAGCATCACGACTTGGCCATCGCCGACGGGGAACGGCCCGTACGGGTAGATCGTGGCGTGCGACGCACCGGCGCGCGCGGGAGGCGTAGCACCGTCATAGGCGTAGTAAAGCGGGAAGCTCATCCACTCCGCCATGCTTTCGAGCATGGAGACGTCGATGTTGCAGCCCTTGCCGGTCTTGCCGCGATGGATCAGGGCGGCGAGGATGTTCGTGTACGCATACATCCCGGCGGCGATGTCGACGATGGAGCAACCGGCTTTCGACGGCGTATCGGGTGTGCCGGTGATCGAGAGCAACCCGGATTCGCTCTGGATCAGCAGGTCGTAGGCCTTCTTGTCGCGGTAAGGTCCATCGGCGCCGTAACCGGATACGTCGCACACGATGAGCCGCGGGAACTCGTCCTTCAGCAGTTCATAGGAAAACCCCATGCGGGCGGCGGCACCGGGCGCGAGGTTCTGCACCAGCACATCCGCGGTGGCCAGCAACTTGCGCACGATCTCCCGGGCATCGGCCTGCTTCAGGTCGAGCGTGATGCTTTCCTTTGATCGGTTGGTCCAGACGAAATGCGACGAGAGACCTTTGACACGGTCATCGTAGGCACGCGCCGGATCGCCCACGCCGGGCCGCTCGATCTTGATGACACGGGCGCCCAGATCCGCCAGTTGCCGCGTGCAGAACGGCGCGGCGATCACGTGCTCGAGCGCGACGACTGTGACTCCATCCAATGGACGCATCTATTACATCCTTGCTACGGCAAAACCTGGTTTCTCAGATAGGCGCATCGCCTTGCGCGCCGCAGCATGAAGCAAGCACCTGCGGCGGGCAACCGGCGCGCGGTCGATCAGGCAAGACGCGCATCGACGCGACCGGCGAGTATGCGGAATCCGGGAATCCAGCGGAAGCTGAAAACCGTCATATGCCCTTCGCCTTCGGCGAAGGGCGCGTTCGTCGGCCGCGGGCTCACGGTCGTTCGGCTCAACCCGAATTCGGCCAACCGCTTCGAAGCGCCTCCGGATTCAGCACCCGTACCGGCTTGCCCTCCATGAACGCGGTCACGTTCTCGATCGATTCTCGATAGAACTGCGAGTAGACCTCTTCGGTGCAATAGCCCAGATGCGGCGACAGCACGACGTTTGGAAATGTGCGCAGGGGATGGTCGGCCGCGAGCGGCTCCTGCCAGTAGACGTCCAGTGCCGCGGTCAGCGCGCCCTGTTGGAGGCGTTGCAGCAAGGCGGTCTCGTCAACCAGCCCCGCCCGCGCCGTGTTCACCAGGATGGCGCCCGGTTTCATCTGCTCGAACTCCCGCGCACCGATTCTGCCGACCCCGACGACGCCGAGCGTGCGGCCCTCGAGCAAGGTGCCGGACGGGATGCCGACCTGGAAACCGCCTGCGCGCATGGCGCGATCGCCCGCAGGTACATGCCGCGCGGCTGCCAGTCGTCGAGCACGGCGATTCTTGTCAGTTGAGGATCTCCCACGCCTATGGCCAGTCGCCGCGAATGCCGGGATAGCTTTGCCACGATGGCATCACCAGCCATCCCCCTTCGACCGGCAGATTGACGCCGGTGATGCCGCTCGCTTCATCGGACAGGAGGAAGGCCACCGCGTAGGCGGAATCCTCGGGCTCCATCAACCGGCGCAGTGCCGTTGCCTTTTCGATGGCCGCCACGTCGCGCTCGCCGGCGTCGATCTTGGCCTGCAGTGCAGGCGAGCGGGTGAAGCCCGGCGAAACCGCGTTGACGCGCACGCCGCTCGGCCCCCACTCGGCCGCGAGATTCATGGTGATCGACACGATGGCTGCCTTGGTGGGAGCGTAGCCATGAAACGGCATTGACCGGAAGGCGTTGATCGACGCGATATTCACGATGGAACCGCTGCCGCGAGCCGCCATGCGCAGACCGAACGCGAGCGACGTCACGTAGGTGCCGCGCTGATTGATGCGAACCACGCGGTCCCACTCTTCCATGGGAAGTTGTTCGGGCGGAACCGGAACCGCCAGAATGCCGGCGCTATTCACCAGCCCGTAGACCGGACCGACCTCCCGCTCGATGCGTTCGGCCGCGGCCTCCACCGCATGTTCGTCGCCGACGTCGAGCGTGCCAGGCACACCGCCGATCTCGGCCGCGACCTCCCTGGCGCCTTCGCCGTTCACGTCGAGCACGACAACCTTCCAGCCCTTGCCCGACAACACGTGACAACAAGCCCGGCCGATGCCGCTGGCGCCGCCGGTGACCACTACGATCCGCATTTGACGATCCCCTCCCCAGGTACCGACCTGGCCTGCACGGCGTCAGATCGGGTTGATGGCGCGAGCAACCATACCATTCGAGATCGGAATCAACCTTTTGCCGCCAGCAAGGCCGCCATCTTCTGGTGGATCAGGTTGATGGCCCTGAGTGGCCGGATCATCACCTTGAACTCCACGATCCTGCCGTCGTCGTCCCAGCGGATCATGTCCACGCCGTTGACGCTGGTGCCATCGATCTCGAGCACGAACTCCAGCACGGCGTCATTGTCGCCGACCAGCTCACGCACGTAGCGGAACGAGTCGACGAAGAACACGCCGAACGCCGCCGTCAGATAGCGCAGCACCCGTTCCTTGCCGACCTGCGGCGTGTGCACCACCGGCGAGTGGAACACGGCATTGTCGGCGATCAGCGCATCGAGCCCGTCTACATCGCGGGTGGCGATGAGATCGTGCCAGGCGTCGATGGTGTCGATGATCAATGGCTGGTCCTGGTGGCGAGAGGCCGACGCGCGGCTACTTCCCGTGCAGGCGGGCCACCTGCGGAGTCGTCGACGAGGCGCCAGCGGTCACTTCGGCCTTGCGTAGAAACACGGGCGCCACATTCCACTGCTGCCCGTTCTCGGTGACGACGGTGACTGTCTTGCGGTTGTATCTGGTGACGATGCCGTTGAGCACCGGGTGCCCGTCCGGCTGGAACGAGACTTTCTGGCCGATGCTGAAATCGAGCATGCTCGCATGCGCTCGCATCTGATGCAGGAATTTGAGGCGGGCCACGACCCGGTGGTTGAGGTCGACGAGTTCGGCCTCGGTGAGGCGGTCGATGTCGATGGTCATGGGGAGTTGCTGTCCTGTCAGTCTGAACCGAGGTCCATGCTACCCCGTCAAATCCGACCCTTCCAATAGTCTGGGCTACGCCGTAGATGTGCGACGGCGACCACCAGGATGCAATCCGGTTCAACGATGTAGACGATGCCGAACGGGAAACGCCGGACCAAGGTGCGACGAAACCCGTCGGCAATCTCCGTTCCGACCTCGGGCCATTGCCGGATGGAATTGATCGCGTTCTCCATGTCATCGAGAAAATCGTCGCCGAGTCCGACGTTTGCAGTCTCGTAGAAAAACGCGGCTTCAAACATTTCTTCCTCCGCAGGAGGAAGAAACCGATACCCGATCACCTCAGCCGACGACGGACTCTATCCATGGCGACTTCGCCCGGAACCGCCTCGAGGTCGCCCCGGCGATAGGCTTCGTAACGACGCCGGGATTCTTCGAGCCAGAGCGCGTCCACGCCTGGTTCAACGGAGCGATCGAGATCGTCGATGAGCACGCGTGCCAAGGCGGCCTTTTCCTCGCGGGAGAGTGCGCGCGCACGCTTCTCGACATCATCGAACTGGCTGCTCACGCCCGCGATTGTAAGCGCCGCGGTTCATGACCATCAACAGTCGATCGTTGCCTTCCTGAACCAAGGAAACTGCGCGAACGGGACGAGCAGTTCCTCGGCATCGAGCAGCAGCCAGAAGCCGTGACGGGACACATTCGTGACTTCAGCGTCTGACGTGGTGGCCATACATGCCGGATTTTCTCGATGCGCGACTCGATGACGATTTGTGCCTCTCGCAGCAGCCTGCGGGAAAGACCCACGAGAGTCACCGTCAGGCACTACCCTTCGACTGATCCTGCGCCTCCATGAACGCCTTGCGGAACGCCATCGGCTTCGCGATGCCGACGATCGGCTCCTGCACTGTGCCCGCGCCCGAGATCACCAGGGTGCCGAAATCGAACAGGCGGCCCAGCATGCTCTGGTCGACCTGGACCGTCTCGACCTTGTGGATGTTCAGCTCCACGGTGCGGCGGCTGATGAAGCCAAACTTCACGATCACCCGCCGGTTCGTGATCGCCACCTCGGTGGTCTTGTATTTCACGTAGGCGTAGCCGAGAAAGATCAACCCCACGCCGACGACCAGGAGGAGAATACCCAGTCCGATAGGCACCGCGAGCGACCACAAGCTGATGTGGCCGACGTGCACGACGTGCTCGTCCTTGACCAGCGCCCCTTCGATGTAGCTTGCCATGCGATCTCCCGCCTGCGGAAGGCAATCCGCCTGCCTCCTGTGTTGTCCGGAACCTACCGTTCGTGCGGCAGTATGGCCTTGATTGCCGTCGCGAACTTGGCATGCGCCACGAGATCGACCGGCCGGAATTTCACCTTGGTGCTCGCCGGGTCCTTGCCGAGGTAGTTGTCGCCCTTCCAGTTGGTGGCCGGCCGGATCGGCCGTGCCACGAAACCCCCGCCACAGTTCGGGCAGACGTTCTCCAGGATGGAGTCGACGCAGGTTGCGCAGAAGGTGCACTCGTAGCTGCAGATGCGCGCGTCCGGCGAGTCGGGTGCCAGCGGCTTGTTGCAGTTCTCGCAGGTGGGGCGGAGTTCGAGCATGGGGCTCCTTCCGGCTGTTGGTGGTCGGCAATCGGGAATCTACTACCGAAGCGGCGGTCCGATTTGTGCGGCCTGCGAAAACGCGATCACGGTGTGCGCTTGTCGCGCGACCAGAGCACCGACTATCCCTGGTAAGGCCCCAGGAAACGAACACCATTGAAATGAATCATGTGACTGGGCGCATCCGCTACCCACACCTCTGTCTCCCATGCCATCTCGCCCAGATATCTACCCATGACGTGGCGGTTAGGAAAAGCCGTAACGTACACGAGCCCGGCCTTGGATCCGGAGAACAACTTCGACAGCTCGGCTTGCCGCTTTCCGTCAACAGGTCCGTGACTGGTCACCGATTCGACCAGCAGCAGCCAGCCTTTCTGAACGTAGTGCAAGACGACGTCGGGCATCTTTCCGTGACTGTCAACCACCACGCCGAGATTTTGAAGTAGGTCCTTGTCGAAGTATCCCCATTTAGCGCCGGTGTCACCCGCATAAACCAAGACACTGCCGGGAGCGAATCTGGGGGCGAATTCTTCGAGTACGGCCTTGATCAGCTCGGAATGTTCGCCCGGCGTCAGATTGATCTGCTTGCCCTCGGCTATGGTCACGGGAACTTGGTGGTGTCGGCGTGCCGCGGCATACTGCGCTGCGAGCGAATTACCGATTGCGAGGTAACCCTCGAGATTCGTTTTCCATTGGGGGCCTCCATAACTGCGCATCAGGTCCAGAGCCGGGGGTGCGATCTGGTACACCGCATTCGGGGAGTTGACCGGGCGCTGAGGATTGTCCGGGTTGTACAGCGCGATTCCTGCATCGACCAACTGATGCATTGTCTGACGTCGGAATGTCTCGCGAGTATTCGGTGCGTATTCCTTGTCGTAGTGGGCTCGAGCCCAGTTCATGATCGGGGTGATGCCGATCAACGGATTGGTTCCCTGACTCCAAGCGCTGCCAGGGCGCAGATCGAGAAGCGCCAGCAGCGACACTGCGGATCGATCGTTTTGTTGGGCTCGTGGCATACCGAGTTCGATCAGGATCCGTAGTGCGTTGGCAAGATGACGTTCCTTCCTGGTCATGCAGTCATCGCCTTGAATTTCTGATCGATGTCGTCCTGAGAGGCATTCAGGCAATTCAGATACCAGCGCCCGAACTCCTCCAGGATTTCCCTGCTCGGGTAGCGCAAAGTTTTCAGATCGCCGGCGTTGACTTGCGTGTGACCGCTGAAGCGTCGGAATGCCTCGTCGACAGCCGATGTGTTCATATATGCAGCCATCCCGTAGGCCAATGCCTCAGGAAGCCCACGGCGTTTTTCGTTGAAGACGTTTACGTGGTTCTCCAGTCCGAGAAACTCGGTTCCGGGCGGGAAATCGTCCGGTCCGATGACATTGGCGGAAATTCTGCGGTGCTCCTCCTTGGACGAAAACCGGCGAACAACGCAGTAGAAGCCATTCGGCATCAGCCATCTCCGCGTGTCATCGTTTACCATGATGGCATTGGCCTTCTTGCTTTCCAACACTGGCCACGTCACCGATTTTCCAGCGAAGTGAATCGGGTACAAGATCGGCGCGCTCCCTGGCTCCGGCACAAACCTCAGATGGTCCTTCAGGCGAAAATCGACGACGGGTCCGGTTGAGATGCGAACACCGATGTCGTCGAGGGTGTACCGCACTGTAGGCAACTGCTCCAGTTCGGTTTCTTCGGTCGACGTCGGGACATGGATGAAGCGCTCGACGTCCCCAGGAAGAACAATTCGCTCGAAGGGGTGTTGGATATCGACCAGGTCCGAGAATGTGTCGTCGGTCGATGTGGTTACCGTCACCGATCCCTGCCCCCCCCCGCGCTCCAGCATTATGATGATGTTCTCTTGCAGAACATCATCATCACTGAAGGCCTTCGACCGTGAATCGAACAAATGCATAGCTCGAAGTGCGGTCTTCGACAGCATGAGCTCGCGAAACGGCCGGTAATAGGTGCCATTGCAAAAACTGCGCGGAACAATAGCGACGACGATCCCACCGGGCGCCATCAACTCTATGGCCAGCGCGACAAATGCCGTGTACAGATTTACTGTTTCGACGCCGACTTGGCTGAGCGCCCGCCGATGCTGGCTACCATTGTTGATTTTCTTGTATGGTGGGTTGAGGATCGCATGCGTGAAGTGGCGAGGCGCCCGATCTTCGAGTATCGCCAACGCAGTCTGAACGATGAAGTCCTCGCGAACAACTCGGGATGTAAGATTCGTCTGGTCAGCATATCGGTCGAGCGTTGCTTCCAGATAGACGAGCAAAGTCTCGTCGAACTCATAAGTCGTCGACTCGACGCGCGAGAAGCAGAACCCACCTGATCTCCATCGGTCGAGAAACGCACACGTAAGTGCGCCAAGGCCGGCGCCGGCGTCGAGCACACGGCATAGGCTGAGGTCACTCGGTGGAAACATCGCAGCCATGAACCGCGCCACAGGCGCCGGTGTCATGAACTGGCCGAGTTGAGATTTCTTCTTCGGTGTGATCTTGGGCGAGACATCTCGCCGGATCTGATCTGCGTGGTCTAGAAGCATGAGGTCCTCTGCGATCGCGCAGATTACACCTGAACGAACCATTCCTTGGTGCTACCGCACGGGCGGGCTCTCGCGCACCGGGCGAGAGCATCCGGCGATGACACGAATTTTTCGGATCTTGTGCGGACGTGACTTGACGCGCCGGGAATTTTTCAACCAGGGCCGAAGAATAGATTGACACGCTACAACGCGAATATTACTGTCTTTGTGAACAGTATCAAATATCTTGCCCCATACGCAAGATTTCTTGTCGCATTCCCCCATGCCCCGAAAAGCCCGCACCGCCGCCGAAGCCATAACCCTCGAGGCCATCCCCAACATCGGCCCTGCGCTCGCGGCTGACCTGCGCCTTCTCGGCATCGATAAGCCGGCACAGTTGAAGGGGAGAGACGCCGACCGCCTCTACCGCGCGCTCGAAGCGAAGACCGGGCAGCGGCAGGATCCGTGCGTACTCGACACCTTTCGGGCGGCGGTGGATTTCATGAATGGCGGTCCGGCCCGGCCGTGGTGGACGTACTCGGCGCTGCGGAAGAAGTCCGGCCAAGGCTCCTCGTGAAGCGGCCCGGTGGCCATCGCCCATGTCTCCCGCCTTCGCCGAACTCCACTGCGTCAGCAACTTCACCTTCCTGCGCGGTGCCTCGCACGCCGATGAGCTGGCGGAGCGTGCGGCTAAGCTCGGCTATGCGGCGCTCGCCATCACCGATGAATGCTCGCTCGCGGGCATCGTGCGGGCGCACGAGGGCGCGAAGAAGCACGGCCTGCACCTGATCGTCGGCAGCGAGATCCGGCTGGCCGACGGGCCGACGCTGGTGCTGCTGGCGCAGGATCGCGAGGGCTACGGCAATCTGTCGGCACTGATCACCAAGGGTCGGCGGCGCTCGGAGAAGGGCGAATACCACCTCGTTCGCGACGATCTGGACGACGGCCTGCCAGGATGCCTGGCGATCGTGATTCCACCGCCGGTGCTGGCTGATGGCGAGCCCGCGCTGGCGTTGGCTGCGCAGGCGCAGTGGCTCGCGGCGCGGTTTCGCGACCGGCTGTGGATCGCGGTCGAGCTGCATCACGCTGCGAACGATGACGAACGGCTACCGCAGTTGCAGGCGCTGTCGGCGGCCACCGGCGTGCCGCTGGTGGCGAGCAACGATGTCCACATGCATTCCCGCGGGCGCCGCGCGTTGCAGGATGTGCTGACGGCCATTCGGCTGCGGGTGCCGGTGGCGCGCGCCGGGCACGGGTTGTTTCCCAATGGCGAGCGACACCTGCGCTCGCGCGACAAGCTCGCGCAACTTTATCCGCCCGAGCTGCTGGCCGAGAGCGTTGCCATCGCGGCGCGCTGCACGTTCTCGCTCGACTCGCTGCGCTACGAGTATCCGGAGGAACTCGCGCCCCCTGGTGAGACACCGTCGAGCTGGCTGCGCAAGCTGGTCACCGCCGGACTGCGGTGGCGGTTCTGCGGCGCGGCGGCGCCCTGGGAGCCGGATGCCGGGCCGGGTCGCGAGGCTGCCGCGCCGCCGCGTGCCGTGATCGCCCTGGTCGAGCGCGAGCTCGCACTCATCGCCGAACTCGGCTACGAGCCCTACTTCCTCACGGTGTACGACATCGTGGCATTCGCGCGCCGCCAGGGCATCCTGTGCCAGGGCCGTGGCTCGGCGGCCAACTCGGCGGTGTGCTTCGCCCTGGGCATCACCGAAGTCGATCCGGCGCGCATGTCAATGCTGTTCGAGCGCTTCATCTCGAAGGAGCGCGACGAGCCGCCCGACATCGACGTCGACTTCGAGCACCAGCGGCGCGAGGAGGTGATCCAGTACATCTACGCGCGCTACGGCCGCGAGCGCGCGGCGATCGCCGCCACCGTCATCTGCTATCGCAGCCGCAGCGCGTTTCGCGACGCCGGCCGGGCGCTCGGGCTCGATGTCGCCCAGGTCGACCGCATTTCGAAGAACCTCGCCTTCTGGGATCGCGGCCAGGCCGTGCCGGCGCGATTGCGCGAAGCCGGCTTCGATCCGGATTCGCGGCTGATGCAACGGCTGCTGCGCGTCGCCGAGGCGCTGCGCGGCTTTCCACGCCACCTGTCGCAACACGTGGGCGGCTTCGTGGTGTCGCGTGGCCCCATCGACCGCCTGGTGCCGGTCGAGAACGCCGCGATGCCCGAGCGCACCATCATCCAGTGGGACAAGGACGACCTCGACGCGCTCGGCCTGCTCAAGGTGGACGTGCTGGCGCTGGGCATGCTCTCGGCCATCCGCCGCGCGCTCGATCTGATCGGCCACTGGCGCGGCGCGCCGCTGCGGATGCAGGACATCCCGGCCGAAGACCCCGAGGTCTACGCGATGCTGCAGAAGGCCGATTCGGTCGGCGTGTTCCAGGTGGAATCGCGGGCGCAGATGACGATGCTGCCACGCCTGAAACCGGCCACGTTCTACGACCTGGTGATCGAAGTGGCGATCGTGCGGCCGGGCCCGATCCAGGGCGGCATGGTGCATCCGTACCTGCGCCGCCGCCGCGGGCAGGAGCCGGTCGACTATCCGTCCGAGGCGGTCAAGGTGGTGCTCGAACGCACCCTGGGCATCCCCATCTTCCAGGAACAGGTGATGCAACTCGCCATGGTGGCCGCGGGCTTCTCCGCCGGCGAGGCCGATCAGTTGCGGCGCGCGATGGCGGCATGGCGGCGCAAGGGCGGGCTGGAGCCGTTCGAGCGGCGGCTGATCGACGGCATGCTCCAGCGCGGCTACACCGAGCAGTTCGCGCGGCAGATCTACCAGCAGATACTGGGCTTCGGCGAATATGGCTTTCCGGAATCGCATGCGGCCAGCTTCTCGCTGCTGGTGTACGTGTCGGCGTGGCTCAAGCGCCATCATCCGGCGGCGTTCTGCGCGGCGCTGCTCAACAGCCAGCCGATGGGCTTCTATGCGCCGTCGCAACTGATCCAGGATGCGCAGCGGCACGGCGTGCAGGTGCTGCCGGTGGATGCGATGGCAAGCGACTGGGATTGTTCGCTGGCGGCGTCACCACGTGGCGCGGACGACACGCCCCCGCCACCCGCCATGCGCCTGGGCCTGCGCATGGTCTCCGGGTTGTCGCAGGCGGCGGCCGAGCGGCTCATCGCCGAACGCGGGCGGCCGTTCGACACGTTCGAGCAGCTCGCCCTGCGCGCGCAGCTCAACCGCCACGATCTCGACTGTCTCGCCGGTGCCGATGCGCTCGCGTCGGTGATCGGCCATCGGCGCGAGGCCTTGTGGGAAGTTGCCGGTATCGAGCCGCGGCCGCCGGTGCTGCACGACACCCCCATCCGTGAGCAGTTGCTGCTGCTGCCCGAGCCGTCCGAGGGCGAGACCATCGTTGCCGATTACGCCAGCCTCGGCCTCACGCTCGGCCGCCATCCGCTCGCACTGCTGCGCGGGCACCTGCAGCGCCAGCGCATGATGACCGCCTCGCAACTGCTGACCGCGCGCCATGGCCAACTGGTGCGCGCGGCCGGGCTGGTCACCTGCCGCCAGCGGCCGGGCACGGCGAGCGGCGTGATCTTCGTGACGCTCGAAGACGAAACCGGCAACACCAATGTGGTGGTGTGGCGCGATCTCGGCGAACGCCAGCGCCGCACGCTGCTGGGCGCCCGGCTGCTAGGTGTGCACGGCGTGCTCGAGCGCGATGGCGATGTCGCCCATCTCATCGCCGGCAAGCTGGTGGATCTGTCGCATCTGCTCGGTCGGCTGCTCACGCAGTCACGCGACTTTCACTGACCGTCATTGCACGCCGATATCCATTGCACGGCGGCGTTGACGCTGCGCGGGCCAACGCGTAGTTTTCGCCGATGTATAAGACCATTCACCGAATCGTCATACCAGCGATCCGGACTGCCTCGTGAACGAACTGCTCGCCAGCATCGCCATCGGCTTCGTGCTCGGCATGCGCCATGCCACCGACCCCGATCACGTGATCGCCGTCACCACCATCGTCAGCCGCCAGGCCAGCATTCGCGGCGCCGCGCTGATCGGCGCCACCTGGGGCATCGGCCACACGCTCACCATCGCCCTGGTCGGCGGCGCCATCATTGTGTTCCACATCGTCATCCCGCCCGCGCTCGGCCTGATGATGGAACTCGGCGTGGCGCTCATGCTGGTCGTGCTGGGCGTGCTCACGCTCACCGGCACGCTCGACCGGATCGGCGCCGCCATGGCGCCATTCAAGGTGCGCAACGGCAGCCTGCGCTATCAGCCGGCCGCCCCCGGTCATCGTCACGGCCTGGTCGGCCTGCACGCCCATGCCACCGCGCACGCACACCCGCATGCCCACGGCGACTACGCGCACAGCCACCGCCATGGGCACGACGCCGTCAGCCACGGACACGCCGAAGACGCCACGCCGCAGGCCTGGCTCGACCGGCACTTCGGCGGGCTGGGCGCCTACCAGTTGCTGCGCCCGCTGCTCGTCGGCGTGGTGCACGGCCTCGCCGGATCCGCTGCCGTTGCGCTGCTGATCGTCGCCGCCATCACCAATCCGGCCGAAGGGCTGGCCTACCTGTTGTTGTTCGGCCTGGGCACCATCGCCGGCATGATGCTGGTGACCGCCATCATCGCCCTGCCCTTCGCCGCGAGCGCGAAGCGACTGCCGCAACTGAACACGATCCTGCGCGTGGCCTCCGGCGTGGCGAGTCTGGGCTTCGGCCTTTACCTGATGTACGACATCGGTTTCGTCCACGGTCTGTTCACCGGCAACCCGAACTGGAATCCGCATTGATCCGTTTTTTGCGTGTGATGTTTTTGTATAAAGTGTGATATCACATTGAAGCAACAGCGTTTTATTGACGCCATCCAGGCGTACGGCTACATTTGGCTGATGCCTTCGGACGCTTCTCTGGCCGTAACACCCCCGCCGCTTTTCACGTTGCGGCGCGCCATGCTGGCAGTTGCTGTGCTGGCGCTCGCGGGGTTCGCCGTTTATGCCGCAGTGCGGGAATGGCGGCTGACCACTGCCACCGAAATTGCCGCGCCGACAACAGTCGGCGCCGAGCGTCCCGCGCTCACCGCCGACGAAGAGCGCTATGCGCACGACCTCTGGAGTATCCACCAGCAAGTACGCACCGTCGTACCACGCCTGAGCTTTGCCGGCCTGGCCTACAAGATGGGCGACATCGGCAAGGGCGATATCCCGGCCCGTATTGCCCCGGTCGGGGCCATGCTGGCAGCGGCGCGCACCAGCATGCAATCGCTGGTCCCGCCGGCTTCGCTGCGCGAGCCGCACCGCGAGTATCTGGAAGCAATCGACACCTACCAGCAGGCGTTCACCGAAATGGGTGGCATCGTCCGCGACGGCAATGAAGCGCACCTGATCAGGGCACAGGCATTGAGCGAGCGCGCGTCGGGCGCGCTGCTGAAAGTGAGCGAAGTCCTCTGGCCGGGAGAACACAAGCCGAATTGATGGCGATTTGCCGATCACAGGTGATGCACCGGTACGGAGGTATCGGCACATCGCCAGGACCAGCGGCAGTGGAAGTGGAAGTGGCAGCAGTCCAACAACAAGGAGGAGAGAGAGCATGAACAAGAAACTCGCGGTGAGTCTCGCCGCAGCCGGGCTGGTTGCCGGCATCGGCAGCACTGCTGCACAAGCCCAGGCGGTATGTTCGGTCTGGCTGGTGGAAAACAGCACCTTCATGAACGTGCCGTTCGGCATGTTCCACCCCGATCGTTCGTTCGTGCCGGGCAGCACCAGCCCGCACAACAACATCAACACGGTCAACCTGCCGGTGAACGTGGGCGTGATCAAGTGCGGCAAGGAATTGATCCTCTACGACAACGGCTGGAACCAGACCGAGTATCACAAGATGACCGGCACGGCTCACTGGTCGCCGCTGTCGAAGCAGATCGCACAGCTCGGCTTCGATGCCAAGGATGTCTCCAAGATCATCATCGGTCACGGCCACTGGGATCACGCCGGTTCGCTCGACGAGTTTCCGAACGCGGTGCTGTATGTCCAGCGCGAGGAGCTCAAGGGCATCGAGTGGGCGCTCAACTATCCGCACCCGCGCATCAGCGCCGTGAACGACTCGCCCGGCGGTTGCAGCCGTACCCCGGCCTGCGGCTATACCCCCAAGACCATGGACTCGATCTACGGCAAGGTGCTGCACGGCAAGGCGATGATCGTCGATGGTGACCACGAGATCATGCCGGGCGTGAAGATCCATGCGGCGCATCGCGCACATACCGCTGGTTCGCAACTGCTCGAAGTCAACACCGCCATGGGCAAGCTGATGTTCGGCTCCGACGCCTACTCGTCGTGGGAAGCCATCCGCGACTGGGAAGTTGCCAACATCCAGCAGACCGACTCGGTGCAGCAGTTCCTCGCCTACGAGAAGTGCTACAAGGTCACCGGTGGTTACGCCAACTGCGTCGCCGCGCACGAACCGCTCTCGTACAGCGACAAGTACCCGCTGACGAAGAACTCGTGGGTCGGGATGAACGAAGCCCGTCTGGCCGAGATCACGCTTGCTCCCGGCGAAACCTCGCGCAAGCCGAAATAAGCTTTCTTCGCTGAACCTGATGAGGAGCTCTTCGTGAGCTCCTCTTTTTTTCGTCCATCGGCAATGCATCGTTTCGTCCTGCTGGCCCTGATGCTCGTGTTCACCGACGCCAGCGCGCACGATCCAAGCGCGTGGGGCGGACTGTTTCGCTCCCGCGATGAGGGCGCCACCTGGCTGCCGGTGGATGCCGGCCTATTCATCGGCGGCGCGATGGCGATCGCCATCAGCCCTGTCGATCCCGATCATCTGCTGTATGCAACCGACACCCGGTTGCTGCGCTCCCGCAATGGTGGCCGCGACTGGATCACCGAAGCCGGCGGGACGTTCATCGGCCCCACCTTGTCCGTTGCCTTCGGTCATGACGGTGTGCTTGCCGTTGCGTCGAGTTCGGCCGGCATCTTTCGCACCACGGATGGCGCGACCTGGCTGCGGGCGAAAGCCCCCGAGGGAGCGGCGCCCGCGCACGCCATCGTCGCCAGCAGCGAGCCCGATGTCTTCTATCTTGCCGGGCCGCAAGGCGTGTTCGTCAGCCGCGACGGCGGCAACGCCTGGGAGAAAAGTGGCACCGACATGCCCGCTTCGGCACCAGCGGCCTTGGCGGTGGGCGGTGGATCGCCGGTGCCCCTGGCCAGCGTCATCGGCGGCAGCTTGTGGACCAGCCGCGATGGCGGCGAGCACTGGGCGCGGGTGACGGGCCCGTGGTCGGCACGCGGCGTGGAGACGGTTGGTTTTGGCGGCGCCGCCCGCGATGCGCTGTGGGTCGTTGCCGATGATCGCGTGCTTCGCAGCGACGACGGCGGCGCCACCTGGCGGCGTATCGGCGAGCCGCTTGGCGCCGGCAACGGCGCGGTGCGGAGCATCGTGACCGGCACCGATGGCAAGGCGATCGTGGCCACCACCCATCGCGGCATCTTGCGCAGCGCCGACGGCGGCGCCACCTGGGTCCGGCTCGAAGGCGTGCTGCCGATCCATCTCGAATCCGCGCCGCTGGTGCCGGATCCGGCCGATGCGCGCACCCTCTACGCCGGTTTCTCGCTGACGCCATATGCCGAAGTGTTTCGGCGCGCGCTGGAAGGCAGCAACGTGCTCTCGCGGATCGACCCGGTGAACCTGGCCGGCGGCGCGGCCTTTCTCCTGCTGCTGCTGATCGGTGGCACCATTGGCGCCCGCCGCCTCGCCCATCGAAAAAATTGAGCGCTCCCGATACCGCCCCCATGACCAGCACGTCCGGCACGTCCAGCTCCGGCATTCGCCGCACCGTCATCTCGCTCATCGTCATCCTGCTGGTGGCCGCCGCGGCGATCTTCGCCTGGCGTTCCCATCTCGCCGGCAGTTCCGTCGAGGTGGTCGAATACCCGATGCCGGTCGCCACCGACATCCCGACCGCGATCGCGATCGCGCCCGACGGGGCGGTGTGGTTCACCATCGATTTCTCGGATGCCATCGGCGTGATCCGCAACGGCAAGCTGGAACGCTTCTCGAAAGGCTCCCGCAATGCCGAGCCGATCGGACTGGGCGTCGGTCCGGATGGCGTGGCGTGGCTGGCCGACGCGCCCGGCGTCGCGATCCAGCGCATCGAAGGGCCGGGCAAGATCACCGCGACCCCGCTCGGGACCGGTATCGCGCGCCTGGGCAGGCTCGCGGTGGCGCCGGACGGCGCCGTGTGGTTCGCCGAATCCACCGCCTACAGCATCACGCGGCTGAAGGATGGCACGCTGAAGCGCCACGAGCTCGATGCCGTGCGCGGCGCGCCCTTCGGCGTGGCGGTGGCGCCGGACGGCGCGGTGTGGGCGACGCTCCAGGCCGGCAACTCCTTGCTGCGCATCGCCCCCGATGGCACCCGTACCGAGGCGGAGATTCCAACGGCGTCGGTGTCACCCACCGATATCGCCATCGATGCCACCGGCGCCGTGTGGTTCATCGAGTTTCGCGGCAACCGCATCGGCCGCTATGCCGACGGCAAGTTCAGCGAGGTCGAGGTGCCGATCGAGCGGGCAGCGCTGTCGGGCCTCGCGGCGGCACCCGACGGGTCGGTGTGGTTCGGCACGCTGCGCGGGCGCGCCGTCGGCCGCGTGCGCGACGGCAAGGTGCAGATGTTCAATCTGCCGCGAGAACAGGCAAGGCCGTTCTCGGTTGCCGTGGATCCTGCCGGCAATGTCTGGTACGCCGACATCAGCGGCAGCATCGGCATGATCCCGGCGGCACTAGCGCAGCGATAGGTCCGCTCAGGACAATCGGGCCAGCATCCCCGCGGCCTGCAACGTCAACACCAGACCCACCAGCACGATCAACAACGAGGTGCCGATCTGGAGCCGGACGGCCCAGACACCAGCAAGCCAGTCGAAGATGCGCTGACCCACCTTGGCCGCGACGATGCCGACGACCATGAGGGTGGCGGCGAAGCCGATGCTGAAGACGAGCACCGTGGCGAGGCCGAGCATGACCTTGCCCTGCGACAACGCGTTGAGCAGGATGGCCAGCGCCGCGGGATCGGGCAGCAGACCGCCGGCGACACCGAGCCCGACCAGCATCCACAAACTCGGCCGATTGGCGCGGGTGACCAGACCGAGATCGTGGGTGTGCTTGAAGCCCCAGCCGTGACTGTGCCAGCCACCACCTTCATGATCGTGATCGTGGGTGTGATCGTGATCCTGTGGGTGATCGTGGGTGTGTCCCGGCGCGTGCGCATGGCCATGGACGCTGCGCAACGGACGCGATGCCAGCATGCCGGCGGGCGCGGCGGCAGCGGCATAGCGAATGGTGCCGACACCGCCGCGTGCTGACGCCGGTTGGCGCAACTGCGCCACCAGCGCCCGCTGCGTCCAGAGGGTCCACAGCCCGATCACCACCACCAGCAACCCGGTGGCGAGCGCGAGCCACGCTTCGAGGCGCTGCGGCACCACGCCGGGTAACCCGAGCGAGGCGATCACGCCAACGGCAACGATGCCGCTCACATGCGACAACGTGACGAACATGCCGAGCACCACGGCATCCAGCGGCCGCCCCCGCACCCCGACGATGTAGGCGGCAGCGATGGTCTTGCCGTGGCCGGGCGTGGCAGCGTGAACGGCGCCGAGCCAGAAGCTCGACGCGAGATAAACCAGCACCTCCATGATGTAACCCGGTTCCGCGATACTAGAGCCGTGGATTCTGCCGCATGGTGCCGCGGATTCCTATGGCAGTGTCACTGCAATGGATTGCCGGCGGGGCAAGCAAGAGAGGAAACAGGCTTGAACTTCGATTTCGACGACACGCCCGACCCGCGGGGTCAATGGCGCTTCAAGTGGGACCGGTTTCGCGACCGTGACGTGATTCCGATGTGGGTGGCCGACATGGATTTCCGGGCGCCGCCACCGGTGCTGGACATCCTGCGCGAGCGCATCGAGCACGGGGTCTTCGGGTATCTCGATCCGGGCCCGGAACTGGTGGAGACTCTCATGACCCACCTCGCGCGCGAGTACGACTGGCACACGCAGCGCGACTGGTTCGTCTGGCTGCCGGGCCTGGTCTCGGGGCTGAACATCGTGTGCCGCGCCATCGGATCACCCGGCGATGCGGTGGTCACCGGGGTGCCGATCTATCCGCCGTTCCTGTCGGCGCCGCTGAATGCCGATCGCCGATTGCAGCGCGCACCACTGGTGCAGGCCAACGACCGCTGGCAGTTCGATGCGGCCGCGCTCGACGGTGCCGTCGATGCCGGCACGCGGCTTTTCCTGCTGTGCAATCCGCACAATCCGCTTGGCCGCGCCTTCACCCGTGACGAGCTCGTGGCGCTCGCCGAGGTGTGCGAACGCCGCGATCTGGTGATCTGCTCCGACGAGATCCACTGCGGCCTGCTGCTCGACGATGACCGGCGACACGTACCGATGGCGACCCTGTCGCCGGCGATCGAGCGGCGCACCATCACGCTGATGGCAGCGTCGAAAACCTTCAACCTGCCGGCGCTCGGCACTGCTTTCGCGGTGATCGCCGACCCGGCTCTGCGTAACCGCATGCAGGCGGTGATGAAGGGTATCGTGCACCGCCCGTTCGGCCTGGGGATGTGGACCACGCTCGCCGCCTACCGGGATGGTGAACCCTGGCGCCGCGCGCTCATCGCCTATCTGCGCGGCAACCGCGATCTCGTAGCGGCGCGGGTGGCGCGCATGCCCGGGTTGTCGATGACGCCGGTGGAGGCAACCTATCTGGCGTGGATCGATTGCCGGGCCGCACCCATCGACCATCCGAAAGCCTTCTTCGAAGCGGCGGGCGTCGGGCTCTACGATGGCGCGGATTTCGGCACGCCGGGTTGGGTGCGCCTCAATTTCGCGTGCAACCGGGCGCTGCTCGACCAGGCGCTGGCGCGAATGGAGGATGCGCTCAGAACGAGGCGGTGACCGACACCCGGCCGCCGATCGATTCGACCGGATGGAAGTGCACGTCGTTAACGCCGGTGCGGGTGCCGGCGGGCCCCTGGCAGGCAGCCGTGGCGTTTGCACCGACCGTGTCGCTGCGGATGCACGACGCGTAGAAATAGTCGACGTCACTCGCCTTGCGATTGAACAGGTTGAAAATGTCGAGCCGCACCTGCCACGTCTTGTCGACGCGGTAGCCCATGCGCAGGTTGGTGAGGTTGGTGGAACGCGAACGCACCGAGTCGTTCTCGATCAGGGGGCGCGGTCCGAAGTAGCGTTGCTGGACCGCGATGAACCATTTTTCGCCCGGATTCCAGGTGATGCCGAGCGACGCCACACGCTGGATCGAGCCCGGAATGTTATCGCCAGCGGGATCGCTCTGGGTGAAGCGCGCGCGCGACCACGCCAATTGCAGATCGACGAGCAGGCCCGCCGGCAGCACATAGTGGTTGGTCCATTCAATGCCGCTGCGCCTGCTCGCACGGCTGGGCTCCGTGGTGCCGGCATCACCGGTGAAGAGCAGTTCCGAGTCGAGCTTCAGTTCCCAAAAAGCGAGCGAACTCTGAAGGTTGGGAATGATCTCGGTGCGCACGCCGATCTCGGCGCCCTCGGACTTCACCAGCGGCGTCACCGGATCGGCCGGTAGCCCGGTCTTCGGATCGACCCGGATCGTGGTGCCGCGGGCGTCGTTGCTGTGGAAACCACGGCCGAAGTTGACGAAGTACTCGGTCTTCGTCCAGGGGCCGAAGACCAGGTTCAGCTTGGGCGAGAACACGTGGTCGCCCACCTTGCCGGCGTTCACCGCAAGACTCGAATTGACGTCGAACCGGTAGTAGTCGGCGCGGATGCCCGCGACGCTGCGGAACCAGCTCATCCATTGAGTGGCATTCTCGGCGTACACCCCAAGGCTACCCTCGCGAACCTTGTCGTCGCGGGTGGTCGAAAGTCGGTTCTGCGCCTGCGTGCTGAACAATGCCACCTGATCGATATCGTCGAAGCGGCCTTGCAGGCCGATGCGGTTCAGCATATCGAACGAGCCGACCTTGCCGACGAAGGTCACGCGCGGATGAATGCCATAAACGGTGCGCCGGTCAGCCTGCTCGAACTGGTCACCCTGCACCGGGTTATCGAGAAAATAGGTGAAGTTGGAAAACAGGTTGAGGCTGTAGCGGATGGCATAGGCGTCGATCTCGTAGCGACCGCCGTTGAAGTCGGCATAGCGCGAGCCGGACAGCGAATAGCGCGACGAGCGTCCGCCGTCGGTGGGGTCGAGGGTGCCGAGGCGCGAGATATCGCCGCGATCGACGGCCCGTTGCGCGATCTGGTCGGTGGAGTCCCACTTGCCGTCGTAGCCCATGAGCGTGACGTTGAATCCGTTGGACTTGGATCCCTGCGACAGTTTCAGCACCCCGTTGAGCTTCTGGTACCCGGACGGATGGTCCCAAGGGCCATCGTTGCCGACGGCCTCGAAGGCATACAGCAAATGGCCATCGCCCGCGTCCGGACTGCCGGCGAGCAGCGCACGCCTGTAGTTGAAGTTGCCCAGGGTCAGGGTGGCGTTGTTGGTGGGCAGCGAATCCGCGTAGCGCAACCCCACTGAGCCCGCCGAGGCAAAGTCACCGTTCTCGGCAAAGTAGGGCCCCTTACGGTAGTTGATGCCCGAAACCAGTTCGGGTATCAGGAACGACAGGTCGGCATAGCCTTGGCCATGCGCATGGGTCGGCATGTTGACCGGCATGCCGGCGAGGTTGATGGCGAAATCGGTACCGTGATCGAGGTTGAAACCGCGCAGGAAATACTGGTTGGCCTTGCCGTCGCCGCTATGCTGCGTGATGATCACGCCAGGCACGAATTCGAGCACTTCACCGGGCCGCAACACCGGCCGGGTCTCGATGCGTTTGGCAGTCACGCTGCCCTCGCTGGCTGCGTCGGAGCTGCCGACAGCGGTGTCGTAATGGCCGAGCACGTCGACAGCGGGAGCATCGAGTTCGTGGCCGACGGCCATGCCCGACATCAGCCAGCCGGCGCCTGCCCCTGCGAGCAGACCGGCTACCCGTCGATATCTCCCCATTGCGCTTCCCCTGGTCATGGTGGTCGGGCGAGTACGCTGTCACCAGCAGCGCTGGTCGCACCGATCGCCGAATTAAGAACTGTTTCTTATTTGTAAGATAACCGCAGGCGTGCATGGTCGTCAACGCCTTCGATGAGCGATTGCGGCGACTTGCCCGGCATCGGCTACCATCCGTGCTGCTGAAATTCCCGACGGGGCCGACCATGCAGAGAATCACCATCTCACTCAGCGATTCGCTGGCGCAGGACTTCGACGACTGGATGCAGCGCCGCCAGTACGGCAACCGCTCGGAGGCGGTGCGTGACATGGTGCGTGCCACCCTCGAAGCCGACCGGCTGTCGGAACCCGATAACCAGTGGTGCGTGGCGTCACTCTCATACGTGTACAACCACCACGCGCGCGATCTGGCCGAGCGTCTCACGGCGCTCCAGCACGACCACCATGACCTCGTGCTGTCATCCATGCATGTCCATCTGGATCACGACAACTGCCTCGAAACCGTGATGCTGCGTGGCCCGGTCAAGAACGTGCGCGGGTTTGCCGATGTGCTCATCGCCGAGTCGGGAGTGCGGCATGGGCGCATCAACGTGGTCCCGGTCGCGGTCGAGACCACGCACTACCGGCAGTTGCATGTCCACGCACATCCCCATACCTGAACCAAGAGCCCCGAACCGATGCCCTCGAATCCCCTGCTGTTCACTCCGCTCGAACTGCGCTCGGTCCGACTGCGCAATCGCATCGTCATTTCGCCGATGTGCCAGTACTCGGCCGTCGATGGTCTCGCCAATGACTGGCATTTCGCCCACCTCGCCCGCTTCGCGATGGGCGGCGCGGGCCTGGTCTTCACCGAGGCGGCAGCCGTGCAAAGCGACGGCCGCATCACCCATGGCGACCTGGGCATCTGGTCCGACGCGCACGCCCAAGCGCTCGAACGCGTGACGGCATTCATCAAATCACAGGGGGCGGTGCCGGCAATCCAGTTGGCACATGCCGGACGCAAGGCGTCCATGCAACGGCCCTGGCATGGCAACGGCCCGCTCGATGCGTCCGACCGGGCACGCGGCGAGCACGTCTGGGCCGTGATGGCGCCGAGCGCGATCCCGATGGATACCGGCTGGCTGGTCCCGTCGGCAATGACTCTGGGCGACATCGAGAGCCTGAAACAGAGTTTTCGTGACGGCTTGGCACGCTCGCTCGCGGTCGGTTTCGAGGTCGCGGAAATCCATGGTGCGCACGGCTATCTGCTGCACGAATTCCTGTCTCCGCTTTCCAACAAGCGTAGCGACCGCTATGGCGGCGACATCGAGGGTCGCATGCGTCTCGCACTCGAGATCGCTACCGACGCGCGTGCCGCATGGCCGCAGGACAAGCCGCTCTTCTTCAGGGTGTCAGCGGTCGACGGTATCGAGGGCGGCTTGACGATCGACGACACGATAGTGCTGGCCAGGCGGCTCGAGGCGATCGGCATCGACGTGATCGACTGCTCGTCGGGCGGACTGATGGGCTCTGCGACCGCGGCGCGGGTCAAGCGATTCGCCGGCTTCCAGGTGCCATACGCGGCGGCGATACGGCGCGATGCCGACATACCGACCATGGCGGTCGGGCTTATCACCGAGCCGCAATATGCCGAAGAAGTGCTGCGCAACGGCGAAGCCGATCTGATCGCGATCGGCCGCGAGGCGCTGAGCAATCCGAACTGGGCGCTGCACGCCGAAGAAGCATTGGGCGTGGACAACGAGTATGCCTCGTGGCCGGTGCAGGCCGGGTGGTGGCTCGACAAGCGCAAGAAGGCGATGGGGAAGTGACGCCCGCCCCCAGGCTTCGCTACGCTGCGTCCCCTCTCGAGGGAAGGCGAAACGTAGCGAAGCCTGGGGGTGGTCAATTGCCGAGGGCGGCTTTTCTCAGTCGCGCCTCGCGTTCGGCAATCTTGTCGCGGATTTTCGGCACTGCGGCAAGCGCTGCTCATTCGCCTTCGAGAATGGCGAGGTTGCGGCTCTCGAAGCTGGTGGAGCCGATCTTGCGAATGTCCGGGCTGATGACGACATCGGCCGAGGCCAATTCGTGTGCGGCGAGTGAGCGACCCATGATATTGAAGGTCTGGAGCAGCACGCTCACGCTGTCGCTCACCGCGGCCCACTGCGGGTCGCGCGAGATGTCGACCGCGATCACGATATCGGGCCGGATACCCTGGGTCTCGAGTATCTTGATCACGCCCACGTGCGCAAAGCCGCTCGCCGCACCACCACCGAGTGCGATCGCGATCCGGGGCGGCGGAATCACCGGCTCGGACCGCGGTGGCACGGACAGCGGAGGCAGGACCGCCACCGTCACGAGTGGGTCGACCGCGGCGATGCCCGGATCGGGACGCGGTTGGGGTGGGGAACACCCGTTGATGCAGATCGCCACGATGGCGACGAGCATCGCGCAGAGCAGGTGCGGATTCATGGATTGGCGCGGCAACCCGGTAGTTTCTCGAAAACCTCGATCATGCAGCAAGGAAGGTTGTGCCGCTGAAATGCCGCGGGCCGCTCTTGGCGGCCCGCGTGATGGCTGCTACCCCGAGACCGGAGATCAGGAGGGAGACGTGTCACCCATCATGCTCTGCATGTAGTTCTGGATGCCGATCTTGGTGATCAGATCGAGCTGGGTCTCGAGGTAGTCGATGTGCTCTTCTTCGCTGTCGAGAATGTAGGTGAACAGTTCGCGCGAGATGAAATCGCCAGCCGACTCGCAGTGAACAATGGCCGCCTTGAGGTCGGGATGGGCTTTCATCTCGAGTTGCAGGTCGCACTTCAGGCATTCCTCGACATTTTCGCCGATCAGGAGTTTGCCGAGTTCCTGCAGATTGGGAATGCCTTCCAGGAACAGGATGCGCTCGATCAGCTTGTCGGCGTGCTTCATCTCGTCGATCGACTCGCGGTACTCGTAGTCGCCGAGCTTCTTCAACCCCCAGTTCTTGAACATCCGGGAGTGAAGAAAATACTGGTTGATCGCCGTGAGTTCGTTCAACAGCACCTTGTTCAGATGCTGGATGACCTTCTTGTCGCCTTTCATTGCGTGCTCCTTTGCGATACATCAACATTGCTCGCACGCATTCTATCGGGCGCGGCCCGTCAGAAGCTTCGGAAGTTTCTATGGGCCGTAAGGAGGATGAGAAGCGAAACGGGAATGGGATTCAGCGCGTGCCGGGCTGCTCTCGCCAACGCCATCACGTCGGAGGCAGAGCAACGAAACCCGGCGGTACGACGGTACGACAGTACGACAGTACTTCAGGCGGCCGAGAACTGATCCTCGAACCGTTGCCGGGCCTGGGACTCGTCGAGCAACTCCTTGGCGTGAGGCGCACAACGGCCGCAATTCGCCGCAACGCCAAGGCATTGTCTAAGCTGGCGCATGGACTTCACGCCATCGCACACTGCTTCGCGAATCTGGCGATCGGTGACACCGTTACACAGACAGACATACATGCTGAGATCTCCGGAGCGGTCGACCACCGCCATGACTAAAACTGTATAAGAAATGAGAATGATTGTCAATCGTGCAGGGCGACATGAATCGGCAACGCCGAACTCATCCGGGAACGTCCGATTTCGACCGGTCACCTTGCACGTCCTGTCTTCTGCGGCTCATTTTCCGCCCGCAGCTGCCGGGCAGTCGGCGCATTGCGGGCCCGCGGCGCCCACAAGACACCTCGACAACTCGGTTTCGAGAGCGCTGGCGGATCGTCGGCAGGCGACTACGCGTACCCCGTCGGCCTGCGCCTGCGTCCGAAAACTCTTCATCACGTTGTGACCGATGAAATCGGTGAACAGGATCAGCAGATCGAGATTGCGCGGCAGCGCCGGGAGGCGCTTCTGGTGTGTGGCATTGCGGCCGCTGACATGGCCCGCGATCGTGATACCCAGCGCGGCGAGTCGTTCGGGAATGTTTCCCAACCGGTCGGCACCGACGAGCATCGCATTCATGTGACGTCCTTTGCACAGGCCTGCCCGGTGTCAGCGGAGACGATCTCCAACGGATCCACGAACAGATAACAAATAATAACGATTCGCGTTTACAATAACAAGCTTCTTGCCGACGGCTGGCGGTTTGCCCGCGCGTGAGCCCGAGCGGTTTCCCAGTCGAGAACTTCTCGCGTTGCCGATTGGTCGATGTACCGCTGACGAGTACCATTCCCGCATCGTTCCATGTCGCTGAAAGCCGCTCGATGACCTTGTCCATCCTCCACCGCGCCGTTGCCCTGCTCATGCTCTGCTTCGCTGAAATGACTCCCGTTCACGCGGCGGACGGCGGCCAGGCGATCCTTCACCTGCTTGACTATGTCGCAGCCGAGTATCCGCAGTGGGTGAAGAATGGAGCCGTGCTGAACGAAAGCGAGTATGCGGAGCAGGTCGAGTTCTCGGAAAACGCCAGGACCCTGATCGCAAAGCTCGATGCGAACCCCGAGCGCGACCGGCTGGTACAGCAGGCACAGGCACTTGCCGCAGCCGTGCGGGACAAGCAGGACGGCGCGCCGGTCACTTCCCTGGCCAATAGCCTCAAGACCGCGCTGATCGGCGCGTACAAACTCGAGGTCTCACCACGCAAGATTCCGGACCCGGCGATTGCCCCCGCTTTGTATGCGTCCCGCTGCGCCTCGTGCCACGGGGCCGACGGGCGCGGCGATGGTCCTGCCGCCGCCGCGCTCGATCCGAAACCGTCCAATTTCCGCGATGCCGCCCGCCAAGGGCGCCGCAGCGTGTACAGCCTCTACAGCACCATCACGCTCGGTGTGGACGGCACTGCGATGGCGGCGCACGCCGATCTGTCCGATGAGCAGCGCTGGGCCCTGGCCTTCAAGGTGAGTAACCTGTTGTTCGAACCGACGCTTGCCGAGGCAGGATCGAAATATTGGACGCAGGGCAAGGGGCGCGATGCATTCCGGAGTCTTGCGGACGCCGTGCTGGCGACGCCCGCCGACACGACAGCAAGGCATGGAGAAGCCGGCACCGCCGTTCTCGCCTACCTGCGCGCCAATCCGAGCGCAATCCAGGCTGCCGCCACCCCGCTCGACTACGCGATACGCACGCTCGGCGACAGTCTGATCGCCTACCGCGAGGGCGATGGCAAGGGTGCCTACGAACTCGCCGTCAGCGCGTATCTCGAAGGATTCGAACTGGTCGAAGGCAGCCTCGAGGGACTCGAACATGGCCTGAAGGCACGCGTCGAAGAAAAGATGATCGGCTTTCGCAACACCATCAAGACCGGCGGTCCCGCAGCCGTGCTCGAAGCGCAGCACCGGGATCTGGTCAGCGTTCTTGCCGACGCGAAGTCCCGCCTCGCGAGTGGCGAGGTTTCGCCGCAGGCGCAGTTCGTATCGTCGCTCGTCATCATCCTGCGTGAAGGCCTCGAGGCGATCCTGGTCCTGGCCGGGATGGCAGCTTTTCTCAAGCGCACCGGCCGGGAAGGCGGCCTTCGCTATCTCCATGGCGGCTGGATCGCCGCTCTGGTGTTGGGCGTGATCACCTGGTGGGTCGCAACGGCCATCATCGAGGTGAGCGGGGCGCAACGCGAGGTCACCGAAGGAGTGACAGCGCTCATTGCCTCGGCCATGCTGCTCTACGTCGGTTTCTGGCTTCATTCCAGGGTCTCGGGGCAACGCTGGAATGCCTTCATCAAGAGCCAGGTGACGGGGGCCATCGGCAAGGGCACGCTTTGGGGGCTGACCGCAATCTCGTTCCTGGCGGTGTATCGCGAAGTATTCGAGACAGTGCTGTTCTATCAGGCGCTGATTGCCCAGGGCGGCGCGCTACCGGTGCTGGCCGGATTCGGGATCGGGTGCTTGCTTCTGGTCGCTCTGGCGGTGCTCATCATCCGCTACAGCGCCAAGTTGCCGCTCGGCGTGTTCTTTGGCGTGAGCTCCGTGTTGCTCGCGGTCATGGCCGTGATCTTCGCCGGTCAGGGCGTGGCCGCACTGCAGGCGGCCGGACGCCTGCCGGCCGATCCGATCGATGGTCCGACCTTCCCGCTGCTGGGCATCTATCCCAACGCCCAGGGATTGACGCTGCAACTGGTGCTGGTCGTATTCATCGTGGTCGCATATTTCTACACCACCAAGCCGCCCAAGCCCGCATAGCGCTCTGCCGTCGGGCCGGCACCAGACGGTCGCCGGCCCAGATCGGGAGTTTTTCCCGATCCCATGTCGCTTCTTCTCCGTCAGACTCCTTGGTCAAGGCGTGGTGACACACGCCTGCCCCGATCCGATCGGGTTGCCTGCTGGCACCACCGCCGCCAGCCACCTTCAGGGAGAGAATCGATGCATTGGATACAAACGTGGCGTAGCGCACCGTTGATCGCTGCCGGGCTGGCACCACTCTGCGCCCACGCCGACAACCCCGCTGCAGCGCTGGAGGCCCCGCAAGTCGAAGTCATCGGCACCACCCCCCTGCCGGTGCTTGCCACTCCGCTTCGCAACGTCCCGTCCAACATCCAGTCGGTCACCGACAGGGATCTCGAAAAGCGCCGCGCTGGCGACATCACCGAGTTCATGGAAACCAACCTCGGCTCGGTGAATCTCAACCAGGCCCAGGCCAATCCGTTCCAGCCGGACGTCAATTTTCGCGGCCTGACCGCATCGCACCTGCTGGGACTGCCGCAGGGGTTGTCGGTGTTCTACGACGGCGTCCGCGTGAACGAGGCATTCGGCGATACCGTGAACTGGGATCTCATTCCGCAATCGGCGATCGCCAACATGACGCTAGTGCCAGGATCGAACCCGGTCTACGGACTCAATACGCTGGGCGGAGCGCTGGCGATCCAGACCAAGTCGGGTTTCACCTACCCCGGCGTATCGGCAAGCGTCTACGGTGGTTCATTCGGTCGACAATCGGCGACGATCGAAGCCGGCGGCCACGGCGAGCGCGTCGACTACTTCGTGACCGGCAACTATCTCGAGGAGAACGGCTGGCGTCAGTTCTCGCCTAGCCGGGTCGCGAACGTGTTCGGCAAAGTCGGCTACCAGAGCGACCGCACCGACTTCGACCTGTCATACACCGGCGCCAACAACTCGCTCCAGGGGACCCAGGCCCTGCCGCTGTCGATGTTCGGTGATCGCACCCAGCCCTACACCTGGCCGGACAGCACCGCCAACACACTCAATTTTCTCAACGCCAAGGGGAGTCACTTCTTCAACGACACGACGCTGCTGGCCGCCAACCTCTACTACCGCCAACTGGATCAGGACACGTTCGCGAGCAACGTCAACGACCACTGCGCCGGCGGGTGCCCCCCGGGAGTGTTCCCGGCATCCAACGATTCCTCGACGATCCGCCAGAAGGGAACAGGCAGCAGCGTGCAGTTGTCGCTGCTCGATAACCTGTTCGGCAAAGGCAACCAGTTCACCGTTGGCGCCACTGCCGATCTGGGCGACACCCGCTACCGCCAGTTCAACCAGGAAGCGGTGTTCACGCCAAGCCGCGGAACAGCCGGCGTCTCCCCTTTCGTGCTCGACACCGATGTGAAGACGACCAATCATTACTACGGCGTTTTCGTCACCGACACGCTCACCCTCAACCCGAAATGGTCGATGACAGCGTCCGGACGCTACAACGTCGCGCAGGTAAAGATCGCCGACCAGTCCGGCACCAATCCAGCCCTGAATGGCGACCACAAATTCATCCGCTTCAATCCGGCTCTGGGGTTCACCTATAACCCGACGGCCACGGCCACGACCTACGCCAACTACAGCGAAGGCATGCGGGCGCCGACACCGGTGGAACTCACCTGCGCGGATCCCGCCGCACCCTGTCGCCTGCCGAATGCCTTTCTGGCCGACCCACCACTCAAGCCGGTGGTGAGCCGCACCTACGAGGTGGGGGCTCGCGGCAAGCTCCTGGGGTGGCTGGGCTGGAACGCGGCATTGTTTCGCACCGATCTGCGCGACGACATCCAGTTCATTTCGACCCAGGGCGCCACCCTCAACTCAGGCTATTTCCAGAATGTCGGCGACACCCGCAGGCAGGGGGTGGAACTCGGGGCACGGGCACAACGCGGTGCTCTCACCCTTACTGCCAACTACACCTATTTGCGCGCCACGTTCGAAAGCGGTTTCCTGCTGAACAGCCCCAACAACTCATCGCGCGACGCCAACGGCGACATCCGGGTGGCGCCAGGCAACCGCATCCCGGGCATGCCGGCGCATCTGCTCAAGCTACGCGCCGACTACGCGTTCTCCGAAGAATTCATCGTCGGCGGCAACGTGCTGCTCTCCACCGATCAGTTTGCCCGTGGCGATGAAAACAACCAGGACTCCACCGGCAAGGTTCCGGGATACGCCGTCGTCAATCTCGATGCGCGGTACCAGATCACGCCGCAGCTTCAGGTGTTTGGACGACTGCTCAACCTGTTCGACCGAAAGTACGAAACCTTCGGCATCCTCGGATCGAATTTCTTTCAGGGCGGGGCATTCAACCCGGTGAACGCCGGACCGGAGCAGTTCCGGGCGGTTTCGGCGCCGCGTGCGTTCTATGTCGGCGTGCGCTACGACTTCACCAAGCCTACCGCCGCCGGAGCGCAGTGAGGCACGCAAGGAATTAACAAGATCGGAGCCCCAGACGCAAAAAAGCTGCGTTTCCGCAGCTTTTTTGGTACTACCGAAAACCGGGATTAGCGGTTTGCGATGTACATCGTGACTTCAAAGCCAAAACGCATTTCGGTGTAAGCGGGCTTGGTCCACATGGTGAGGCTCCTTGATGGGTTGATGAATCGAAACAACTCAAAACCACTGCTCGTATTTCGGTACCGGGAGATACCCACCGCATTTGCGGCTTGACCCCATTGTCCGGATCCACAGATCGCCGACCATGGCAAAACGCTGAAAGCCTGGTCAGGATTTTCATTAGATTTCTTCGCTGCGTCGCAGCATGAACTGCTCTTCGGGGAAAGCCCGAGCGAAGCATGCCGAGCGAAGGGAGCCTCTGAACCGAAGGGGCACCGCCCACAGGGCCCCCCGAGGACGGGGCGCCCCCTTCAAGGGGGAAGGCGAAGCGCAGCCTGGGGGTGGACCCCACTCACGGCTCCATCAGTTTGTGCCGCATGGCGATGATCGCCAGTTCGGCGGAGTTGGAGGCGCCGAGCTTCTGCTTGATGTTGTACAGATGGGTGCCGATGGTTCGCGGGCTGAGCGACATCACGTCCGCGATGTCGACCACCGACTGGCCACGGGCCAGCGCCAGGAACACCTTGAATTCCTTTTCCGACAGCATGTCGACCGGATTGCGGTCGCCGGTGAGCTGCTGGAGGGCCAGTTCATGTGCGATCGCAGGTTCGAGAAAGGTACGGCCTTGTCGGACCTGCCGGATCGCCTGGATCAATGCTTCGGCGGCACTGCGCTTGGACAGGTATCCGAGGGCACCGGCCTTGAGCACCCGCCGCGCATGCATGGCGTCTTCATGCGCGGTCAGCACCAGTACTTTCATGTTCGGCGCGCGCGCCAGGATGCGCGACAGGGCCTCAAGCCCACCGATGCCCGGCATGGACAGATCGAGCACCAGGACATCGGGCTTGACCTCGGGCACCCGTCGGACCGCCTCTTCACCGCTCTCGGCTTCCGCCACCACCTTGATATCGGCCGAAGCTTCCAGCAGTAGCCGGAAACCCATCCGCACCACGGCGTGATCGTCAGCCAGCATCACGCGAATTTCAGCTCCCGGATTCATGCGCCCTGCTCCTGATCCAGCGATGCGGTTGCGCCATCTGCGCCCGCTTGCTCACCCAGCGGAATGCGCACCTTCACCGCGAGGCCGCCGCCGGGCACGGTATCGAGCGCGAACTCACCCTTCAGGGCTTCGACCCGCTCGCGCATGCCCATGATGCCGAAGCGCACCGAATCGGTACCGTCGCGCTCGGTGAGCCCACGTCCGTTATCGCGCACCAGAACATCGAGGCAACCGGTCTCTTGTCGGATCACGGAAATCTCGATCTGTGTTGCATGGGCATGCTTGACCACATTGGTGAGGCACTCCTGGACGATGCGAAAGACGGTGATATTGACACGCTCGCCGAGTTCGTCTAACTGACCCTCGAGATGCACACGGCAGGCGATCTCGGGATGCCGCTGCCCCCAGCTGCCGATGGCATCCTCGAGCGCTTCGCGCAGGCCGAGATGATCGAGCGCGCTGGGCCGTAACTGACGGATGATGCCGTGAACCGAGTCGTACATGTGACTGGCGACCGACACGATGGTCTCGGCGCTGCGGTGGATGTCGCCGCCGGAAGCCGCGGTTTTCTGCACGATGACGGCGCCGATGGTCTTGATCGCGGTCACGCATTGGCCGAGTTCATCGTGCAACTCGCGGGCGATGGCGCGACGCTCCTCCTCCAGCCGGACCTGCGTGAGCTGGGTGAGTTTGCGATTCTGGGCAAGCTGCAGCTCGGCCTCGCGGGCACGCTTGGTTTCGGTGATGTCACGCATCGACAGGATCTCGCCGATCACCCGGTCAGTCACCGGATCGACCAGCGGCGACGCCGACAACGCGACCTCGACCAGCCGCCGGTCGCGCGTGAGTCGCTGGGTCTCGACATGATCGATGCTGCCGCGCTCCCGCACCAGCCGCGACCAGCCCTCCTGCTCGGCCGCGCGTTCCGGCGGCACCGTGAGGCTTGCCGGGTGGCCCACGATCTGCGAAACGTTCCAGCCGAACAGACGCTCGGCAGCCGGATTCCAGTACGTGATCAGGCCGTCCGGATCGACGATCACGATCGCATCGCCGGACTGCTCGGCGATGAGCGCCAGCCGCCGGTTCTCGGCATGCGATTGTTCCAGCTCAACGGCCATCCGGTTGAAGGTATGGCTGATGGCATCGAACTCGGGCAAGGCGAAGCCGGGAAGGCGGGCGTGGTATTCGCCGCGCTCCATGCGTTTCAACCCTTCCAGTACGATACTCACCGGCCGCAGCGAGCGCCCGGTCAGGAAGAACACCAGAACGTTGACGGCCGCCAGGAACGCGACGATCACCACCAACACGCGCTTGGCATCTTCCCAGGCGTCCAGCACGGAGCGCGACGAATCGGTGGTCACCGTGACATTGCCACCCTCCACCGCCAGATTCATCACCGGCAGCTCGGGCGCCACGAGCTTCGAGAACCATGGCGGCGCCGACACGCCGGCCTTGTAGAGCGATGGCGGCGACGCATAGATCAGCTTGTCGTCGTGATCGAACAACTGGATGTCGTGCGCGCGCACCCGTCCGATCTCGCGCAACAAGCTGCGCAGGACGACGTTGCCGTCCTCGCCGTCACGCGCGATGAGCCGCGAGTCGTTGATGACCGCCGCCAGGAGCTGCAAGGTGATGCGATTGGCGCCCTCCATCTCCTCGCGGATGGAACGCCGCGTGTCGTCCAGTGCAAGCTGCAGCACCGCGAGCGTGAACACGCTGGTCAGGACCGTGATCAGCAGATTGATACGAAACCGCAGGCTCATGCGACCACGGCAACCGTGCCGCGCGACACCAGTTGGTCGCGCAGGGAGTCGGCTGCCGCAACCAGGGCCGATTCGAGGTGGGGATGCGATGCCGCATGCTTGGCCGCGGCGATCATCGACAACCGTGCCGAAGGCCAACGCCGGGCGACTTCGAACGCGGTGACCGGCGGACACACGAAATCCATGGCGCCTTGCAACAGGATGCCCGGCAGATGCGCGATCCGCGCGACGCCATCGAGCAATTCACCGGGCCGGAAAAAGCAGTCGTGCGTCAGATAGTGGACCTGCACCCGAGCGCGGACGAGCCCGGTCTCCTCGGCGACCGCGCCCGCCGGTGATTCGGCAACCGGAGCTTCGCCGATCGACATCACCGCCGACTCGAAGGCGTTCCAGCGCGTCGCGGCCTGCACTTGGACAGCCGGGTCGGGGTGGCGCAAGGCGGCGTCGTAGGCCCGCACCAGTTGCAGCCAGGGAACACCGGGCGTGGCCGCATACAACGCCTCCCGCGCAGCCGGTACGAACTGACGCAATCCATCGAAGTACCAGTCGAGTTCGCCGTGCGACGCGAGGAAGATCCCGCGCAGGATGAGATGGGTGACCCGATCAGGGTAGGTCTGGGCGTAGGCAAGCGCGAGGGTACTGCCCCACGATCCGCCGAACAGGACCCAGCGATCGACTCCCAGCAGCAGCCGCAGTTGTTCGATATCGCCGATCAGGTGGGCCGTGGTGTTGTTCGCCGTGCCCCCGGCGGGCGTGCTGCGCCCGCAACCGCGCTGGTCGAACAGCACGATGCGGTAGCAGGCCGGGTCGAAGTAGCGACGGTGATCGGGCCTGGTCGAGCTGCCGGGGCCACCATGGAGAAACAGCACGGGGCGCCCCACCGGATTACCGCTCACCTCGAAGTAGATCCGGTGGCCACCGGTGGCATCGAAATGGCCACTTCGATGCGGGTCTACCGCCGGGTAGAGAGCGCTCACGGATCCACCAGAGGCAATCCAAGCCAGGAAACTGCGTGATCGAAGCATCCCGATAGTTTCATGTGCGACAAGCCAGATTCACTCGGTGAGGCGAAAGGTGATCGGTACCGTGACAGTAAGCTCTTGACCACGCAGTTCCTCGGGGAGCGGCGGCAACTGGCGAGCCCTCTTTACCATGGCCATTGCTTCCTGGTCGAGGATGTCGTGCCCGCTCGATTTCGCCACCGACACTTCCTTGACTTTCGCATCAGCGGTCATCAGAACCAGAACCTCGGTGGTACCGGTCCATCGAAGCGTGAGCGCCCGCCTCGGATAGTGCTGGTCCTTGCCGACCTCACGTGAAAACCTCAGTCCGTAACGCTCCAGCACCGCGTGATCGATCGTGGTCGGCTGCGGTGGACTCTGGATCGTGGGCTTGCCGGTTTGCGGGCGCGAGGCCGTGGGCGCGGCGGTCAGGGGAACCACCGCCGGTGCGGCCAGAGACGGCGCAACAACCGACGGCGGAGCGGCGACCGTGGCAGCGGAAGCAACTGGCGCCGACTGCACCAATGGCGCAACTACCGGCCTGGATGCAATCGGCCTCGGCGCCGCCGTCGTTGCCGAAACCGCCGGTTGGGTCACGACCTGTGGCACAGCGGTCGGCAGCGCGACAGCCACCTGGGCGGCCGACGCCGTGGGCGCCGCCACGACCAGGGGGGTCGGCCGCCCAGCCTTCAGGTCGGGGCGCTGATCCGGGCGGACCGGTGCCGGCACGGCATCGGGATGCGCGGAAGGCGCCACCGGGACGACCGGGTCCAGCCGCGCTCCCACCTTGGCGCTCAAGATGGGCACAGCCTGATGAAGCTGTGGTCGCGCGTCGGGGCGCAGGTCAGGCCTGACTTCGGGACGCGCTTCGACTCGCGGTTCAGGCCGGACCTGCGGCCGCACGTCGGGCATTGGCGACGACGGTGCTGCGATCGGCGCTGGCGCTGCCACCGGTGGCGTGGGCTGCAACTGCGGTCGCGCCTCGGCCCGCAAGTCGGGCCTGATCTCGGGGCGAGCTTCGACCCGCGGTTCCGCCCGGATCTGTGGCCTCGAGTCCAGTGGCGACGATGGCGCAACGATCGGCGCCGGCGCCGCCACCCGCGGTTCGGGCCGCAGTTCCGGGCGCGCGTCGGGCCGAAGCTGCGGCCTCACGCCGACCCGCGGCTCGGGCCGTACGTCGATCCGCGTTTCCGGCATCGGCACCGGCTTCGGTTCGGGACGAGCTTGCAGCACCGGTTCAGGCTTCGGCGCGGGCTGAGAAACTGGCGGCCGCACGGGCTGAGCAACCGGTGGCGGCACGGGTTGCACGACCAGTGGCGGGGGTGCCGGCACCGGGACCGGTTTCGCAACCGGCTGCGGCACAACGGGTTTCGCGGGTTGCCGCGGCGCAACCTTGACCGGCGGCTTCACCTTCACCTTCACCGGCTCCGGACGCCTGGGCGGCGGCTCAGGAATGGGCGGCGGTTCCCGTTTTGGCGGCGTGATCAGTTCGATCTCGAGCACCTTCGGCTCGGCCACGGGGATGTGGCGCAGTTCCGGCAGGAACGCGACCACCAGGGCGTGAGCGACGACGGAGCACACGAGCGCGAACACGAACGAATGCTCGCGATACCAGGTTGCGAACGGACCTGGGGCCGCGGAAACTCGGGACAGGATTGCGGTCGACATCGAAGAAGCTTAGGAGGGAGCGCGGGGGGAGGCAATGACCGGATCAGGCCACTGCCGAGAATCTCATGATATTCATGACATCACGTTGCTGATTTTTCTGTGGAATCCACTGACGGCCTGCCAGACACTGGTATCCGAACTCGAAGGTGCAGTGCTTGGCCTGCCAGGAGCACATCGGGCAGAAGAAGCGCAACCAGAAGTGTTCATCGGGGCGATGAAGTCATCGCCATCACCAAGACCTTAACATCCGGAGGTTGATATGTGGACCAAGCCCGCTTACACCGAAATGCGTTTCGGCTTTGAAGTCACGATGTACATCGCCAACCGCTGATCATCGCGGCTGGTAACGAAAGCCCCGACCCGTTCGGGGCTTTCGTTTTTCCTGGAGCGGTCTTGCCTGCCAGTCGGTGCGGCGACCGTGCAGTCGATTCGACCGACGAGGAAAAAGCAACATGCGTATTCGGGTTCTCGGATCGGCGGCGGGCGGCGGATTTCCCCAGTGGAACTGCAACTGCGCCAATTGCGATGGGGTACGCAAGGGCACCATGCGCACCCGGGCACGTACCCAGTCGTCGATAGCGGTCAGCGGCAATGGCATCGACTGGGTGCTGTTCAACGCCTCGCCAGATCTGCTGACCCAGATTCAGGGCTTTCCAGCGCTGCAACCGGGGCGCGGTATCCGCGATACCGGCATTCGCGCGGTGGTGCTGATGGACGGGCAGATCGACCACACCACCGGGCTGCTCATGCTGCGCGAAGGCAAGCCGCTGGAGATCTACTGCACCGACATGGTTCGGGAAGACATGACCACCGGCAACCCGCTGTTCAATATTCTCGGCCACTATTGCGGGGTCATCTGGCATCAACTGCCGACGGCGCCCGGGTCCGGTTTCGAGGTGGTCGGCGCCGAACATCTGACATTCACTGCCATCGCGCTCAAGAGCAAGGCGCCGCCCTACTCGCCCCATCGCGACAACCCGCACGAGGGCGACAACATCGGCATGCGCGTCACCGACACGCGCACCGGCAAGAGCCTGTTCTACGCGCCCGGCCTGGGCGAGATCGAACCGCACCTCGTGCCGCACCTCGCCGCCGCCGATGCGATCATGGTCGACGGCACCTTCTGGACCGATGACGAGATGGTGGCACTCGGTATCTCGAAAAAACGCGCCCGCGAGATCGGCCACCTGCCCCAGTCCGGGTCCGGTGGCATGATCGACGTGCTGACGCCGCTGTCGGCTGCGCACAAAATCCTGATCCACATCAACAATACCAATCCCATCCTGGATGAAGACTCCCCACAGCGTGCCGAGCTTGCAAAGCACGGTATCGAGGTGGCCTTCGACGGGATGGACTTCACGCTCTGACGGAGACCGCCATGGGTGCCGCCGAACATCTGCCGTGGACTCGTGAGGAGTTCGAAGCTCGGATCCGCGCCAAGGGCGACCGCTACCATATTCACCACCCGTATCAGGTGGCGATGAATGCGGGGCGGCTGACGCGCGCACAGATCCAGGGCTGGGTGTGCAACCGCTTCTACTACCAGACCGCGATTCCGATCAAGGACGCCGCGGTGATGTCGAACATGCCGGACCGCGAGCATCGCCGCCTGTGGATCCAGCGCATCCTCGATCATGACGGCACCGCCGGTGACGAAGGCGGAATCGAGGCGTGGCTAACGCTTGCGGATGCAGTCGGACTCGAGCGCGTGGAGGTCACCTCGTTGCGGCACGTCCTGCCCGGCGTGCGCTTTGCCGTCGACGCGTACATCAACTTCGCCCGCACCCGCCCCTGGCAGGAAGCGGTCTGCTCGTCGCTGACCGAACTGTTCGCCCCCGAGATCCACAAAGAGCGCCTCGCCAACTGGCCGCAGCACTATCCGTGGATCGACCAGGCGGGCTACGCCTACTTCCGTAAACGCCTGTCGGAAGCGCGCCGCGACGTGGACCATGGCTTGCGCGTCACGCTCGAACATTTCCGCAGCCGCGAGCAGCAGGAACGCGCGTGCGACATCGTCCAGTTCAAGCTCGACGTACTATGGACCATGTGCGACGCGATGATGGTCAACTACGGCATCGGCGACGCCAGGATCGGATGACCGTATGGCTACCCCGACCCGTGTGGCCTTCGATCACGATGCGCCCATCGAACTCGCCAAATACTTCCGCTTTCAGTGGGAGCCGGTGCAGGACTGCCATGTGCTTCTTTACCCGGAAGGCATGGTGAAGCTGCCGGGCAGCGCCGGCGAGATCATGAAGCGGGTCGACGGCAGTTGCAGCCTGAACGGGCTGGTCGCGGCACTGGCCACACAATTTCCCGGCGTCGACCTGCGCGCCGACGTGATCGACTTTCTCGAGGTGGCACATGGAAACGGCTGGATCCACGAAACAACCCGGTAACCCCCTCTGGCTGCTGGCGGAGATCACGTACAAGTGTCCGTTGCACTGCGTGTTCTGCTACAACCCGATCGATTACACGCAATACGGTCCTGAGCTGAACACCGACGAATGGCTGAAGGTGCTGCGCGAAGGGCGCGAACTCGGCGCCACCCAGCTCGGCTTCTCGGGTGGTGAGCCCCTGGTTCGCGACGATCTCGAGATCCTCATCGCAGAGGCGCGCAAGCTCGGCTACTACACCAACCTGATCACCTCGGGCGTCGGTCTCACCGAAAAGCGCATCGCCGCCTTCAAGGAAGGCGGACTGGACCACATCCAGCTTTCGTTCCAGGACTCGACGCGCGAAATGAACGACTGGCTGTCGAGCACCAAGACTTTCGAGTTGAAGAAGCGCACGGCCGAGTTGATCCAGAAATACGACTACCCCATGGTGCTCAATGTGGTCTTGCACCGGCACAACATCGACCACACCCAGCAGATCCTCGAACTGGCCGAAACCCTTGGGGCTGAGTACGTCGAACTCGCGAACACGCAGTACTACGCCTGGGCCTTCGAGAATCGCGACCAGTTGTTGCCGAGCCGCGACCAGATCCTGCGCGCCGAAGACGCCACCAACCGGTTTCGCGAGAAGGTCGGCAACGCCATGAAGATCTACTTCGTGGTACCCGACTACCACGCGACCCGTCCAAAGGCCTGCATGAATGGGTGGGGTTCTCTGTTCGTGACAGTCACCGCCGACGGCATGGTACTGCCGTGTCACGAGGCCCGAATGCTGCCGGGCATCACGTTTCCCAACGTGCGCGAGCATGACCTGCGCTGGATCTGGTACGACTCGCCCGCGTTCAACGTCTATCGTGGCGACGCGTGGATGAAAGATCTCTGCCGTACCTGTCCGGAAAAGGAAAAGGATTTCGGCGGCTGTCGCTGCCAGGCTTTCCTGCTGACCGGCGACGCGACCAATGCGGATCCGGTCTGCGACCTGTCACCGCACCATCATCTGGTCGTCGAAGCAGTCGAAAAAGCGGATCGCCCCATGCTGCCCCAGAACGTGAATGTGAAGCCGATCCTGTTTCGAGACGACCGCACGTCGCGCACCCTCACCGCCGCCAAGGACAAAACGGCTGTACCGGTGAGCTGAACCGGGGGCGGCGATGGCGGCACCCGATCCAGCAGCCGCCGCAGCTTCAGCAGCGAAGTGCTCCGTCCGCAGGGTTTGTCTGTGACCGGCCTCACTCCCGAAGACGCTGCGCCCCCTCAGCGGAAGGTGGAGCGCAGCGCAGCCTGGGGGCGACGTCACCTTTAGTGATGATGACCGCCCTCGCCGTGCACGTGGCCGTGCCGCAACTCCTCGGCCGTCGCGGCACGCACGCCGGTGATGGTGCAAACAAAGCGCACCGACTTGCCCGCCAGGGGATGGTTGCCGTCGACCACGATGGTTTCATCCGAGATATCGGTCACGGTATAGACGACGGCGTGGTCGGTGCCTTCGGCTGCGCCCTCGAACGGCATGCCGACGGCGACATTCTTGGGAAACAGGTTGCGCGGCTCGACCCGGACGAGATCTTCGTCATATTCGCCGAACGCGTCATCGGCCGACAGTTCGACGGTCAGCTTGTCGCCCGAAGCCCTGCCTTGCAAAGCCTCTTCGACGCGTGGAAAAATGCCGTCGTAGCCACCATGCAGATAGCTGATCGACTGGTCGGTCTTTTCGATCAGGCCACCGTCGGCATCGAGCATTTCGTAGTCGATCGATACGATCGTGTTCTTGAGCACCTGCTGGGTCACGCGAGTTCCTTGAGGTAGGTGAGAATTTCCGCGGCGTGGCCACGCGCGTTGACGCCGTACAGCAGGCGCACGAGCTTTCCGTCGCGGTCGATGACAAAGGTGGAACGTTGGATGCAGTGCCGCGTCCTGCCTTCGAATTCCTTGTCGTGGAGCACGCCGTACAGAGCGCAGACCTCGCCCTCGGTGTCGGAAAGAAGCTGGATGCTCAGGCCGTGCTTGTCGCGAAACGCGCCATGCGCCAGACAATCGTCCATGCTCACCCCGATCACGAGCGCGCCGAGTTCGAGGAAGCGGTCGTCGATCTCACTGAAGTCGATGGCCTCGATGGTGCAACTCGGAGTGTCGTCGCGCGGATAGAAATAGAGCACCACGATATGCCGCCCCCGGAACGACGCGAGACTGACCATCTCCATCTCGGCGTCCGGCAGATCGAATTCGGGCGCGGGGTCTCCGACGTTCAGCATCCAGCTCTCCGCAGCGCAATCCCGTTTCGAGTGTAACCGAATTCCCTTGCCGCAAATCCATCGGCGTCCGCTGTCCCACGACCGGTCACGGCAATATAATCCGACCATGCGCAACCCCCTGCTCGGCGGACTCGCGACCCGCACATTCCTGTCGCGTCATTGGCAGAAACAGGCATTGCTGGTGCGACAAGCCATCCCGCACTTCGGTGGTGTCCTCGACTTCCGCGAGCTGATGGGTCTCGCCTGCTCCGATACGGTCGAATCACGCCTGGTGGTTCGCGACGCGCGACGCTGGACACTCAGGCACGGCCCCTTCGACCGCGCCGACTTCCGGCGTCTGCCGGCCCGCAACTGGACGCTGCTGGTACAGGGTGTCAATCTGCACGACGATCGGGCGGCCGCGCTGCTGGCGCGCTTCGCGTTTCTTCCGCATGCCCGGCTCGATGACCTGATGGTGAGCTACGCGGTGCCGGGCGGCGGTGTCGGCCCGCATTTCGATGCCTACGACGTGTTCCTGCTGCAGGGGGAAGGCAAGCGCCGCTGGCGGATCGGCCGCCAGAACGACCTCGCCCTGGTGCCCGGAGCACCACTGAAGATCCTGCGGCGATTCCAACCCGAAGGCGAAGCGATTCTGCTGGGCGGCGACATGCTTTACCTGCCACCGAGATTCGCTCATCACGGGGTGGCGATCACCGAGTGCACCACGTGGTCGATCGGCTATCGCGCGCCGACCCACCAGGAGCTGGCATCCCGGTTTCTGTCCGATCTCGCCGAGCGGCTGGTGGTGCCGGGCCAGTATGCGGATCCGGACCTCGCCGCCACCGTTCACCCTGGCCGGATCGGCGGGGCACTGGTCGCCACGACCGAACGGCTGCTGGCGGGTATCCGCTGGCGGCGCCGCGACGTCACCGACTTTCTCGGACGCCATCTGACGGAACCGAAACCACAGGTCTTTTTCGACCCGCCGCCAACGCGACACGGCTCGAACGGTATCGTCGCGCGCATCCGCCGACAGGGCGCCAAGCTGGATCGACGCAGTCTCATGCTCTACGCCGACCACGCCGTCTACCTGAACGGAGAGGAGTACCGTTTTCCGCGCGGCGTGCCGGCGCCACTGCGCGAACTCGCGGATCGACGCTGTCTTGCGCCCCAGGCCGTGCCTGCACCGATCGCGACGATGCTTTACGATTGGTGGGTGGCCGGGTTCATCCGGTTGCCAGCCGCCGGGAGTTGAACCATGGCCGAAATGAAACGTCCACCCCCAGGCTTCGCCTTCCCCCAGGGGGCCAGTGCCCCTGGCGAGGTGAGGCCGGACACAGACAGTCCCTGCCGACTGTCTGTGCCTGCCAAACGCCAGCGGACTCTGGCCGCTGGCGGCCCGGCGGGCACTGAGATCGACATCACCCCGCCTGAGCCGGATCCGCAGCCGAACCTGCGACGGCTGGCGTCGCGTACCGAAATCGAACACGCGATCGACGAAGTCCTGTCACGGGCTCACCGCCGGCTGGTGGTGTTTTCCAGTCAGCTCGGCGCCGAATGGAACCGGGAATCGCGCGTCGACGCGGTGCGCCGGTTCTGTCTCGACAGCCGCCGTAACCAGATGCACATCGTGTTGCACGACGCCGGTACCGCCTACCGATCCTGCCCTCGGCTCCTGTCGCTTCTGCGCCAGTTCAGCCATGTGATCTCGGTGCAGGAAACGCTGCATCACGCCAAGAACGTCTACGATCCGTTCGTGCTCGCCGATGATCGTCACTATCTGCACCGCTTTCATCACGATGGTGCCGAAGGATTGCTGGCGCTCGACGATCCGGTCGGCGCGACCGTCCTGCGCGACCGCTTCGAGGAGTTGTGGGAGGCATCGGCGCCGGCCATTCCCGCGACCACGATCGGCCTATAGCAGCCTGTCGGACTGACGACGATTCGGCTGCAACGGCGGCAGAGCGCTCAATGTCTGGCCGATTTCTCCTTGCACATTTCCGATATGCGCGTCGAAATCGACGAACATCGGCCTCGCTTTTCCACCGGTTCGCTACCGGACACCCAAGCCCGTCAGGCTGCTAAATTTCTCGATTCCAGAGTAGTTACAAATTGTAAATATTGGTTATAATCGGGAGGTCGGTTGTAGCTGTCCGGGCGTGAAACGCCCGGACAGCTACAATCGCAGGTCTCCCCAATCAATCGAACACCCGTCAAGGAACAAAAATGATCCGTTCGCTTCTCGTTGCTGCGCTCGTCGCCCTCGCCCTCGCCGCTTGCGGCAAGAAGGAAGAACCCGTGCCCACCCCGGCGCCTGCTGCAGAAGCTGCCAAGCCGGCCGAAGCCGCGCCTGCTGTCCCGGCTCCCGCCGATGCCGCCAAGCCCGCTGATGCGGCTGCGCCGGCCGCTCCTGCCGCGCCGGCTGCCGAAGAAAAGAAGCCCGCAGAAAAGAAGTAAGCCTGTGGCGGCGCACGCCGCCGCGTGAAAAAGCCGGCTCTTGAGCCGGCTTTTTTTTGCAGTGCCCGGCTGCCCCCCCAAGGGCCAGCTCCTGGGGGAAGACGAAGCACAGCGCAGTCTGGGGGTGGTTTGATTTCCGAGGCCAACCGATCAGCCTATGTCCCGCCAGGCCAGCCCTTCTGCCTGGTCGGCGACACCGACCCATTCGTCAGCGCAACCCAGTACCGAGGAGAGCGCCCGGCGGGCCAATTGCACGGTGTTGTTCTGTGCCGACAAATGGGCGGCAATTACATGCTGGAGACGGGTGCGGTCGAGCGCCGCGAGTAGCCGTCCCGCCGATTCGTTATCGAGATGCCCGAGGCGCCCGGCGATGCGTTGCTTGAGCGCGGCCGGATAGGCGCTGGCGCGAAGCAGGCCGAGATCGTGGTTGCACTCGAGCGCGAGGGCATCGCATCCCGACAGGGTGGCCTCGATGTGCGGTGTCGAACAGCCGGTATCGGTAAGCACGCCGAGCCTCCGCGCGCCGTCGCCGAACACGAACTGCGCGGGCTCACCGGCATCGTGCGGCACCGGATACGGGGTCAGGGCGATATCGCCGACGGCGAATGCCTGGTAGCCCTCGATGAATCGCACGTCGACGTGGTCGAACTTCGTACCGCCATTGCGAAAGGTGCCGCGAGTCAGCCAGACCGGTAGTTGGTGTCGCCGCGCGAATCGCGCCACGCCCCCGATGTGATCGTCGTGTTCGTGGGTGACGATGACCGCGGACAGATCGGACGGGGCGAGATCGAGGCGGGCAAGCCGGGCGGTGGTCTCGCTCAACGTGAACCCGCAATCGAGCAGTATCCGCGTCTGACCGACCTCGACGATCAGACCGTTGCCCGCGCTGCCGCTACCGAGATAGGCGAATCGCATCCCGGATGACCGGTCCGAACTGTCTTGCCGGCCTCGCCGTGCGCTACTGGAGCTGTTCGGCGAGCAAAGCGAGAATGCGCTTGCCGGCGTCGCTGTTGTCGACGGCGCCCGTCTTGTCGAGCACCTTCACTTCGGTACCGGCACCGAGTGCGGCGACGCGCACGCGAAACTGCTCCGGCCCCTTCCTGCCGGCGTCGTCGCTGCGCCAGAACGCCAGTTTCGACAGAATGCCGCTCGGCTTCGCCGCGTCGGCGTCCGGATCCTGATAGCGGACGAAATAGATACCGTCGGCACGATTGCGGTCTTCCACCATGAAGCCGACGCGGTCCAGGGCAAGGCCCACGCGACGCCATGCACGGTCGAATCCATCGTTGAGCTTGACCGTGGTGCCGCTCGTGGACTTCACCAGGGCCGCCTGGGCCGGCGTCTTGTCGGCGTTGCGCACCAGTGCAACAGCGTCGGCCGCCGCCGCCACCCCGAACCGCAGCGCGAGCTTGCTCAGCATCAGCGCCTCGAGTTCCGGATCGGACGGACGCACCTGCCACTTGGTGTTGTTGTCGCGCTCCTTGTAATAGACCTCCGCCATGCCCTTGTGGCTGACGAACACTTCGGTCGTGCCTGATTCGGCACCACGTTCGAGCCGAGTGCGAAACCGGTCGCGCTCGGGCAACGACGTGAGCACGTCGAGTTGCTTGTTGATGAAGCCGGTGATACCGCCGATGGGCAGCTTCGCGCGGTTCTCGGCCCAGTCGGTTTCCATCAGGCCGATGCTGGCGTCCTCGGTCTTGATGAGGAATCCGTTTTCCTGCCAGAAGTCGCGGACCACAGGAAATATCTGCTCCGGCGTCGCCTTCACCACGAGCCACCGCTGGGTTCCGCCGCGTTCCACACGCACGCGTTCGAAGGTGGGAAGGACGCCCGACGAGACCGGCGCCGACGGCTTGTTGCCACGCTGCTGGTCGTATTGCGAAAACACGGCGGCGCTGCCCGGCGTTGCCGCCGGCACCGAATACCGGTTGTTGTTGCCGGGCGTTGCGAGGTCCGGTGGAATCTCGAGCGGTGGCAGCTTGCCAGCCGACTTGTAATCGATCTTCTTGCCTTCCAGGGCCCCGCTGCATCCCGCCAGCAACGCAGCCGACACGGTGATCGCGCAGCCGATGGTGCGCACGAATTTCATTGAACCTCTCTTGCGGCATCGATGCCGCGAAAATTTCTGACGCGCGCCGATGCCCGCCAGGGCAACCCGCCCTGCCGGGATTCGGCCTTGAAATGAACCGGTCCGCTCATGCAGTCTGCGCTTCGTGAACGATACTCGCGGCATGCATGGCCGCGCGCAGCGTATCGTGATGCTGATGCGCGAGCGGCGTGAGGGGCAGCCGGATGCCGGGGCCGATGAGCCCCATCTCCCGCAGAACCCATTTTGCCGGGATCGGGTTAGCCTCGACGAACAGATGCCGATGCAGGTCGGCAAGCGTGTTGTTGATCTTGCAAGCCCGCCCGGCGTCACCGGCCAGCGCCGCGTCGCATAGCTCGCGCATGCGGCGTGGCGCGACATTCGCCGTCACCGAGATGACCCCGTTCGCGCCCAGCAGCATCAGGGCGAGGCCGGTGCCATCGTCGCCGCTGTAGATCGCGAAACCCGGCGGCGCACGCTTGATCAGATCGACGCCGCGCTCGATGTTGCCGGTCGCATCCTTGATGCCGACGATGTTGCGAACCCGCGCCAGCCGCAGCGTGGTGTCGTTGTGCAGATCGGCGACCGTGCGGCCGGGCACGTTATAGAGAATCGTGGGGAGATCGACCGACTCCGCGATGGCGCGGAAGTGCTGGTACAGACCCTCTTGCGAAGGCTTGTTGTAGTAGGGCACCACCGAGAGCGCCATCGCCGCGCCCGCGGACTTCGCGAAGCGCTGCAGGGCGATCGCCTCGCGAGTGGAATTGGCGCCGGTGCCGGCGATCACCGGCACCCGTCCATCGACGTGGGCCACGGCGACCTTCACCAGTTCGCAATGCTCGTCGAAATCGACGGTGGGCGATTCGCCCGTGGTGCCCACGGCGACGATGCCATTGGTCCCGTTGCGGATGTGAAAATCGATCAGATGCCGCAATCCGTCGAAGTCGAGACCGCCATCGTCATGCATCGGTGTCGCGATCGCGACCAAGCTACCCGTCAGCATGAAACTGCTCCCCGGCAAAGCGCCCGATTGTACCCGATGGGTCGGTTCATGGCGGCTTCACGGCGCAGATGCGCTGGATCATCGCCGGCCTGGGCAGATCGACGTCGCGCTCTTCGTAGGCGACCACCTCGAGGCGCCCGGCGATCACGGTCAGGAGTTCCCCCGGACGCAGGAGGAAGTCCGGATTGGACGGGCGGCCAAAACGCTCGTTGCCGACGGCGAAGGTCTCGTAAACCAGCCGGCCGCCCGGCGCAACAGCGCCGAGCAGATCCGGAAACAGGGGGCGATGCAGATAATTGGTGATCACCACCAGCGCAAACCGGCGCCCCGCGAACGGCCAGGCGTCCCGCTCGAGATCCGCCAGCACGAACGTGATGCCGGGCGTGCCGGCCAGGGCGGCGGCAGCCAGCGGATCACGATCGACCGCCGTGACCGTTGCGCCAGCGGCCGCCAGAAAGCGCGCGTGCCGTCCCTGACCGCACGCCACGTCGAGGACTTCGGCGCCGGCCTCGACCGTTACCTGTTCAACCACCCAGGCCGATGGCGCCATCAGCACCACGCCACCAACGTCTTCGGGCACGAGCGTCCGAGCGCCCGACGGGAATGTCGGCCGGCACGCATCACGGGCCGCCGCGTTGACAGCGTCGGGGGTGGGTGCTACATACCATCGCATGGTCAGGTGGCCGGTGGCCGCACAAGGTGTTCGGGGAGTGTGGCTGCATGATTCGTATTTTGCTATCGATGCTCGCGCTTGTGGCCGTGACTCTGGTCGAGGGCTGCGCCCGCATGCACCAGTTGATGACCAGGACGCCCGCCGCGACCGCCGCGGTGCTGCCAACCAGGGACAATACGGCTCGCGGAGACATCCGGTTGGTCCAGCGCGATTCGGGCGTGGTACTGGTGTCGGGACGCATCTCCGGATTGTCTCCCGGGTCGCATGGTTTCCACATCCATGAAAAGGGCAACTGCTCGGCGCCGGACGCCGCCAGCGCGGGAGGGCACTTCAATCCTTCCAGGTCCACCCATGGCGCGAACGGCGGCGGCACCCGGCACGGGGGCGATCTCGGCAACATCGTCGCGGGGCCCGATGGCGTCGCCGATATCAACGTGGAAATCACCGGCATCTCCCTTGGTACCGCGCCCGATAGCGTAGTTGGTCGTTCCGTGGTGGTCCATGCCAAGGCCGACGATTTCACCACCCAGCCTTCGGGCAATGCCGGCAGCCGGGTCGGTTGCGGACTCATCAGCCGCAGCGAGTGACAACGAACTGCCCGGGGGTGCCCGCGTCGCGAGCTGCACTTGATTCCCTGGCTCGAAGCTGACGATCCCTTCCCGCCGGTATCGGCAGCGCTCGCCCGACCCAACGGCTTGCTCGCCGCGGGCGACGATCTATCACCCGGGCGCGTTCTCGACGCGTACCGGCACGGCATCTTCCCCTGGTTCAACGACGGCGAACCGGTGCTCTGGTGGAGCCCTGATCCGCGCATGGTCCTGTTCCCCGCGGAGTTGCGCGTATCACACTCGCTCGACAAGACCCTGCGCAACAGGCCATTCGAGGTGCGCTTCGATTTCGGCTTTCGCGAAGTGATGCAGGCCTGCGGCGAACCGCGCGATGGCCAGGCGGGCACCTGGATCACCGAGCGCATGCTCGAGGTCTACTGCGCCCTGCATCGCGATGGCTGGGCGCACAGCGTCGAGACCTGGATCGACGGCGAACTCGCCGGCGGGCTCTACGGCGTGGCCATCGGCACCATGTTCTTCGGCGAGTCGATGTTCACCCGGGTGCGCGACGCCTCGAAGATCGCGTTGGTTCATCTGGTCCGTCACCTGGACCGGGCCGGCTTTCCGATGCTCGACTGCCAGATGGCCACCGATCATCTGGCCTCGCTCGGTGCCCGGGAGATTCCGCGGGACGAATTTTCGAGGCATCTCGCGGAGTTGGTAAACTCATCCGCTGTACCCTCGGCCTGGCACACCGACCCGAACCCTATCCGGCGATGACCCAACTCAACGACCTGCCGTTTTCGGTGTTGCAGTTCTATGCAACCGCACCGTACCCGTGCAGCTATCTTGCCGACCGCCTGGCGCGTTCGCAGGTCGCGACGCCGAGCCACGCCATCGATACCCACGTCTACAGCGAGCTGGTCCGCGCCGGATTCCGGCGCAGCGGCGCGTTCACTTATCGCCCCAACTGCGACAGCTGCCGTGCCTGCGTTCCGGTGCGCCTCGCCGTGGACGGGTTTCGCCCCGGCCGCTCGCAGCGCCGCGCATGGCAGCGCCATAAAGCGCTCGAATCGCACGTCCTCGATCTGAAATACAGCCCCGAGCACTATGCGCTGTATCTGCGCTACCAGTCGGCACGCCACTTCGGCGGCGGCATGGATCACGATTCGCGCGAGCAGTACCGCCATTTCCTGCTGCAGAGCAATGTGCGCTCCAACCTGATCGAATTCCGCGACCAGGGCTTGCTGCGCATGGTCAGCATCGTCGACCATCTCGAAGACGGGCTCTCATCGGTGTACACGTTCTTCGATCCGGACGAGACCGGCGCGAGCTACGGTACCTTCAACGTGTTGTGGCAGATCGAGCTGTGCCGCCAGTTTGGCCTGCCGCATCTGTACCTCGGCTACTGGATCGCCGAGAGCCGCAAGATGGCCTACAAGATCAACTTCCAGCCGATGGAAGGCCTCATGGAAGGCCAGTGGCAGGCCCTGGAGTGAATACAGCAGGGTCGGGTGCGGTATCGCTGGAACGCCGTGACGCCGTGCTGTTGATCGGCCTCGACCGCGTGCCCAAGCGCAATGCCTTCGACCTGCCAATGTATGCCGCGCTCGCGAGCGCGCTCGGCGCACTCGAACGCGACCCCGGGCTGCGCTGCGGCGTGCTGTTCGCGCATGGCGAGCACTTCACCGGTGGCATCGACCTGCCCCAATGGATACCGCACTTTCACGAAGGCCGTACCCCGCCGCTGCCCGACGACGGACTCGATCCGCTCGGACTGGATGCCGCACGCACGCGATCCAAGCCGCTGGTGATGGCGGTACAGGGTTACTGCTACACCATCGGCATCGAACTGCTGCTCGCCGCGGACATCCGCGTCGCCGCGGACACCAGTCGGTTCGCGCAGATCGAGGTCAAGCGTGGCATCTATCCGATCGGTGGCGCCACGCTAAGGTTCGTCGCCGAAGCCGGTTGGGGCAACGCCATGCGCTGGCTGCTGACCGGCGACGAGTTCGACGCGGCCGAGGCACTGCGCATCGGCCTGGTGCAGCAGGTCGTTCCGACCGGCACACAACTCGGCACCGCCGTCGCCATTGCCCACGGCATCGCCCGGCAGGCGCCGCTGGCGGTTCGCGCCAGCCTGCTCGCCGCGCGCCATGCAGTGGAGTTCGGGCAGCGCGCCGCGATCGAGCGCCTGCTGCCCGACTTGCGAACCCTGCTCGACACCGACGACGCGCACGAAGGTCTCGCCGCATTTCGCGAACGCCGCGAGGGGCGATTCACTGGACGTTAGCGCGCTGTATCGGGCCCTGCAGCCGCTGCTCTTCCGTCTCGACGGCGAACGCTCGCACGACCTCGCGCTGCGTCTCCTGGACACAGCGAGTGCACTGCGTCTGACGCGCCCGCCGACCCCCTGGCCCGGTACCGCGACCCGGCTGATGGGCATCGATTTCCCCAATCCTGTCGGGCTCGCAGCAGGCCTCGACAAGAACGGCGCGCACCTCGATGCGCTCGCCGGCTTCGGCTTCGGTTTCATCGAGATCGGCACCGTCACTCCGAGGCCTCAGCCCGGCAACCCGCGGCCACGCATGTTCCGCCTGCCGCCGGCGCGGGCGCTGATCAACCGCCTCGGTTTCAACAACGCCGGGGTCGATGCCTTGCTTGCGAACGTCGCCGCGAGCCGCTACCGCGGCGTGCTCGGCATCAACATCGGCAAGAATGGCGACACCCCGATCGAGCGCGCCGCCGACGATTACCGGATGTGCCTGCGAAAGGTGCATGCCATTGCGCACTACGTGACCGTCAACATCTCGTCGCCCAACACCCGTGACCTGCGGCAGTTGCAGCAGGCCGATGCGCTGGATCGCCTGCTCGCGAGCATCATGGAAGAGCGCTATCGGCTGGAGCAGGAACATCGGCGGCGGGTGCCGATCGCGGTCAAGCTCGCCCCCGATCTCGACGAAGCCGCCGTCGCCGCCGCCGCCGCCGCCCTGCTAAGACACGAGGTCGACGCCGTGATCGCCACCAACACCACGATCGCCCGCGATGGCGTGGCCGGCTTGCCCGGCGCCGACGAGGCCGGCGGCCTGTCCGGGTCGCCGCTGAAGGCCCGCGCGACGAGCGTGCTGCGCTCCCTGCATGCAGCGCTGGGCGAGCGCATCCCGCTGATCGGTGTGGGCGGTATCCTCGACGCCACCGACGCGGCGGAAAAGCTTGCCGCCGGTGCCCGGCTGGTGCAGGTCTACACCGGACTCATCTACCGCGGACCGGATCTCGTGCGCGAACTCGTGACCGCGATGGCGCCCAGGAACCCGGGCTGACCCGTTCGCTATAATTCGCAGCTGTCCCTGACCGTCTGATCGTATGACCGCCCTCGCCGCCGAAACACTTCGACTCGCCTTCGATTGCACTTTTCCGGATCTGTACGACACAACCGGTCTTGAACGCCTGGACCGGGTATTTCTGGAACAACTGGCGCGCGTCGACCCGGCGCTCGCCTTTCGTATCGCTGAAGCGCGACTGGAGCCGGACGCCCTCGACCGCAAAGAAGAGGCTGCCCTGCTGCTGGAGGCGGGGCCTCATCTCGAAGATTTCCTGGCGCAATTGTTCGGCATCGAGGCGGCGGCCGCCGCCCTGGCCGAGCGACATCACGCGCTCGCCCCGGTGTATGCGGTCAAGCGGTTGTTCGTCCAGCGAAAAGCCATGAACCGCATCAAGCCCGACACAGCCGCCCTGCTCGACCCCGCGGCGGTGGAAAGGGATCTTGCGAGTGCCATGGGCATGGCCTTCAGTGAACTCGAGTTCGCCCGGAGCGTGACCCGCTGGCAGCAGGACGATCTGGCGCATGCCGCTGCCCTCGACGCCGCCATGCGCTATGCCGCCTGGGCCGCGCATACGCCCGAAGGCCAGGCCCGCCATGCATCGGGGGTGCTGTTCAAGGCCCCACGCAAGCTCGATTTCCAGCGCCTGGTACCGGTTCAGACACGCAGCGACGGTGGCATCACAATTCACAGCCTGTCGCATCTGCGTCGTCGCAACGGCTTCGCCCTGACCGACCCGGGCACCGATCTCAACGGCGCGCTCGATCAGGCCAACTACTGCATCTGGTGCCACGAACAAGGCAAGGATTCGTGCTCGCACGGCCTCACCGAAAAGGATCCCGCACAAGGCTTTCGCAAGACCACTTTCGGCGTGCCCCTGGCCGGCTGCCCGCTGGAGGAGCGCATCTCCGAATTCCTCAAGCTCAAGACCGAGGGCTTGCCGCTCGCCGCATTGGCCATGATCGTGGTCGACAACCCGATGGTGGCCGCGACCGGCCACCGCATCTGCAATGACTGCATGAAGTCCTGCATCTACCAGAAGCAGGATCCGGTCAACATCCCCGAGGCCGAGACGCGCACGCTGAAAGACGTTCTCGAGCTGCCGTGGGGCTTCGAGATCTATTCGCTGCTCACGCGCTGGAATCCGCTCAACCTGCGGCGCCCGACGCCGCGCCGCGACAGCGGCCACAAGGTCCTGGTGGTCGGCATGGGGCCGGCCGGCTTCACGCTCGCGCATCACCTGATGAACGACGGCCACACCGTCGTCGGCATCGACGGCCTGAAGATCGAGCCCCTTCCGGCCGCGCTTGCCGGCGTCGGCACCAGCGGCGAACGCGCCAGCTTCGAACCAGTGCGCGACGCCAATGCCCTGCGCGAGCCGCTCGACGACCGCATCATGGCCGGCTTCGGCGGCGTCGCCGAATACGGCATCACCGTGCGCTGGGACAAGAACTTCCTCAAGCTCATCCGGCTGCTGCTGGAACGACGCTCGGCGTTCGCGCTCTTCGGCGGCGTGCGCTTCGGCGGCACCCTCACGCTCGACGACGCCTTCGCGGCGGGGTTCGATCACGTCGCGATGTGCGCCGGTGCCGGCCGTCCGACCATCCTCGACCTGCCCAACGGCCTCGCGCGCGGCGTCCGCACCGCATCCGACTTCCTGATGGCCCTGCAACTGACCGGCGCCGCGCGGACCGATTCGGTGGCCAACATGCAGTTGCGCCTGCCGGTGGTGGTGATCGGCGGCGGACTCACCGCCATCGATACCGCGACCGAATCACTCGCCTACTACCCCTTGCAGGTGGAGAAGTTCCTGCGACGCTACGAGATCCTGTGTGCCGAGCGCGGCGTCGGCGCCGTGCGCACGGCGTGGACCGAAGAAGAGACCGTCATCGCCGAGGAATTCATCGGCCATGCGCGCGCCATTCGCGAAGAGCGGGCAGCAGCCGCCGCGCACGGTCGTGCGGCACGGGTCATCGAGCTGCTGCAAGGCTGGGGCGGCGTCACCGTCGCCTATCGCAAGCGCCTGATCGACAGCCCGAGCTATACACTCAATCACGAGGAAATCGAGAAAGCCCTCGAGGAAGGCATCCGGTTCGCGGAGAACCTGACGCCGGTCGCCGTCGAGGTCGACACGTTCGGTCATGCCGCCGCCCTGCTGGTCGAAAGTCGCCAGACGGCCGTCGACGGCAGCAGCACGACCACGACGACGGCGCTGCCGGCGCGCGCCATCCTGGTTGCCGCCGGCACCCAGCCGAATACGGTGGCAGGACGCGAAGACCCGGCACACTTCACCATCGCCGGTCGCTATTTCCAGGCCGTCGACGAAGACGGCCGGCCGGTCACCCCCGAACCCAGCGCCAAGCCCGAAGTGCCGCAGGTGCTGCTGTCGAAACGCGCGGACGGGCGGGCCGTGAGCTTCTTCGGCGATCTCCATCCTTCGTTCGCCGGCAACGTCGTCAAGGCGATGGGAAGCGCCAAGCTCGGCTATCCCGTCGTCAGCCGCGTTCTCGCGGCGACGGCGCCGGTGTCGGCGCTGTCGACAGCCGAATTCTTCTCGGGGCTCAATGCCGATCTGCGCGCCACCGTGCATCAGGTCGTGCGCCTGACGCCCAACATCATCGAGATTGTCCTGCATGCGCCGCGGGCTGCGCGCAGCTTCCAGCCCGGCCAGTTCTACCGCTTGCAGAACTTCGAGTCGCTGGCACCGGTGTCGGATGCGACTCGCCTGGCGATGGAAGGCCTGGCGCTCACCGGCGCCTGGGTCGACCGCGATCGCGGCCTGGTGTCGACCATCGTGCTCGAGATGGGCGGCTCATCCGATCTTTGCGCCCTGTTGCAGGTCGGCGAACCGGTCGTGTTGATGGGCCCGACCGGTACACCCACGGAAACGCCCGGCGGCGAAACCGTCGCGCTGGTGGGCGGCGGGCTCGGTAACGCGGTGCTGTTCTCCATCGGCCAGGCGCTGCGGCGGGCGGGATCCCGGGTGCTGTATTTCGCCGGCTACAAGAAGTTGATCGACCGCTACAAGATCGAGGAGATCGAGGCCGCGGCCGATGTCGTCATCTGGTGTTCCGACGAGGCGCCCGGTTTCGTTCCCGAACGCCCGCAGGACCGGCGTTTCGTGGGCAACATCGTGCAAGCGATGCGCAGCTACGCGGAGGGCGAACTCGGTGCCCAGCCCATCGCGCTGGCCGACTGCGACCGCGTCATCGCCATCGGATCAGACCGGATGATGGCGGCTGTCGGCGCCGCACGCCACGGCGTCCTGCAGCCGCACCTGAAGCCGCATCACTTCGCCATCGGCTCGATCAACTCGCCGATGCAATGCATGATGAAGGAGATCTGCGCCCAGTGCCTGCAGCCGCAGATCGACCCCGAAACCGGCGAACGCAGTTACGTGTTCTCCTGCTTCAACCAGGACCAACCACTGGATCGGGTCGACTTTCCCGCGCTGGCGCAGCGCCTGGGCCAGAACTCGATCCAGGAAAAGCTCACCGCCCAGTGGATCGACCATTGCCTGATCCGCCTGCAGAAGCGCGCCGCGGTGGCATAGCCGCACCCATGCGCTCAGCACTCGCCGATGCCATCGACGCGCTGCTACCGCAGACGCAGTGTCGCAAGTGCGGGTTCGATGGCTGCGCGCCGTATGCCGAGGCGATCGCCTCGGGCAGCGCCGGCATCGACCAGTGCCCGCCGGGAGGGCAACACGGCGTCGACCAACTGGCGACCCTGCTCAGTGCCGACTCGATGCCACTCGATCTTGCCCGCGGCACTGCGGGGGTGTCGGAACTCGCCCTCATCGACGAATCGCGGTGCATCGGTTGCACGCTTTGCATTCAGGCCTGCCCGGTCGATGCTATCGTCGGGGCGGCCAGCCGCATGCATACCGTGATGCTGGAGGACTGCAGTGGCTGCGGCCTGTGCGTCGCGCCGTGTCCGGTGGACTGCATCGCCATGGTACCGATATCGGCCCTCGCGCCGGCCCATGACGTGATGCCGAGATCGGAAGCGGCGCTGCCAGCACTCGCGGCGCGCTGGCGAGCCCGCCACGAAACGAGGCGACGGCGGCTCTCGGATGAACGTTTAACGCGTGAGGTGCGACTCGCCGAGAACGCATCTGGTTCTAGGCTTGCCGACGCCGACCTCACGGCGGCGGCACAGCGTAGATCGGCCGTTGCGGCCGCTTTGGCACGCGCCCGTGAGCGTCGTGCGGCAGATGCCGGGCGGCACGATTGAATCCATCGAAACGCGCCGAGATCTTCCGGCGGCTGCGCGAAGCAAATCCGCACCCGACTACCGAACTGGCCTATGCCAGTACGTTCGAGCTGCTGGTCGCGGTCGTGCTCTCGGCACAGGCCACCGATCGCAGCGTCAACCTGGCCACCGCAAAGCTGTTTCCGATGGCCAACACCCCGGCCGCGATCCTGGCGCTCGGACCCGACGCCCTGGAACAGATGATCCGGACCATCGGCCTGTACCGCACCAAGGCGCGCAACGTGATCGCGCTGTGCCGTCAACTGATCGACCTGCATGGCGGCGAGGTGCCGCGCGAGCGTGCGGCGCTGGAAGCGTTGCCGGGGGTGGGGCGCAAGACCGCCAATGTCGTCCTCAACACCGCGTTCGGCGAACCCACGATGGCGGTCGACACCCACATCTTCCGCCTGGCCAACCGGATCAATCTCGCACCCGGGAAAAATGTGGCCGAGGTCGAGCGCAAGCTTCTAAAGTTCGTACCCCACGAGTTTCTGCAGGATGCCCACCACTGGTTGATCCTGCACGGGCGTTACGTGTGCACGGCAAGATCACCCGCCTGCACCAGGTGCATCATCGCGGACCTGTGCGAGTATCGGCACCAAACAATCGAGACACCGACCGCGGAGGCCGGCGCGGGTTCGTCCAGGGCTCGTCCTCGCGCCCTTTGATGTTCGCACCGTCGCGCGATCAGGCGCGCGCATTTCTGACCGATACGTGGCGCAAGAGCCAGGCCGGCGAGTCACTGTCGGCGCTGGAACGCATGGTGATGGGGGTCTTCGCGCTACATCCCGAGTACCACTCGATCCTCGAACGCCCGGAGGCCTTGGCGGATCGGGATTTTCGACCCGAGTCAGGCGAGATGAATCCGTTCCTGCACCTGCAGCTGCACCTGGCGGTCGAGGAGCAGTTGTCGATCGATCAGCCGTTCGGGATCAGGCAGGCCTTCGAATCCCTGCGTGCACGGCTGGGTGACGACCATGCCGCCCGCCACGCGGTACTCGAATGTCTGGGGGAAGTTCTGTGGCAAGGTCAGCGCACCGGCACAGGTCCCGATACGGAACTCTATCTGGGGCTTTTGCGCGACCGCCTGAAACAGTAAGGCACCGCCGGGGCGCCCCGAATCCAACCCTCAATACTTGACTTTCAGACCTTCCTGGTGCGAAACGTAGGCGGCGATGTCGGCGATGTCCTGCTTCGAGAGGGCAGCCGCCATGGCATTCATGATCACGTTGATGCGCTTCTTGCTCTTGTAGGCGGCAAGGGTGTGCTTGATGTAGTCCTCGTGCTGACCGGCCAGCAGCGGATAGTCGGGCGTGGTCGGCTTCGCTCCCTGCTCCCCGTGACACGCCTTGCAGGTTTCGAACTTGGTCTGCCCGGCCAGCGAATCACCGCCCGCGATCGCCTGACCGCAACCCCATCCGAATGACGCCATTGCACCGACCACGATGGCGACGCGAAGCCGTTTGTTCATGCTGTTTTCCTGCGTGAAATCCGGGGCGCCCATCACTTGGGCCCTGACGAGTAGTAGGCAGCGAGATCTGCCATGTCTTGTTCTGACAGCGTGCCGGCGATGGCGCGCATCGAAGGATGCTGCCGGTCTCCGGCCTTGTAGGCCTTGAGCGCCGCGACGATGTAGCCGGCTTGCTGGCCGCCAAGCCTGGGGACCGAATAAACCTCCGGGTAGGCCGTGCGGAAGCCCTCGATGCCGTGACAGCCCTGACACATCCGGGTTTTCTTGCTGCCCGCCGTCGCATCGCCTGCTGCCCAAACCGGCCCTACCGTCGTCACGCAAATGCCCAGCGCCAGAAAGCTTGTGGCCAACTTCTTGATCATGATGATTTTGTGCCCCGCAACGGGTTGTGTAAAACCCTTGAATTGTGCGGGATAGAACGGGGCCCGGTCAACGCCTGGAAAATTCATCGTTCGCGGAGGCGCCCGAGCAGTTCGCTCCGCCATCGGGGTGCGGACGCAGAGCGCCTGCACATCGCCTTCTCAGCCACCGGGCAGTGGCACGCCCTCGACGATCACGGCCTTGTGCACATACCGCTTGTCGTGGGTGTCTTCCACGGTCGCCTCGAGCGCACCTTCCTTCTCGGGGATGAAGTAGAACCGGAAGCTTGGATTGTCGGAAATGGAGAAATCGACATCGGCATCCATGACCGGCCGGCCGGCGTAGGTGACCGATACGTGGCGCACGAACTGTGGCACCTTGCTCGAATCGAAATCCATCGCCAACGCCGACTCGTTCGGATGCCGGATCATCAGTTGCACCAGGGCGGGCTTGCTGGCCTCCACCGTTTCGTCGGCGAACCGGAATTTCATGGTGCCGACGAGATTCGCCGGCATGCGGTTCTTGTCGGCGGGGGCGGAACAGCCGCCTGCCGCCTTGACCCATTTCGACGACATGTACAACTCGCCATCGTTGGTTTCGGCGATCGCACGCACGAAGGAGAAATCCTCGAATCGCAGGCGGGTTTCGATCTGCGCGCGCCCGCTGTCCGGCGTGAACCGGAAAATGCCGGCCGCCGGCGAGGGATTGCGCTCGACGATGAGATAGACGTTCTTGATATAGCGGCCGCTCGATTGGTCGATCTGCGCCTTGACCGACACCGGCACCGTGGAGGCATCATCGGCCCGGGTGTTCAGATACACCCGGATCACATCCTTGCCGTCGCGGATTTCCTTGTCGCCGAACATCATCTGCCGGATCGGCGGCCAGTACTGGCTCTGCGCGGGATCGGGCTCAGCCTTTTCGTTGGCGCCCGCCACCAGTGGCAGCGCCATCACGGCCACAGCCGCCACGACCAATCTGACGAACGAACGCATCTTCACTCTCCCTGCCAGAACTAGCGATGACCGATGATAAAGCCTTATGCACCGCGCGCATAACCTTATTCCTCCCACTCCAGCTCCGCATAGGCCGCGGTCACGTTGCGGCGGTGAAACCGGTCGAACGCAGCCCATTTCGATGCCTCCGACAAGCCCACGGTGTCCACCGCCTCCTCGATGGTCCGCCGCGCCTTGATCGCCGCGCGCGTCTCGCGCACGATCAGTTGCAAGTACTCCTGCTGGGGCTTCAGCGCGTCGGGCCAGGGCAATGCGGTGCGCCCATGGCCGGGCACGAACTGGCGCACTTCGATGCCGGCAAGCTGGTCGATCACGCGGATGAAGCCGGTGATGGTGCCATCGACCACCGGGGTGTGCTCGGCGAACAGCAGGTCGCCCAACCATAGCGTCGCGGTCGCGGTGTCGAACACGGTCAGGTCGTTGTCGGTGTGCGCCGGTGGCCACGCATGAAGCACGATGGTGCGACCGCCGAGGTCCAGCGTGATTTCATCCTTGACCAGCAATGTCGGCGGCACGACATCGCTACCCGCCGCGAGGTCCCCGAGGTCGCGCTCGAGCGACTTCAGATACGGCCGGGCGCGCTGTCCCAGCGCTCGCGGAAGATTCTCATGTCCAACGACGGTCGCGTTGTCTGGCCGGAACGCTGCGGCGCCGAAGAAATGGTCGGGATGGGTGTGGGTGATGATGACGTAGCACACCGGCTTATCCGTGATCCCCCGCAGCGCCGCGCGCAGGGCCTGTCCGACCCGGAGCGATCCGCCGGGATCGATCACGGCGACGCACCGCTCGCCGATGATGAAGCCGCTGTTGGCCTGATCCCCCGCGTTCGCCGGCGAGCGATCGTCGAGGCTGCCGCGATGCACGTGATTGCCGGGTGCCACTTCTTCCACGGTGAAGCCGTCGAGCGGATCGGTCTCGGCCCGCACCGAGGAAAAACAGACCACGAGAACAATCGCCAACGCTATGGCGGCAGGATGACGTTGCATGGAATAGGGGTCACAAACAAGAGGGGTGACGAACAAGACCCGGTATCCTAACCCGGTCCCGCCATTCCCCATTCCTCACGGTGATCGCATCGCACGGTCGCCTGCGCCGCCGCTACCGCGAGCCTAGTCCGCATGCCGCCCCGACCAATGAGGTACCCGATGCTGCCACGAGTCCTGGCAGCGCTAATGCTGCTGTTGACCCTGACCTGTGCCCGCGCGGATGCGCTCATGCCGGTCGAGGTTGCCCCCGGGGTGTATGCCTTCATCGCCGACCTCGGCGAGGTCGCCCCGGGAAACGCCGGCCGGGTCGGCAACAGTGGCTTCGTCGTGGGCGTCACCGGCATTGCCGTCATCGACACCGGTGTCTCATTCCGGCACGGTCAGGCCCTGCTCGCCGCGATCCGGCGGGTCAGCGACCAACCGATCACGACCGTCATCATCACTCACGCAGTACAGGAGTTCCTGTTCGGCAATGCCGCGTTCGAGCCAACCGGCGCCCGGCTCATCTCCCACAGCAAGAGCATCGACCTGATGCGACAACGCTGCGACCATTGTCTCGAGAACCTGCGTCTGATCCTGGGCGAGGAAGCCATGGCCGGGACCCGGCTGGTGATTCCCGCACCGGCCATCGAGGGCGACCACGAACGCATCGACATCGGCGGACGAACACTGGATCTGCTGCATCCGGGCTGGGCCGCGACTCCGGGTGATCTGCTGGTGCTCGATCCCGCGACCGGCGCGTTGTTCGCGGGCGGTGTGGTGTCGATCGACCGCATTCCGGAGCTGCGCGATGCCGACTTCGGCGGCTGGGTGCGAACCCTGGAACAACTGCCGCTGACCGGCGCTGGTGTGGTCATACCAGGTCACGGACCACCGGTCCCGATCGGGCAGGCGCGGACCACGCTCGACTACCTGATGGCGCTGGACCGGCAGATGCGCAAGCTGTTCGACGGCGGCATCGGCCTGATGGACGCCATCGAGGGGGCCGCAGTCCCCGCATTCGCCGACTGGGCGGGCTACACGACCATCCACCGCAAGAACGCACTCGAACGCTACCTCCAGCTCGAACTCGACGAACTCGGCCGCTAGAACGAAAGCGCCGCGTCTGCACCTATAATCGCGATGGTTCGTTCAATCGTTGCAACCTTTCGGGATCCGCTCATGGGAAATCGCCTGTCCAAGATTTACACCCGTACCGGCGACGACGGCACCACCGGGCTGGGCGATGGATCGCGGGTGTCGAAAGACAGCCTGCGGGTCGAAGCGATGGGCGACGTGGACGAACTCAACAGCACCGTCGGTGTGCTGCTGACCGAGACGCTCGAGCCGGCGGTGAATCTGTTGCTGGTCTCGATCCAGCACGATCTGTTCGACCTCGGCGGCGAACTCAGCATCCCGGGCTATGTCGCCATCCAGGAATCGCACGTGATCGCCCTGGAGCGCGCGCTCGACACCTACAATACCGCCCTGCCGCCGCTGAAGGAATTCATCCTGCCCGGGGGCAGCCGGGCCGCGGCGCTGTGTCACATCTCGCGCACGGTGTGTCGCCGCGCGGAGCGCCGGATCGTGAGCCTCGCTGACGCCGAAACGATCTCGCCCCTGTGTCAGCAGTACCTGAACCGGCTTTCCGACCTGATGTTCGTGCTGTCGCGCGTGGTGAACCGCGCCGCCGGGCGCGACGATGTCCTCTGGCGCCGCGACCGCGGCGCCGCATCCGAAAGCCCCCGCGAGCCGTAACTCACACAGAATCCCATCATGAGCGTCTCGGACAATATCGATGATCTGATGGCCCGTTGCGTGCTGCACGACCAGCGGGCCTTCCAGGAGTTATATCGGCGTACCTCCGGACGGCTGCTGGCCGTGGCGATGCGCATTGTGCGCCGCCGCGACTGGGCCGAGGACGTTCTTCAGGAAAGCTTCGTGAACATCTGGAATCACGTACCGGAATACCGTCGTGTCAAGAGCGCGCCGATGACGTGGATGACCGCGATCGTCCGCAATCGGGCACTCGACTGGGTCCGGCGCCCGAAGCACGAAACGTCGAGTGACGACCTCGATGAAATGATCGCCAATTGGGCAGATGGCGCTGCCGGCCCGCACGAGCGGCTGCAGATGGCCGGTGATCGCGTGCAACTGGACGAATGCCTGGGGCAACTGTCCGGTCAGCAGCGTCAGTCCATCGCGCTGGCCTACTATCACGGGTTGTCGCACAGCGAACTCGCCAGTCATATGGACCAGCCGCTCGGCACCATCAAGACCTGGATCCGGCGCGGCCTGGAGAAGCTTCGCGGTTGTCTCGAGTCGGCGGGGGCCTGACGATGCGCCTGAACAATCGTCATGCGAAGTCGATGCTGGCCGCCGAGTACGTGCTCGGCACGCTGCATGGAAAGGCCCGCGACCGCTTAGAACTCTGGCTGCGCACCGATCCGGCGTTGAGGCTGGAAGTGAATGCCTGGCAGGAACACCTCATGCCGCTCGCCACCTCGTTGCCGGAGCATGTTCCCCACGAACGCGTATGGCGAAGCATCGAGGCAAGGATCAACCCCGCCGCACCGGCGTCGAGCGGATGGCTGGCCAGCCTTGCCTTCTGGCGCTGGTCGTCGGCATTGTCGGCAGCAGCCGCAGCGGTACTGTTCGGTTTCATTGCCTTGTCTCCGAAAGACCAGACATTCATGCCCGCCAACGGCATGGTCGTGGTCATGGCCGACGACAAGGCAGACCCGCATGTGACCGTGGCATGGTCACCTGACTCGAGGGCGAAACCCAAGCTGCGTGTCCGCGTCATGGGCCATGCGGAGATGGCCCCCGGGACCGCCTGGGAGTTGTGGATGCTGCCGGGCGGCGACGAACCACCGAAGTCCTGTGGACTGATCACGACCCACGATACGCAGTACATCGAGATCCCGGTGGATATGCTGCGACGCCTGACCAATGCCGCCGGCATGGCCATGAGCGTCGAGCCCGCGGGCGGCTCGCCGACGGGGGCACCGACCGGCCCTGTTCTCTATTCCGGCAAGGCGGTCAGCATCTGACCGGCACGATCGTCGGCAGCATCGCTGCCACCCGTGACTACCGCTCCATGTAGTGCAACAGACTCGAGCTGGTCTGGCGCAGCCGCGCCGACAGGAGCGTGACGAGCTTGATCAGGATCTTCGCACCGAGGCTCGGTTCCTCGAGGATGATCCTCACCATCGCGTCGCGCGACAGCACCGCGAAGATCGTGAGTTCCTGCGCCGCGCAGGTGGCGAAGCGCGGTTCGCCGTCGATCATCGACATCTCGCCCAGGGTTGCACCCGGACCCACCGAGGTCATCGGCTGCATCGAGGCGTTGCGATCCTTCTTCATGATCTCGACGCGACCACTGACGATAAGCATCATGTAATCGTCGATGTCGCCTTCACGGATGATGGTCTGACCGGGCTGGGCCCGGTAGACCTGCATCGACCCCGCCAGCAAACGGATGTCGCTACGCGTGAAATCCGAGAAGAACTTCGAGTGGCCGATCATCGCGAAAATCTGCTCCTCGACGTCGGTACCGGCGCCGAGACTCTCAAGCGCCTTCAGCGCCCAGTTCTGCACCGGCGCGCGCGCAGGGCCCGCGTCCTCGGCCTGCGCCAGGTCGGGTTCCAGTTGGTTCGAGTCGATTTCCACGGACGCCATTATGGCCCCGATGACGCTGTCGTCGATATGAACCCTGAACGCCAGTGATCAACCGGTGCCGCCGACGGTCAGGCCGTCGATGCGCAGCGTCGGCTGACCCACCCCGACGGGTACGCTCTGTCCGTCCTTGCCGCAGGTACCCACGCCGGGGTCCAGACACATATCGTTGCCGATCATCGATACCTGCTTGAGAATCTCGGGACCGTTGCCGATCAGGGTCGCGCCCTTCACCGGCTGGGTCACCACCCCGTCTTCGATCAGATAGGCTTCGGCAGCACTGAACACGAACTTGCCGCTGACGATGTCGACCTGGCCACCGCCGAAATTGGCGGCGTACAGGCCGCGTTTCACCGAGCGCAGGATTTCCTGCGGATCGCGATCGCCGTTGAGCATGTAGGTGTTGGTCATCCGGGGCATCGGAATGTGCGCATACGACTCGCGTCTGCCGTTGCCGGTCACCGGCACGCCCATCAGCCGCGCATTGAGCGAGTCCTGCAGGTAACCCCGCAGCACGCCGTCCTCGATCAAGGTCGTGCATTGCGTGGGGTTGCCCTCGTCGTCGACATTGAGCGAGCCTCGGCGTTGCGCAATGGTACCGTCGTCGACCACCGTGATGCCGGGGGCAGCAACTCGCTCACCGATCCGACCGCTGAACGCAGAGCTGCCCTTGCGATTGAAGTCGCCTTCCAGCCCGTGGCCGATAGCTTCATGCAGGAGGATGCCTGGCCAGCCTGGTCCGAGGACCACGGTCATGGCTCCTGCCGGCGCCGGCTTGGCAGCGAGATTGGTGAGTGCCTGATGTACCGCACGCTGCGCGTAGTCGCGCAGGCGCTCATCGGTGAACCAGTCGTACTCGAAGCGCCCGCCGCCACCGGCCGACCCCTGCTCGCGTCGCCCGCCCTCCTCGGCAATCACCTGCAGCGACAGCCGCACCAGCGGGCGCACGTCGGCGGCCATCAATCCGTCGCTCCGCGCGACCATCACCACTTCGTATTCCCCGGCCAGCCCGGCAATCACCTGGGTGACACGCGGATCGGCGGCGCGCGCATAGCGTTCGAGCCGTTCCAGCAGCGCCACCTTGTCGGTGTCGGCAAGGCTCACCAGCGGGTCGACGCGGCGATACAGGTCACGGACCACGCCGCGCTGAGGCGCTGCCGTCACGCCGCTGCCACCCTGGTTGGCGATGGCGCGCGTGGCCCGGGCGGCCGATTCGAGCGCCCCCAGGCTGATGTCATCGGAGTAGGCAAACGCCGTCTTCTCGCCGCTCACGACCCGCACCCCGACACCCTGGTCGATCGAGAAGCTGCCCGACTTGACCTGCCCCTCCTCCAGACTCCAGCCCTCGCTGCGCGTGTACTGGAAATACAGATCGGCATAGTCCGCGGCGCGGGTCATGATGCTGCCGAACACTTGCGTCAGGCTGCCGTGGTCGAGCTGGTAGGGCGCCAGCAGCATAGCCTCGGCGATGGCCAGGGAGGTATCGGGAGCGCGGACGGTTTCGATCATGGGGGAGGCTCTTGAATGAGGCTGCGGGTTCGGAACGGTCGAGACGAGGTGCGGCAAGTGGGCGGCGACGGGACGGCGGTTGCACCGATACCAGTCATGGCACCGGGACGAGCGTGCGATGCGCGAGCGCGGGGAGGCTGTCGCGCATCCGTTTCTGGAAGCTGGGGTCGACTGCGGCGATCACAACGCCCGGGGTCTTTTCGCGGCAGGCGAGCACGGTGCCCCAGGGGTCGATCACCATGCTGTGGCCATGGGTCTCGCGGCCACTCGGATGCACGCCGCCCTGGGCCGGCGCCACCACATAGGCGAGATTCTCGATGGCGCGGGCCCTGAGCAGGGTTTCCCAGTGCGCCTTGCCGGTCGTGGCGGTGAACGCCGACGGCACCAGGATGATGTCGACCAGCCCCATTGCCCGGTACAGCTCGGGAAACCGCACGTCGTAGCACACCGACAACCCGAGGCGCCCGAACGGCGAATCCACGCTGCGCACGGTCTGTCCCGGAACAATGGTGCGGGCTTCGCTGAATTTCTCGCCGGCCAGATCGAGGCCGAACAGGTGAATCTTGTCGTAGCGCACGACTCTCGCCCCGCCGTCATCGTAGACGAGCAGGCTGTTGAACACCCGACCGGGATCGGGCGACCGCAGCGGGACCGAGCCCCCCACCAGCCAGACCTTGTGCTCGCGCGCGGCGGCCGCCAGGAATGCCTGGATCGGACCAGCGCCATCGATTTCTGCCGCCGCCAGCTTGGCGGTGTCGCGCAGCCCCATGATGCCGAAGTATTCAGGCAGCACGATGAGTTTCGCCCCGGCCACCGCCGCCTCGGCCACCAGACACCCGGCGATGGCAAGGTTGGCCGCGACGTCCGGGCCGGAAACGGTCTGGATCGCGGCGACCAGGAAAGAAGAATGGCCGGCGCAGGCCGGCGCGAGCGTATCCGCCACTGCTCGGGGATCATTCGGCACGATGCGGGACCCTGGTTGTCATGGACGCAGTTTAGCGCCGACCGGACGACGCCGGCGCCGCGGTCGCCCGCAGAACCTTGCGGACCACCGGATCCTCCCATTTGCCGGTGACGCGGTATTCGAAGGCGGCCAGATTATCGATCGGGTTGCTCAATGCGCGACCGACGATCAGCGCCGCCAGACCGGCAATCGGATTGACGATGGCGGTGCCCACCGCGATGCTGTCACTGATCGACGGGATCACCTTGACCTCGAGATCCTGGGTTTCCGCGCCCAGGTCCACCTGGCCCTTCATGCTCACGCGCGCGCTCGAGCCGATCATCTTCATGTCGGCGGTGCGCATCACGCCAGCGCCGATGTCGAACTTGCCGCCGATCTGATCGAAGGCGAAGCCCTTGCTGAAGATGTCACGAAAATCGAGCGAAATGCGGCGCGGCAGCGACTGCAGGCTGATCACCCCGAGCAACTTGGCGATCCCCGGTTCGACGCTGGTGAATTGCCCCTTGCGTGCTTCAAGGGTCAGTTGCCCGGCAAGGCTGCGGTAATCGATGGCATAGGGCGACCCCGCCCAGGACACCTTGCCCTCGAGGCTTGCCTTCCCGCCTTTCACGCCTTCCGGCAGTTTGAGGCGCCGGAACAAACCGCCGATGTCGTCCACTTGCAGGCGCACGTCGAACTGGCTCAACGGCTGTCCGCCGACCAGTCGCCAACTTCCCAGTGCCGAAAGATGACCCTCAGGAGACTTCAGGTCGAGCTGATCCAGTTGCCAGATCGCCCCCACCGGCCGCGCGACCAGCTTGAGTGCCCCGAGGTCGCGTGCGCCGAGATGGAAGCTGTCGGCAGTCACATCGAAAGCCGGCAGATCGCGACCGCCGATGGGTTCGATCGGGCTGGCGCCTGCCGCCTCCGTGGCCTCGGGAATATGCAGGCGACTCAGGTGAGCCGTCAGCACACCGGCGCCGCCGCTGCGCCAGTCGATATCCCCGGCGACCTGGCGGCTGCCGATCGCCCCGTCCCACAAGTTGCCATGGTGCTCGGCACGCAAGGTCACCTGATCGAGCGTGCGACCGAACACTTCGACTGTATTGGCCTTCAGGTCGAATCCCAGGATCGGCGCTACCGTCTCGTCGGCTTCGCCATGATGGGCCGCCAGCACATCCAGCCAGGCATCGACATCGATGCGGTCGAGCACCCCGGTCAACCGGATGCCGTTCTGGTCCGGCAGCACTGCCTCGGTATCGATACCGACAGCGCCACGGCGCACCTGGATGCCGGCCCCGTTGTCCCCCAGCAGCAGGGTCGCGTTAAGCATCTTGCCGACGCTGATCTGCACGAGCTGATCGGCACCCCGCGGGCGGCGCACCAGATGCAGCGGGCGGACATCGGCGGCGGCCTTGCCCAACGGCGCAGGCAGGTTGACGGCCAACCCGGCAAGGGAACTGTCCACGGCGACCTCGACCTTGCCCTTGCGGGCGGTGATCAGCGCCTTCCAGTCCGCCTCGCCGTCGACCACGCCAAGCCACGTCGATGCGACCTGGCGTCGCATACGAGCCATATTGATCCGCCCGCCAGCGGTGACGGTCGTGATACCCCGCTCCGCCAGCACGTCGAAGCGCACCGGATTGTCGAGGATCGTCGCGGTGGCGCCACGTACCCGCGCGCCGGCGTCGCTGAACTCCAGCAGCGCATTGACGCCGCTCAGGGTCGGAATCTCGTCGTCGGACTGGATGCGGTTGTCGATGAAGCGGTAAGTGCCGGAGATGGCAGCGTCGCGGGAGTGATTCAGGGGCACCACCAGGTCGAGCGCAAGGCGGCCGTTGCCCTGCGCAGTACGACCCCGCGACGCCCCGCCGATCATCTCGCGCAGCGGGCTTTCTTCGATGAAACGAAAGAATTCGTGGGTGGGGCCATCGGCGCTGCCGCTGACGCGAAGCTCGGGATCATCGTTCGAGAGGTCGGGAATGGCCACCCTGGTCTTGCGCAGCGCCGCGCCGAGCACGCGGCCATCGCCCTCCGCGTCCAGGCGGTTGCCCCGAAAGGTGAGGGTCCCGGCGATGTCGTCGAGCGCGGGCCAGCCCGGCGCATACGCGATGCGCACCTTGCGCACCGGCACGACGACTTCGAAGATGCCATTCGAACCGGCCTCTTCGAACGGAAATCTCGCCAGATTGCCGCGCAGACGCAGACGCACATCGTGCGCCTCGCCGGCCTCCAGCGACGTTTTGAGCCACGCGCGCGCCTCCGGCCCGAGGATTCTCGGCAGGTAGTGCGGCACGCTGGTGACGCCGGCCCGCGTCAGCACAGCGCTCAGGTCGATCACGCCGGGGGTACCGGGCGCCGATTGCCAGGTCCCGCTCGCGCTGCCTTCGAGGTCGGCATTGGCGAAACGCAAGCGATTCAGCGACACCACCGCTCGCCCGGATTGCAGCGACCATTCGACGCGGCCGGCCAAGCTGCCGAACGCCAACGGATCGATCATGACGCGCGGCACCGCCAGCATCACCGGTGTCTCCTCGAGATCGAGAGCCCCGCCACGCTGGTCGGCCTGGAGATGCCCGGTCAGCCCGTGGAACCCCGGTACCTGGCCCGATGGCTGCGCCGACAGACCGACGAAGCGCGCCGAGACCGAATACTTCGGCGTCGTGCCCGCGGCCCAGTCGAGCGCCAGCTTCTCGATGCGCCCCTCCGGTCGCGTCGCCAGCAGCAGAGTGCGAGCGGCCTCGTCGAGCGGCATGACGCCCGCAATCGCCATGAGCGGCGCAATGTCGAGCGTGTCGGCGGCGACTTCCAGCCGATCGATGCCATCGATCTTCGGGCGGGCGTGGACCCGCACCAGAGCGGTCGTTGCCCGCATGGCCCAACCGTCCGCGAGCCGCAGCGACACGCGACGGGCACCGAAGGCATGGCCATCGGCGAGGCTGCCATAGGTGATCCGCCCCTGAAGCGCCGCCAATTCGAGCGGCGCGGCATCCGCGACAACCTTGGCCGCCAGGCCTGCGACCCTGATATCAGCGGTGGCCTGTTGCACCCGGCCATCGGCCAGGTCGACCCAGGCTTCGACATCGGTCAATCCGGAACGTACGCCGAACGGGAGGTCGACCCATTGCACGAGCGCTCCCAGGTCGACCAGTTCGGCCCGCAGATAGAGCCGGCCGCGCAGCCCCGGTGCATCGGCCTGGCCACGGCGCCGCAGTTCGCCACGCAGGTCGATCGGCGCGCCGAGCGCCATCGGTGGCACGGCGCGGACCCCGAAACGATGGAACCTCAGGCTGTTGTCCAGACGCAGATCGGCATGTGCGAGCACCAATGCCGGCGCACCGCGCGCCTCATCGATCCAGGTCACCTCGGCGTCGCGCACCTCGACCAGCGCTTGGTGCAGCACCCAGTCGCCGAATCCGCCCTGATCGGCGTTATCGTCGAGACGGAAACCACCGACCGAGACATGCCCCGCACGGTCGCGCCGGATAGTCAGTGCCGGCGCCTCGATCGTGAGCTGGTGCAGACGCAGGCCGAACAGCACCACCGAGCGCCAGGCCAGCACGGCGTGCGCCCGCTCGAGCTCGAGGGCCGGCCGATCCTGCCGGTCGAACACGACGATCCCGGACAAGGACAGGCTCGGCCGATAGCCGCTCCATTCGCCCTCGATGCGGGCAATGGTGATGTGCTGCCCGGCCGCATCGGAGACCGTGTGTTCGAGCCAGGGCCGATAGCGATCGATATCCGGCAGCACAAAATAGCGGATCGTCAGCAGGCCGATGGCAAGGACGGCCCCGCCGATCAGCATCAGCCAGGTCCATGCCCGATACACCCGCAGCGAGGCGTGCCGTACAGCGCGGATATGATGAGGTCGGAACAAGCGGACGGCAGTGGCCGAAATGCAGGTGGAAGAAAGTCGGCGCCATACCATCACAGGGACGTCGCCGCAGGCCCAGGCAACCGGCGCAATATGCTCCGTCCGATCAGGAACGGCCAGAAGCGAAATCGACAACCGGAATCGACCCAAGTTTACCCTGTGACACCGACGTTTCCATCCGGGATGACCACCCAAAGCGCCCTTGGCGAGCAGCGGCCGGGCGCCGAGCGCTCATTCGATGCGGGCGCGATGCTCGCGCACGCCGCGCGCTCGTCGCGCTACGCACGGCGGCTGCTGGTCCGCGATCCGGATCTGGTCGATCCGGCCGTTCTGGATCGGCCGATCTCGCGCATCGACATGGCCGCCGCACTCGACGCGGCCGACATTGTCGGCGAGCCGGACCTGTGGCGAGCCTTGCGCCGCTTGCGGGCACGCACGATGCTGCACCTGATCGCACGCGACCTGGCCGGTGCGGCCCCGCTATCGGAGGTCACCGGCACCATGTCCGATCTGGCGGAAGTCTGCGTCGGCTTCGCGCTCGACTGGCTCGACCGGCGCCTTGCCACCGTTCATGGCGAACCGCTGGACGCCGATGGTCGCCGACAGTGGCTCATCGTGGTCGCGATGGGCAAGCTCGGCGGGCGCGAACTCAACGTGTCGTCCGACATCGACCTCGTGTTCGTCCATCCGGAAGGCATCGATACGACGGGCCCACGACCACTGTCGTGCCATGAGTACTTCGCCCGGCTCGGGCGCAAGCTGGTGGCGGCCTTGAACGACATCACCGAAGACGGTTTCGTGTTCCGGGTCGACCTGCGCCTGCGCCCCTATGGCGACAGCGGTCCGCTGGTGTGCAGCCTCGACACGCTCGAAAGCTACCTGACCATGCAGGGCCGTGCCTGGGAACGCTACGCCTGGGTGAAGGGGCGCGCACTCACCGGCGACCGCCACGACGAGCTCGAGGCGATCGTGACACCCTTCGTCTATCGGCGTCACCTCGACTTCAGCGCCATCCAGTCGATGCGCGAGCTGCATGCCCAGGTGCGGGCGGAAGTCCTGCGACGTGACAGCGTCGACAACATCAAGCTCGGTCCCGGCGGCATCCGCGAGATCGAATTCACCGTCCAGGTGTTCCAGCTGATCCGCGGCGGTCCCGATCCGGCGCTGCGGGTGCGACCGACGCTGGCAGCGCTGGAGGTGATCGGCGAGCGCGGGCTGATGCCCCGACCGGTGCTGGCGAAAATCGTGGCGGCCTACGATTTCCTGCGCCGCCTGGAGCACCGACTGCAGTACCTCGACGACCAGCAGACCCAGAGCCTGCCGACCGGCGAAGCCGACCGCGAAACCGTGGCGCACGACATGGGCGCCGCCGCTTATCCAGCGCTGATGACGGCGCTACAGGATCACCGGACGATCGTGGCCGATGCCTTCAACAGCCTGTTCGCCGGGTTGCCGGCGCCGGCCGAGGACGAAGCCGATGCCCTCGACACGGTTGTGCTGGCGACGGCCGACGATGCAGAAGCAACGGCCCGGATCGGCATCCTCGGCTTCGATGAGCCGGCCCGCGCATTGGACCGGATCGCGACCCTCCGCGCCGGCGCCCGCTTTCGGCGCATGTCGGCGTCGGGGCAGACGCGCTTCGATCGCCTGCTGCCACGCCTGCTGCGCGCCGCCGCAGCCTGTACACCGCCCGACACGACGTTCGAGCGCCTGCTCGACATCGTCGAAACCATCGGACGGCGCGAATCCTATCTCGCCCTGCTGCTGGAGTTTCCTCGCGCCCTGAGCGCCCTCGCCGATCTGGTATCGCTGTCCGCATGGGCCTGTTCCTACCTGGCGAGGCAGCCGATGCTGCTCGACGAACTGATCGATCCGAACCAGCAGGCCGAGCCCGACTGGGCGGCACTGGCAGACGCACTTCGCGCCCACCTCGCCACCGCGGACGACAACACCGAGCGCCAGATGGACCTGCTGCGCCACTTCAAGCATGGCCAGACCTTCCGCCTGCTGGTGCTGGATCTCGCCGGCGCTTTATCGCTCGAGCGCCTCTCCGACCACCTGAGCGATCTCGCCGCGGTCATTCTCGATAACGTGCTGACCACCACTTGGCGACATCTGCGTACCCGGCATCGCGACCAGCCCTGCTTCGCGATCATCGGCTACGGCAAGCTCGGTGGCCGCGAGCTGGGCTACGAGAGCGACCTCGACATCATTTTTCTGCACGACGACGACGCGGCGGACGCGGCCGAGAACTATGCCCGCCTGGCCCAGCGCATCAACACCGGGCTCTCCAGCCTGACGCCGGCCGGCGTGCTCTACGAAACCGATCTGCGCCTGCGGCCGGATGGCGCCAGCGGCCTGCTGGTGAGCCACGTCGACGCCTTCGCCGAATACCAGCAGCGCCATGCGTGGGTATGGGAACACCAGGCGCTGACCAGGGCACGATTCGTGGTCGGCGATGCCGCGATCGGCGCGCGTTTCGAAGCGCTGCGGCGGGACATCCTGTGCCTGAAACGCGACCCGACAACCCTGCGGCGCGAGGTCGGCGCCATGCGTACCCGCATGCGCGCCGAGCACCCGCCACGTCCGGATTCGTTCGACCTCAAGCTCGACCCGGGCGGAATCGTCGACGTCGAGTTCGCTGTGCAGTTTCTGGTGCTGGCAAATGCGCACCGCCATCCGGCGCTGATCGAGAACCGCGGCAACATCATGCTGCTGGCACAGGCGGAAGCGCTGGGCTTGCTACCCACCGGCATCGGCCGCGCCGCTGCCGATGCCTATCGCGACTACCGCCGCCTTCAGCACAAGCTGCGACTCGGCGGCGAGCGCGAACCCAAGGTCGGCGCCGGCGAACTACCGATGCAACGCGCCGCCGTCGAACGCCTTTGGGCCACGGTCATAGATCCCTAGCAGGGGTCTTCGAAGCGAAGGGGCAACATCCGCAGGGTTTCCCGAGGAATGTTGCGCCCCCTCGGGGGAAGCCGGCGCGAAGCCTGGGGTGCTGAACGAAGGGCTCATCGGAAGCGAAGGGGCCCCGTCCACAGGGCCCCCCGAGGAACGGGGCGCCCCCTTGAGGGGGAAGGCGCAGCGCAGCCTGGGGGGTCAAACTGTCATGTCGGCCTTGCGGCCTAGCAGTTGGTACACCCACATCTCGCCCTTGCCCTTGAACACGACGTTGCGCGGCTCGCCAAACTCGTAGCGGCTGGCGAGTCGGCGGTAGGTGGTGCGATCGACCACGATGCTGCCACCGGAGGCCTCGGACGTGATGCGCGAGGCGATGTTGACCGTGTCGCCCCACAGGTCGTAGATGAAACGGGTGGCACCGATGACCCCCGCGACCGCCGGACCGGTGGCGATGCCGATGTGGAACGCCATGTTGTGGCGTGAAAAACTGCGGTCGCTCCGCACCATTTCCTGCAGGTCGAGCGCCATGTCGGCGATCGCGTCGACGTAGTAATGACGGGTATCGTCGAGCCCGCCTGCCACCATGTAGGCGTCGCCGATGGTCTTGATCTTGTCGAGCCCGTGCCGGGCCGAGAGGTGGTCGAGACGCGTGAACACTTCGTTGAGAAAGCTCACCACCTCGGTCGGCGTGAGCTCTTCGGCGAGCCGGGTGAAATTGACGATGTCGGCGAACATGACGGTCACGTCGGCGAAACCGTCGGCGATGGTGCTGTGCCGATCCTTGAGCCGGTCGGCGATGTGCGGCGGCAGGATGCTCGACAGCAGTTTCTCCGACTTCTCGCGCTCGCTGTGAAGCAGGTCGTGCTGCGCGGCCAGCTCGGTCTGGAAGGTGTCTTTCTGCTGCACGAAATAGCGTAGCAGCAGGAACACGATGGTCGAGAGAATCGAGAAGTTGAGCACGAAGAACACCGCAATGGTGCGCATCGGCACTTCGGACGGCTTATCGTTGTCGAGGAAGAAGTCGAAGCAGCCCGACATCACCATCAGCACCGCATAGGCGAAGAACCAGGGAATCGATTCGCGGTGTCCGTAGACCACCATGGCGCCGATCGGCGCCAGCAGCGCCAGCAACACGATGCCCGACGACGTGACGAAACTGCCGATCGACCACTGGATGGCGAACGGAACGAACAGGAAGAGCGCGAGCTGCGCCACCCGGTAATGATCGAAGTTCTTGGTCTTGAGGTAGTAGATCAGCAGCAGGGCCGATGCCACCTGATAACCCAGTGGCAGGCTGGTGGGCAGCTTCAGTCCCATGACCCAGTAGATCGCCAGCCACAGGACCGCGGCAATGTTCATCAGGCCGGCGGCCAGCAGCAGCAGCGACTTGCGCAGTCGAAGGTCTTCGGAGTCGCCGGGGTCGATGGCGGCATCCGCGAGCCGGCGCAACCAGCCCGGGGTTTCGGACACTGCAGACGAGATGGCCGACTTTGCGGCGAGGACCGCCATGGGATCGGGGGGCTGGCGTAGGGAACGGCACCGAAGAGTAATGGATGCGTTACGGGCGAGCAAGCGAGCATGGGCACGCGTGTCGGCTCGCTGCGCCATGGCGCAGCGCCCCCCCCGACAACAGCGTTCTCTTCCATGAGCCGGAGGCGGTCCGCTAGAATCGCGGTTTTTGCAGGAGCGATAAAGCATGTCGATGGCAGACCGCGACGGGGTGATCTGGTATGACGGCAAGATGGTGCCGTGGCGCGACGCCAATACCCATGTCCTGACCCACTCCTTGCACTACGGGCTCGCGGTGTTCGAAGGTCTGCGCGCCTACGACTCCACCCGCGGTACCGCCATCTTCCGGCTCGGCGAACACCTCGACCGCATGTACCGGTCGGCACACATCTACCTGATGAAGATCCCATTCGACCGGGATACCCTGATCGAAGCCACCAAGGCGACCGTGCGCGAAAACGGCCTGGCGTCGTGCTACGTGCGGCCGATCGCGTTCTACGGCTCCGAAAAGATGGGCGTGTCGCCCAAGGGCGCCCGGGTGCATGTCGCGATCGCGGCCTGGCCGTGGGGGGCCTACCTCGGCGCCGACGGACTCGAGAAGGGCATCCGGGTCAAGACCTCGTCGTACGCGCGGCACCACGTGAACGTGACCATGGCGCGCGCCAAGGTGGCATCCACCTATGCCAATTCGATCCTGGCCAACCTCGAGGCAACGCAAGACGGCTACGACGAAGCGCTGCTGCTCGACGTCGATGGCTTCGTGGCCGAAGGCGCGGGCGAAAACCTGTTCATCGTCCGCGATGGCAAGATCTTCGAACCCGAGATCTCGTCGGCGCTGGTCGGCATCACCCGCGACACCGTCATCAAGCTCGCGCATTCGCTCGGCATCGAGGTCGTGTCGAAGCGCCTCACGCGCGACGACATCTACATCGCCGACGAGGCCTTCTTCACCGGCACCGCCGCCGAAGTCACGCCGATCCGCGAACTCGACAACCGCACCATCGGGTCCGGCACGCGCGGCCCACTCACCGCGAAATTGCAAGCCATGTTCTTCGACGTCGTCAACGCACGCGACGAGCGCCACCTCGACTGGCTGACTTTTGTCTAGAGATGACGCCCCCCCAGCCTGCGCTGCGCTACGGCCCCCCCGAGGGGGCGCAGCGTCCTCGGGGGACCCTGTGGGCGCTGCCCCTCCGATGCCGAACTGCCCTTCGGCCGATGTCCCGCGCCGGTAACATCGGCCTCTCGTGTTCCAGGATTGCGCCGACATGAGCACCACGCTGCACGAGAATACCAAGCGCGACATCGACGTCACGGCCGACGACCTGCCCTTGCATTGCCCGATGCCGTCGATGCTGCTGTGGAACGCGCACCCGCGCGTGTTCCTGCCCATCGAAGCCACCGGTTCGGCCCTGTGCCCGTACTGCGGCACCCGCTACACCCTGAAAGGCGGCCCGGTCTCCGGTCATTGAGAGGCTGAGCTGCCATGGCGAGCGCGTCTCCGGATCGCATCCTGATCGTAGCCCCGAGCTGGGTCGGCGACATGGTGATGGCGCAGCCGCTGTGCGCCCTGCTCCATGCACGCCGTCCCGACGCCGTGATCGATGTGCTGGCACCGGCATGGGTGCTGCCGCTCGCGCGGCGCATGGCGGAGATCACCGATGTCATCGTGGCCCCGTTCGGGCATGGGCAATTCGCACTGAGTGCCCGACGCGCATTGGCGACAACCCTGCGCGAGCGCCGGTACCGCCAGGCGATCGTCCTGCCCAATTCCTGGAAGTCCGCGCTGGTTCCCTGGCTCGCCGGTATCGGCAGGCGCACCGGCTTCACCGGCGAGTTTCGCTACGGCCTGCTCAACGATGCCCGCCGCCTCGACCCGGTGCGCCTGCCGCGCATGGTCGATCGTTTTGCCGCCCTGGCTGGTGACACCGCTGCGCCGGACACCCCGACACCGCTGCCTGTTCTGCAAACCGCTCCGCCGGCAGCGACCAAGGCCCTGCTCGAACGACTGGGCCTGAACACGGATCGTCCGATCGCCTGCTTCTGCCCGGGTGCCGAATACGGCCCCGCGAAGCGCTGGCCCCCCGCCTACTTCGCCGAACTCGCGCGTGCCATGAACGCACGCGGCATGCAGGTCTGGCTGATCGGCGCCGACAAGGACACCGAACCGTGCGGCGCCATCGCCGCTGCTGCCGGCGGCGCCTGCATCGACCTTGCCGGTCGAACCTCGCTCGACGAAGCCGCGGATCTGCTGGGTCTCGCCGCACTTGTGGTCACCAACGATTCGGGGTTGATGCATGTCGCCGCTGCGCTTGGCAGACCAACCGTGGCCATCTTCGGTTCCAGTTCGCCCGACTTCACGCCGCCGCTGTCGCCACGCGCGGTGATCGCGCGCCACCCGGTGCCTTGCAGCCCGTGCTTCGAGCGCATCTGCCCGCTCGGTCATTTCGATTGCATGAACCGGTTGCTACCGGCACAACTGGTCGCGGCGACCGAGGAAGCGCTGGCGTTGCCATGACCCGGGCCCGATTCGAGACGCCGCAAGAGGCGCAGGCGGCCTTCTACGAGGCCCTCGAACTCGCGGACGTCGAGGCGATGATGGAAGTCTGGTCCCCCGACGAGGAGATCGTCTGCGTGCATCCGGGCGGATCGCGACTGGTGGGCCGCATCGAGGTGCGCGAGGCCTGGCGCCAGATCTTTGTGACCGGCACGCGCCTGAAATTCCGGATCGACGGCGTCGAGCAGTTGCGGGCGGCGACGGTCTCGATCCACAACGTGATCGAGCGCATCGCCGTCGAGGGCGATCCGCGGGCTATCGATCCGGTGCTCGCGACCAACGTCTATGTCCTGAGCGACAACGGCTGGCACCTGTGGCTGCATCACGCCGGTACATTGCCGTCCATCGCCGAGACCGACGCCCTGGACACCCGCACCCCCACGCTGCACTAGATGGCTTCGTTCTTTCCGCCCATCGAGTTGCTGCGCCACAGCGAGCGCTGAAACCGGTGCCATCGGTCCGCTCGACCTATCGCGCCCCCTGGTGGCTCCCGGGGAGACACCTGCAGACCATCTACCCGGCGCTGGCGCTGCGCAACCACCCGCCGGCCTATCGGCGCGAACGCTGGGAATGGCCCGATGGCGATTTCATCGATGTCGACCATGTCGACGGCCCGTCGTCCGCACCGCTGGTGGTCCTGTTCCATGGACTCGAAGGCAACTCCCGCAGTCACTATGCGTCGGCATTGATGGCGGCCGTTGCCGAGCGGGGCTGGCGCGGCGCGGTGCCGCACTTTCGCGGGTGCAGCGGCGAACCGAACCGGTTGCCGCGCGCCTACCACTCCGGCGACGCCGACGAGATCGACCGCATCGTCGCACGACTCGCGCCGACCGCCTCGACGCCGCTGCTGCTTTGCGGGGTTTCTCTCGGCGGGAACGCGATGCTCAAGTGGCTGGGACGCGAGGGCACCGACGCGCGTGATCACGTACGGGCGGCGGTCGCGATCTCGGCGCCGCTCGACCTTAACGCGGCTGGCGCCGCCTTGCGGCACGGGTTCAGCCGCCTCTACACGGCCGAATTCCTGCGCACGCTCCGGCCCAAGACGCTGGCCAAGCTCGACCGCTTTCCCGACTTGTTCGACGCGGCGACGATGCGCGAAGCCCGCACCTTCGACGTATTCGACGACATCTTCACGGCGCCGGTGCATGGCTATCACGACGTCACCGACTACTGGACCCGCGCCAGCAGCAAGCTGGATCTCGCCGCCATCGCGGTGCCGACCCTGGTCCTGAATGCCCGCAATGATCCGTTCCTCCCGGCCCGGGCGCTGCCTGTGCCGGGAATGGAGGCGCGATCGGTGGTCCTGGAACAGCCCGAGACCGGCGGCCATGCCGGCTTTGCATCCGGCCGGTTTCCCGGCCATCTCGGGTGGCTGCCGCGGCGTATCCTCGCGTTCTTCGAAGAACATCCGTCGGCGGCAACATCCGATCGGCGGGGATCTGCGTAGGAGGCGCTGGGCGATGAAGGGCAAGAGCGATACCGACAGGAACGGCATCCCGCAGGCGTCGGCAATGCCGCCGGTATTTGCCGACTGGCGTTCGGAGGAGCCGCCGATCGGTGCTGTTCCGCCTTGCGCCCGGCGGGGTCCTGCCGCCGCACGGTCACACCGACGAAGAGGAGTGCATCGTGCTGAGCGGCTCGGTGAACATCGGCGACCAGGTGGTGCACGAAGGCGACTTCCATCTGGCCGGTGCCGGGACCGACCACACTCCCATCACGACCAGTACCGGTGCGTTGCTGTTCGGGCGCGACGGGCGCGAGGCCCGGGTGTAGGGGGCAGCAACGACCGCCAGCAGCACAAAGGCGCGGAAAGCCAGGCGCCGAGTGGGATAATCCGGATTCCACTCATCGCTTGCGCCACACCATGCCCTCCGTTCCTGCCTCCATCTTCAAGGCCTACGACATCCGCGGTGTCGTCGCCACCGCCCTCACTCCTGAAGTCGCCGAACACATCGGCCGCGCCTTCGGCACCGAAGCGCTGGCGCGCGGCACGCCGTCGGTGGCCATCGGCCGCGACGGGCGGCTCACCGGTCCGGATCTGAGCGCGGCGCTGGCACGCGGGCTGCGCGCGGCGGGCGCCAACGTGATCGATGTCGGTCGCGTGACCACACCGATGCTCTACTTCGCGACCTATCACCTGGGCACGGGTTCGGGAGTCATGGTCACCGGCAGCCACAATCCGCCCGAGTACAACGGCCTGAAGATGGTGATCGCGGGCGAAGCCATCGCCGGTGATGCCATCCAGGATCTACGAAAGCGCATCGAAACCGGCAATGTTGCCAGTGGCGCGGGCACGCTCTCGACCGCCGACGTCTCGGCGGCCTACCTCGATCGCGTCGTCGGCGACATCAAGCTCGCACGACCGATGGATCTGATCGTCGATGCCGGCAATGGCATCGCGGGCGCTTTCGCACCCGAGCTCTACCGTCGGCTGGGCTGCACGGTGAAAGAGATGTTCTGCGAGGTGGACGGCAACTTCCCGAACCACCACCCCGACCCTTCGCAACCGGAAAATCTCGAGGACATCATCCATGCGCTGGCGAGCGGTCCGGGCGAACTCGGGTTCGCGTTCGACGGCGACGGCGACCGCCTCGGCGTGGTCACCAAGTCGGGCAAGATCATCTTCCCCGACCGGCAGCTCATGCTGTTCGCCGAAGACGTGCTCAAGCGCAATCCGGGGGCGCAGATCATCTACGACGTAAAGTGCACCCGCAACCTGGTGCCCTGGATCAAGGCGCGCGGCGGCGTGCCGCTGATGTGGAAGACCGGGCACTCGCTGATCAAGGCCAAGCTCCGGGAAACCGGCGCGCAGCTGGCCGGCGAGATGAGCGGCCACATCTTCTTCAAGGAGCGCTGGTACGGCTTCGACGATGGCCTCTATGCCGGCGCTCGCCTGCTCGAGATCCTGTCGCGGGTCGCAGACCCGAGCGCGGTTCTCGAAGCGCTGCCGGACTCGATCAACACCCCGGAGTTGCAGATCAAGCTGAAGGAAGGCGAGAATTTCACGCTCATCGACCAGCTGCAAAAGAACGCGCGCTTCGACGGTGCCCGGGAGGTCATCACCATCGACGGTCTGCGGGTCGAGTATGCCGACGGCTTCGGCCTCGCGCGCTCGTCCAACACCACGCCGGTGATCGTGCTGCGGTTCGAAGCCGACAGCACCGCCGCCCTGACCCGCATCCAGGAGGCCTTCCGTACGGCCATCGTGGCGGCGGCGCCGGACGCGAAGCTGCCGTTCTGAGCCGCTGATCTGCTGAGCCCGCACGAGCATGCCGCCGCGCGAACTGCTGCTCGGCCGCCAGCCGATCCTCGACCGCGACCAGAATCTGGCCGCGTTCGAGCTGCTGTTCCGTTCCGGGCACACCAACGATGCGCAGGTCGACGATGATCTTGTCGCCTCGGCCACGGTCATCAATCATGCGTTCTCGGAGCTGGGCATCGAGGCGGTTCTCGGACCGTACCTGGGCTTCATCAACCTCCCGGGCGCCCTGATTCACAGCGACGTGATCGAGTTGCTGCCGCGCGATCGCGTGGTGCTCGAAGTCCTGGAAACCGTCGATGTCAACGACGCACTGGTCGAGCGCCTCAAGGCACTCAAGGCGGCCGGCTTCCGCATCGCGCTGGACGACTATGTCGGCCATGAAGATGCCTACGACGCGGTGCTCGACGTGGTCGACGTGGTCAAGGTCGACGTCGATGCGCTGAGCCTGAAGCGGCTTGCGGCGGTGATGGCGCGGTTGCAAAAGCGCCCGCTGATACTGCTGGCCGAGAAGGTGAATACGGCCGCCGAGGCCAAGGCCTGTATGGACCTGGGATTCGATCTGTTCCAGGGCTACTACTTCGCCAAACCGCTGATCCTGCGCGGCACCCGGCATCCGGCGGCCGAATCGGCCATTGTGCAGCTCATGTCACTGCTGGCTGGCACCCGCGATCTGGCAACGCTGGAGCCCCTGTTCGCCTCGAGCGCCGAGCTGACGCGCGGCCTGCGACGCCTGGTGGATGCCTTCCTCGGCTCCGCGCACGGTGAGATCCGGTCGGTCTCGCACGCCCAGGTGCTGGTCGGGCGCCGCCCGCTGCGGCGTCTGCTGGAACTGCTCATCTATGCGGTGGCGAGTTCGCCTGATGCGCGGTTTCCGAGCCCGCTGCTGGTACTGGCCGCCACCAGGGCACGCCTGATGGAAACCCTGGCGCGCGACTGGCCGGACGTGACGGCGGGCATGCGCGAGCAGGCGTTTCTCGCGGGCAACCTGTCGCTGGCGGGTGCGCTGCTGGCCCTGCCGATGGAGGAGGTGCTCGTGCCCCTGCCGCTGGCCGACCCGGTACGAGCTGCATTGCTGGATCGCAGCGGCGCCCTGGGCGCCATGTTGCGGCTGGTGGAGCGCATCGAGCAGGCCGACCCCGACGGCGTTGCCGATCAGTTGGCCGGGCTGCCTTTTCTGGATGCGGAAAGAGTCAACGACGCCTACGTGCAGGCGATCGAGTGGGCCAACCGCTTCGGCTCGGCGGCCACCGTCGCGAACGCCATCGGGTCAGCCCCGGGTCGCATCCCCCCTTGAGGGGTAAGGCGGAGCCCAGCCTGGGGTGCTGAACGAAGGGACCTCAGAAGTGGAGAGGCCCCGTCCGCAGGGTTTCCCGAGGAACGGGGCGCCCCCTGGGGGAAGGCTGAACGAAGGGCTCATCGGAAGCGAAGGGGCAGCGCCCACAGGGTCCCCCGAGGACGCTGCGCCCCCTTGAGGGGGAAGCCGGAGCGAAGTGCAGGCTGGGGGTGGGCCTCAACGCTAACTGCCTTCGACCTTGCTCTTGAGCGACTCGAGGCCGAGCTTGTAGACCCGATCGAAGAACGCCTTGACGCTGGCGTCGTCCTGGCCTTCGGGCGCCGGATCCTGCCAGTAGTTCAGGCGCGTGAAGCGCCCGGTCCAGACCACTTCGGTTTCACCGTTGCCGGCATCGTTGACATCGACCGTCGACAGGTAGTCGCTCGCCATCACCGCGCCGTCGACATACACATAACTGATTCGCATCGCCTGCGGATCAAGTTCGACACATTTTTCGCGCACGCGGGTGCCATTGCCGCGCACCAGCTCGCGGATCGCCCCGACCTCGTTGCGCTGCTTCAGGACCAGCTTGCTCGACCGCATCACGGTGAGCCACTTGGCGATACCGCCGAAGTCGCCCACGTAGGCCCACACGGCTTCGGGCGAGCCCTTGATCCGGATGGTCTGGGTGGTCGTCAGCTCGTGGGCCGGATCGGCCCAGGCGCTGCACGGGATCAGCGCCGCGGTACCCAGCATCGTCAGCATGTCACGTCGATTCATATCTGCTCTCCTTGTTGGTTCTGGTTGTCACCGGCCACGCCTGCGCTAACGGCCGATACGCGACTGCCACTTCGCCACTACAGTTTCGCTTCGACCCACGCCGTCACCGACGACAGGGCAGCATCCAGCTTCGAGGGGTCGGTGCCGCCACCCTGAGCCATGTCGGGGCGTCCGCCCCCTTTGCCCCCGACCAGCGAAGCCACATGACCGACCAGATCCCCCGCCTTCACCCGCCCGATCTGGTCCGGGGTCACGCCGGCGATCAGCGTGACCTTGTCGCCCTCCGCCGCGCCGAGCACGACGATGGCCGACTTGAGCTGGTCGCGCAATTTGTCGACCGTTTCGCGTAACGCCTTGGAATCGGCGCCGTCCAGGCGGGCCGCCACCACCTTCACGCCCTTCACCTCGGCCGCGCCGCTGACCAGCTCATCGCCTTGCGCTGCCGCGAGCTTCGACTTGAGGCGAGCGAGTTCGCGCTCGAGCTGCTTCACGTTGTCGACGATCTGCTCGAGCTTCGGGCCGATGTCGTGCGGCGAGGTCTTGAGCAGGCTGGCGATGTCCGCCAACTGGCGCTCGCTCGCCTGAGCCTGGGCCAGCGCCGTATCGGCGGTGACGGCTTCGATGCGGCGGATGCCAGCCGCCACACCCGACTCGCTCACGATCTTGAAGAAACCGATGTCGCCGCTGCGCCGCACGTGGGTACCACCGCACAACTCGGTCGAGAACGGCCCCATGCCGATGACCCGCACCTCGTCGCCGTACTTCTCGCCGAACAGCGCCATGGCGCCCGCCTTGATGGCCTCGTCGTACTTCATCAACCGCGCGTCGACGGCGACGTTGTGGCGAATCTCGCGATTGACCAGAGCCTCGACCTGGACCATCTCGCCGGTGGTCATCGGTGCGCCGTGACTGAAGTCGAAGCGGGTGCGATTGGCATCCACCAGCGAGCCCTTCTGGCTCACGTGCGGCCCGAGCACCTGCCGCAACGCCGCGTGCAGCAGGTGCGTCGACGAATGATTGTTGGCGGTGCGCGCCCGTGCCACGGCGCTCACCTGGGCGGTGACCCGGTCACCGACCGCGAGGCGACCCGTCAGCATGCGGCCCTTGTGCCCGAATACTTCGGCCTGGATCTTCTGGGTGTCGCCGACGGCGAAGCTGCCGGTGCCGGCGGTGAGTTCACCACTGTCGCCCACCTGGCCACCGGATTCGGCATAGAAAGGCGTCCGGTCCAGCACCACCACGCCCTCCTCACCGCTTTCGAGACTCGTGCTCGACGTGCCCCCGCGGTAGAGGGCAAGCACCCTGGCCTCGAGCTTCAGCAGCTCGTAGCCGAGAAATTCGGTGGCCTGACCGGTGTACTCGACCGCCGATTGCGCCGAGAACCGCGATGCCGCGCGGGCGCGCTCGCGCTGCTGCTGCATCTCGGCCTCGAAGCCGGCGAAGTCGACGTTGAAGCCGCGCTCGCGGGCGATGTCGGCGGTGAGATCGAGCGGGAAGCCATAGGTGTCGTAGAGCTTGAACACCATGGAACCGTCGAGCATGCGGTCTTCCTTCTTCATGGCCGCATCGAGCACCGTCATGCCGTGGTCGAGCGTCTCGGCGAAGCGCTCCTCCTCCTGCAGCAGCACCTGCTCGACCCGTGTCTGCGCCGCGGTGAGCTCAGGGTAGGCGGCGCCCATCACTCGCACCAGTTCGGCAACCAGATGATGGAAAAACGGCTGCTTCCGGCCAAGCTTGTGGCCATGGCGAATGGCGCGCCGCACGATGCGGCGCAGGACATAGCCGCGGCCTTCGTTGCCGGGGATGACGCCATCGACGATCAGGAAGCTGCAGGCGCGGATATGATCGGCGATGACTTTGAGCGAGTTGCTGTCGCGGTCGGCGGTGCCGGTGGCGACCGCTGCCGCCGCGATGAGATCGCGGAACAGGTCGATGTCGTAGTTGGAGTGCACGCCCTGCATCAACGCGCTGATGCGTTCCAGGCCCATCCCGGTGTCGACCGACGGACGCGGCAGCGGATGCAACGTGCCCTGGTCATCGCGGTTGAACTGCATGAACACGAGGTTCCAGATCTCGATATAGCGGTCGCCGTCGGCATCGGGCGATCCTGGCGGACCGCCAGCCACATCAGGCCCATGGTCGTAGAAGATCTCGGTGCAGTAGCCGCAGGGACCGGTATCGCCCATCTGCCAGAAGTTATCGTTGGTGCCGATGCGGACCAGCCGGTCGGGCGGCACGCCGATCTGCTCGAGCCAGATGGCCGCGGCACCGTCGTCTTCGGTGTGCACGGTGACCCATAGCTTCTCCGCCGGAATCTTCAGTTCTTCGGTGAGAAAACCCCAGGCGAAGGCGATCGCCTCCTGCTTGAAGTAATCGCCGAAGCTGAAGTTGCCCAGCATTTCGAAGAAGGTGTGGTGGCGAGCGGTGTAGCCGACATTTTCGAGGTCGTTGTGCTTGCCGCCGGCGCGGACGCAGCGCTGCGACGTGGTGGCACGGGAATAGGCGCGCTTCTCCTGACCGAGGAAGACGTCCTTGAACTGCACCATGCCGGCGTTGGTGAACAGCAGCGTCGGATCGTTGCCCGGAACCAGCGGCGACGAGTTGACGACGGTGTGGCCGTTACGGCGGAAATAGTCGAGAAATCGGTGGCGTATCTCGCTGCTTTTCATGGTGGTGTCGCTGGTGGAATCGAAGGGGTGTAGATCACGCGGGCGGCGCGCTCATTGGAATCAATCGGCCGACTCGTCGAACGCCAGGCGCAGAACGCGGCCGATCACGGACCGACTGAAACCACGCGCCTCGAGGTAGCGCCACTGACGCGCGCGCTCAGCAGCGCTGTCGGGCGCCTGGGAAAATTTGCGCCGCAGTACCGCCAGCGCCTCGTCGAACTCGGTGGCGCGCGCTACCGCTACGACCTGGTCGATGAGCTCGTGCCCGATGCCGCGCCGACGCAGGTCGCGCTCGACCATCAGCGGCCCATGTTTGCCCTGATGGCGCCGCGACACCTGTTCGGCACAACGCGTGTCGGAGACGAACCCAGACGCAGCAAGCTGCCCGAGCAACGCGGCCAGATCGTCGTCGGCACCGGCATGCGGAGCAAGCTTGGCGCGAAGCTCGGCTTCGGCGTAATCACGTCGCGCCAGCAGCCGCAGGGCGCGATCGCGAAGGCTTGGCTGAATGCTCAACGAAGGTCCGATCTCGAACGAAGGGGCAGCATCCACAGGGTCCCCCGAGGAATGCTGCGCCCCCTCGAGGGGGAAGGCGTAGCGCAGCGCAGCCTGGGGGTGGGCGTCACGGTGCCCACAGGGTTTCCCGAGGACACCGGCCCCCTCGAGGGGGAAGGCGTAGCGCAGCGCAGCCTGGGGGTGGGCGTCATCTCGTCAATCGACCTCGGCAATGGCCTTGGAGGACTTGATGCCCACGGCCTCGCGAATCTTGAGTTCGATCTCCTGAGCCAGCGCCGGATGTTCGCGCAGGTAGTCGCGGGCGTTGTCCTTGCCCTGGCCGATCTTGTTGCCCTGGTAGGCGTACCACGCACCCGACTTCTCGACGATGTGGTTGTTGACGCCGAGCTCGACGATCTCGCCTTCGCGCGAGATGCCCTCGCCATAGAGGATGTCGAAATCGGCGGTGCGGAACGGGGGTGCAACCTTGTTCTTGACGACCTTGACGCGGGTCTCGTTGCCGATGACCTCCTCGCCCTTCTTGATCGAGCCGGTGCGACGGATGTCGAGCCGCACCGAGGCGTAGAACTTGAGCGCATTGCCGCCGGTGGTGGTTTCCGGATTGCCGAACATCACCCCGATCTTCATCCGGATCTGGTTGATGAAGATGACCATGGTATTGGAGCGTTTGATGTTGCCGGTGAGCTTGCGCAGCGCCTGCGACATGAGCCGCGCCTGCAGGCCGGGCAACTGGTCGCCCATCTCGCCTTCGATCTCGGCCTTGGGCGTGAGCGCGGCGACCGAGTCGATGACCACGATGTCGACCGCGCCGGAGCGCACCAGGGAATCGGCGATCTCGAGCGCCTGCTCACCGTTGTCGGGCTGGGAGATGAGCAGGTCTTCGACCTTGACGCCGAGCTTGCGGGCATATTGCGGATCGAGGGCGTGCTCGGCATCGATGAAGGCGGCGATGCCACCGAGCTTCTGCGCTTCGGCGATGACCTGGAGCGTGAGGGTGGTCTTGCCCGACGATTCCGGGCCGTAGATTTCGACGATCCGGCCGCGCGGCAGGCCGCCGATGCCGAGCGCCAGATCGAGGCCGAGCGAACCGGTGGAGATCACCTGGATGTCCTGCGAGGTGTCGTTCTCGCCGAGCCTCATGATCGAGCCCTTGCCGAACTGTTTCTCGATCTGCGCCAGCGCCGCCGCCAGCGCCTTGGTCTTGTTCTCGTCCATGCTCTGCCTCATTCGGGAAAACGGCATTATGGCACAAGGGCTGATCCAGACGAGGTGTGCTTTATCCCTTTTATTCAAAGACCTGCCTGTTTCCTGACGGTGCCGGCGGCAACCTGGCCGAAGGACTCCGGATATCGATTCAGGCACTTGCAGGGGCTGCCGCCGAAGCCCTATTCGGGCGCGCCGTGGGCGAGCCGTTCGAGCGGTTCGAGCCGCTACGCGATTTCGCTGCGACCGGCCATGGCGATGACGCCCGTCATGGCCGCGATGACGGACTGCCGTCTCACGGCCATCCGGTCACCGGGGAAGTGAAAGGTTCGCACCTCGCGGATACCACCCGCGGTTCCCCAGGCGATGCACACCGTTCCCACTGGCTTCGCCGGTGAGCCCCCACCGGGACCGGCGACACCGCTCACCGACACCGCAACGCTCGCGTCACTGCGGCCGAGAGCGCCATCCACCATCGCGAGCGCCGTCTGCTCCGATACCGCGCCGTGCTGTTCGAGCGTTGGCGCGCTCACGCCGAGCATGGCCTGCTTCGCCGCATTGCTGTAGGTGACGAAGCCGCGGTCGAACCACGCCGAGCTGCCGGCCACGGCGGTGATGGCAGCGCTGATCCAGCCGCCGGTGCAGGACTCGGCGGTGGCCAGGACCGCGCCGCTGGCGCCCAATGCGGCGCCGACGCGTTGCGCGAGCACGTCCAGTTCGTTGTCGATCATGTTGGCAGGACCACCGTTTTCCATACCGCAAGCACCAGCAGCGTGAAGAAAGCGGCGACCAGATCGTCGAACATCACGCCGAATCCGCCCTCGAGCGTCCGATCGAAGTAGCGGATCGGCCCCGGCTTGAGGATATCGAATGCGCGGAACAGCAGGAAACCCGATATCTGCCAAAGAGCGCCCGGTGGCACCAGGAACAGCACCACCAGAAATGCGACGATCTCGTCCCACACCATGCCGCCATGATCGGCGACCCCGAGCGCCCGGCCGGCCCGGTCGCAGACCCACACCCCGAGCACGAACATCAGCACGAGCGCCACGACGAACTCTGCATCCGACAACCTTGGGTGGAGCAGCCAGAAGAACGGAAACGCAACCAGCGTTCCGACCGTGCCGGGGGCCCGGCGCGACAAGCCGGCGCCGAACCCGAAAGCCAGCAGATGCCCGGCATCGCTCAACACGAAGCGTGCATCGGCGACGTGCGGCACGGAATCAGCGGAAATGGTCGTAGCCCGATTGCGCCAGAACGATCGGTGCACCGTCTTCGTCGAGGACGACGACGCCGCTGCCGGCTTCGACCCGGCCGCAGCGTGTGACCGCCAATCCGGTACTCGCGCTGATGGATGCGATGGCGTCGCGCCTCGCCCGTGGCGCCGTGAATGCGAGCTCGTAGTCATCACCGCCAGCGAGCGCGGCAGCACGGATCGAAGGATCGCCGCGATACCGCCGTATCGCAGGATGCAATGGCACCCGCCCCCAGTCGATCACGACGCGCACCGAGGAACGCGCCGCGACATGAGCGACGTCGGCGGCCAATCCGTCCGACACATCGATGCAGGCGCTGGCAATACCGCCTAGCGCCCGGCCGAACGCCGCCCGCGGCGTCGGACGATAGTGACGTGCGAGCGCGGCGTCCGCATGATCCGGGGTCAGCGGTCCGGCACCCAGGATCTGTGCCAGGGCAAGCGCCGCGTCGCCCAGCGTGCCGGTGACCCAGAGGTCGTCGCCCTGGCCGGCGCCATCGCGACGCAACGCCAGGCCCGGCATGATCTCGCCCAGGATCTGCACCGTGATCGTGAGTGGCCCGCGGGTGGTGTCCCCGCCGATCAGATCGACGCCGTGTTCTCGCGCAAGGTCGAGAAAGCCGCTGGCGAAGCCTGCTACCCACGTTTCGTCAGCCTCGGGTAGCGCGATCGCCAGTGTGGCCCAGCGTGGCCATGCCCCCATCGCCGCCAGATCGGACAGGTTCACCGCCAGCGCCTTGTAGCCGATATCGGCCGGCTCGTCCGCGGCGAGAAAATGGCGGCCGGCAACCAGCATGTCGGCCGACACCGCCAGTTGCGCACCGGGAGTCAGCTGTATCAGGGCCGCGTCATCGCCCCCCGCGAGCACCGTGTGTTGCGTGGATGGAGAGAAGTAGCGATGGATCAGATCGAATTCCGTGGTCACTGCCGATGACGCGCGTTGTGGCTCCCGGAAAATCCGATGCCCGGGAAAGATGGCGTCAAGGGTACAACGTGGGCAACCTCACCTGGAAATTGACTTGAACGGAGAGGTAGCGCGCTTCCTGCTCCCGTTTCCGGCGCTGGCGCCGGTGCCGATCGCCTGGGTCGCGATGGGTTTACGGTTCACGCGCGGAGATCGGCCAACTCGCGGCGAGCTTCAACCTCATGCTCGACGGCATTCGTGAACCACAAGCCGGCATACGAGCAGGACCGCCAGAGCTGGTGGCGAAGGCACTGGAGCGCCATGCGGTGCCCCCCCCCCCCGTCTGATCTGCCCCGAAATCACCGAGAGCGGCGTGATGAACTACCCGGCACGCGCCCTCGAAACCCTGGAGCGTCTGCACGCGCAGGGACTGCCGCTGCCGGTGGATGACTTCGGCACCGGTCATTCGTCGCTCGACCGGTGGCCGACGGGTGCACGGCGTGAGCCGGCCCGGCGCCAGCGCTATACCGGCGGCAACTGCCGCAGCAGTTCCTGGTACTCGTCTTCCTTCATCGTGAAGCTGTGCTCCGCGCGCGGAAATCCGCCCTGGCGCACGTCGTCCTGAAACTCGGTCAGCGCATTCGACACCAGACTCCAGCAGTCGGCATAGCGCTTCGCGAACTTGGGCGTGAACCGGTCGAACAGGCCGACCATGTCGTGCAAAACCAGATTCTGCCCGTCGCAGTGCGGGCCGGCGCCGATGCCGATAGTGGGGATCGCGAGGCGCTCGGTGATGATCTGCGCCACGCGGTCCGGAATGGCTTCGAGCACGATGGCGAAGCAACCCGCCCGCTCCATCGCCAGCGCGTCCTTCAGCAGCTGCAAGCCGGCGCTCGCGCTCTTGCCCTGAACCTTGAAGCCGCCGAGCTTTGACATGAGCTGCGGCGTGAGCCCGATGTGCGCCATCACCGGGATGCCGGCCCGGACCACCGCCTCGGCCATCGGTGCGAAATCCTCGCCGCCCTCGAGCTTGACCACGTCGGCGCCACCCTCCTTCACCATGCGCATGGCGTTGTGGATAGCGTCTTCGGTACTGGCGTGATAGGCGCCGAGCGGCAGATCACCAACCAGGATCGCGGACTTTGCCGCCCGCGCCACGGCCCGGGCGTGGTGCAGCATCTCGTCCATGGTGACCGGCACGGTGCTGCTGTAGCCGAGCGCTGTCATCCCGACGGAATCGCCGATCAGGATGCAGTCGATGCCGGCGCGATCGACCAACTGCGCCGTGGGAAAGTCCACTGCCGTGACCTGGAAGATCTTCTCCCCGCGCGCCACCTTGGCCTGCAAGTCGAAGATCGACAGCTTTCTGGGTGCGTCCGCCATGTCGTTGCCTTCCGTGGAGCGACCGCGCGGCCGCGTTGTCTTATGGTTATCAGCCTCTGCGTACCACCTCGCCAGGGCGCAGTTGCAAAGCCAGCTTGTCGAGCACCCCGTTGACATACTTGTGACCATCGGTGCCGCCGAACACGCGTGCGAGATCGACCGCCTCGTTGATGATGACCTTGTAAGGCGTCTCCGGGTGCGCCGACAACTCGCGTGCGCCGATGAGCAGGATCGCGTGCTCGACCGGCGACAACTCGCGAACGCTGCGATCGAGCAGCGGCCTCAGCGTGTCGCGCAGCGTATCGGCGGCGGCGATGACACCGTCGATCAGCCGGTCGAACAGCGCAGCGTCGAGGTGCCGGAACGAGTCGTCGTCCCGCGCCTCGCGCTTGAGCGATTCGGGATCGGTGTCGCTGACCAGCCACGCATACAGGAACTGCACCGCCAGTTCGCGCGACCGGCGGCGCGCGTTCTTCGGCTTGGGCGTCACCTTAATCTCGCTCATCGTCGATCGCCGCGAGGAGGTTGACCATCTCGACCGCGACCCGCGCGCAGTCGGCACCCTTGACGTGCATGCGCGCCTCGGCCTGCTCGTCGGTGTCGGTGGTGAGGACGCCGTTGGCAACCGGCAGCCCGGCGTCGAGCGCAACCCGCGATATTCCCGCCGCCGACTCGTTGGCGACCAGTTCGAAATGATAGGTCTCGCCGCGGATGACCGCGCCAAGAGCGATCAGCGCATGGAACTGCCCGGTGCGCGCGAGCCGCTGCAGGGCCACCGGCAGCTCGAGGGCGCCCGGCACCGTGACGACCGAGATATCATCGCGGCCGACCCCGAGCGCGAACAGTTGGTCGAGGCAGGCGCGCAGCAGCGCCGCGCAGACCGGCTCGTTGAAACGGCTCATCGCGATACCGATCGACAGGCCTGCGCCCGCCAGATCGGGCGCGATCTCATAAACATCATCGGTATGTGGCATCGTCATTCTCCTGCTGTGTCCGGCACCGGCTCGGGCTGGATGTAGCCCGCGACCTCAAGGTCGAATCCGGCCATGCTCGGCATTTTGCGCGGTTGCGCGAGCAGGCGCATGCGCGACACGCCGAGATCGCGCAGGATCTGGGCGCCGATCCCGTAGGTGCGCAGATCCATCTTGCGCCTATCGCCGGCACTGGGCTGGGCCAGCAGGTGCGCGAGCAGGTCTGCACCGGTCTCGGTACGGTGCAGCAGCACCGCCACGCCGCGCCCGTCGCGGGCGATCATCGCCAGGGCGGCATGCAGGTTCCACGAATGCGTGGAGGCCTCGGTGTCGAGGGCATCCAGCACCGAAAGCGGTTCGTGCACCCGCACCAGCACCGGATCGCCACCTTCGACATCGCCACGCACCAGCGCGAGATGGGTCTCGTGAGTGGTGAGATCGCGATACGCCACCAGGCGAAACGGCCCGTAGGCGGTACCGATGCGGCGCTCGTGCACCCGCGCCACCAGCGATTCGGTACGACTGCGATAGTGGATCAGGTCGGCGATGGTGCCGATGTGGATGCCGTGCTGGCGCGAGAACTCGAGCAGGTCGGGCAGGCGCGCCATCTCGCCATCGTCGCGCAGGATCTCGCAGATCACCGCCGCGGGCTCCAGCCCGGCTAGGTGGGCGAGGTCGCAGCCGGCCTCGGTATGGCCGGCGCGTACCAGCACGCCACCGGTCTGCGCCATCAGCGGGAAGATGTGTCCGGGCATCACGATGTCGGAAGGTTTCGCGTCGCGCGCCACCGCCGCCAGGACCGTGACCGCGCGATCGGCCGCCGATATGCCGGTGGTCACGCCGCGTGCGGCTTCGATCGACAGGGTGAAATTGGTGCCGAGCTGCGAACGGTTCTGCGACACCATCAGCGGCAGTTCGAGCTGACGGCAGCGGGCCTCGGTGAGCGTCAGGCAGATGAGTCCGCGACCGTAGCGCGCCATGAAGTTCACCGCCTCCGGCGTCACGAACTGAGCCGCCATCACCAGGTCACCCTCGTTCTCGCGTTCCTCCTCGTCGACCAGCACGACCATGCGGCCGGCGCGCAGTTCGTCGACGATGTCGGGCGTATTGCTGATGCTCATTGCTTCGACTCCTGTAGGTCACCGTCCAGCAACCGCTCGACATAGCGGGCGATCAGATCGACCTCGATGTTCACGCGGGCGCCCGCGGCGAGACCACCGAACCCGGTCATCGCCAGCGTGTGAGGGATGAGATTGACCGCGAAGGTATCGCAGCCCGCGGTATTGACGGTGAGACTGACGCCATCGACGGTGACTGAGCCTTTTCGGGCCACGTAGCGCGCGAGCGCAGGCGGCACGCGGAAGACCAGCACCCGGCTCGGCCCCGCCGGTTCGATCGATACGATCTCTCCCACGCCGTCGACGTGACCGGTGACCATGTGACCGCCGAGCCGGTCACCCGCGCGCAGCGCCTTTTCGAGATTGACCCGGACACCGGCTGCAAACCCCGCGGTGCAATCCATGGTTTCCCGCGAAACATCGGCGGCGAAACCGACGGTATCAAGCGCCGTCACGGTCAGGCAACAACCATTCACCGCGATCGAATCGCCGATGGCGACATCGGCAAGATCGAGCCCGGCGGCGTCGATCCGCAGGCGGGCACCACCGGCCACGGGTTCCAGCGCGGCAACGCGGCCGAGCGCCTGTACCAGGCCCGTGAACATCAGACGCCGATCCCGACTGCCGACGCTCGGGGCCGTGCACGGATGCGCAAATCCGGACCGAATCGGCGCACCTCGTGCAGCACCAGATCCAGGCGCTGGTCGAGCCGCCCGATACCCGGCAGATGCAGCATGCCTCGCCCGTCGTCACCGAGAAAATGCGGCGCAAGGTAGAGCAGGAACTCATCCACCAGACCCGCCGCGGAAAGCGCGCTGTGCAGGTTGATCCCGGCCTCGACCAGCAACTCGTTGACGCCACGCTCGGCAAGACGCCGTCCCAGCGCCACGAGGTCGACCTTGCCGTCTAGGCCGGCCACCTGCCATACCTCGGCGCCGGCCGACTCGAGGGCGCGAACCGATGCCGTTTCCGCCTCGGCGGTCGCGACGATGACGCCACCGCCGTCGAGGATGCGAGCATCCGGACGCATGCGCAACCGGCTGTCGACCACCACGCGCAGCGGCTGGCGTTCACACGGGACATCGCGAACATTCAATTGCGGGTTGTCGTCGCGCAGGGTGCCGATGCCGGTCATGACGGCGCAGGAGCGGGCTCGCCAGCGATGTCCGTCGCGCCGGGCCGCCGGCCCGGTGATCCATTGGCTCGCGCCATTCGCGAGTGCGGTCCTGCCGTCGAGGCTGGCGGCGATCTTGGCCCGCAACCACGGGCGCTGCCGCGTCATGCGCGAGACGAAGCCGACGTTGAGTTCGGTTGCCTCGGCGTGCAACAGACCACTCGCGGTTTCGATACCCGCTGCGTGCAGCCGCGCCAAACCCCGGCCGGACACCTGCGGATTCGGATCGGTCATGGCGGCAACGACACGTTTCACGCCGGCGGCGATCAGCGCTTCGGTGCAGGGAGGGGTCCTGCCATGGTGGTCGCAGGGCTCGAGCGTGACGTATGCCGTGGCACCCCTGGCCGCGGTGCCCGCAACACGCAGCGCATGCACCTCGGCATGAGCTTCGCCGGCGCGTTCGTGCCACCCCTCACCGACCACGCTGCCGTGGCTCACGAGGACACAGCCCACGCGCGGATTCGGCGTGGTCGTGTTCAGTCCGCGTGCCGCCAGCCGCAGCGCATGCGCCATGTGGCGATGATCATCGGTGGAGAATTCCATCAGCGTCCGGCGACGGCACGGCGGCGTTTCGGCGCCGGTTTCGCCACTTCCTCGATAGCTTCGCGGAAGTCGTCGACGTCCTGGAAGCTGCGGTACACCGAGGCGAACCGGATGTAGGCCACCTTGTCCAGCCGCGCCAGTTCCTTCATGACCATCTGCCCGATCAGGCTCGACTGCACCTCGCGCTCGCCCAGGGACAGCAGCTTCTGGGTGATGCGCTGGATCGCGGCATCCACCAGATCCGTCGGCACCGGGCGCTTGTGCAACGCGCGGGTGAAGCCGGTGCGCAGTTTGTCGGCGCCGAATTCGGCACGATTGCCGCTCGACTTGACCACCTGGGGCATGCGCAGCTCGACCGTCTCCCAGGTCGTGAAGCGCTTGTCGCAGGACGGGCAGCGGCGTCGGCGCTTGACGCTGTCACGATCTTCTCCCATCCGCGAATCCACCACCTGGGTGTCGGCATTGCCGCAGAACGGGCATTTCATGAACTGACAAGGTCCGTGTCCGGCCTTCTCTCCAGGGAACACGAAGTGCGGCGCAATCTGGGGGTGGACGTCACCGCAGCGCGGCGCAATCTGGGGGTGGACGTCACCGCAGCGCAGCGCAGCCTGGGGGTGGGCGTCATCGCGCGACGACGAGCGTCGGGCGGGAGTGGCGCGCCGGCGGCACCATCGGTTGCCCATGGACCGGGAATCGCGCGCACAGAGCCGTGACGGCGGACGCCGACCGGGCGACGACGGCATCGTCGCGGGGCGCCCCGAGCACATCGGCAATGACATGGCCGATCTGCTCGATTTCCGCGGGTCCGAAGCCGCGAGTCGTGACGGCCGGCGACCCCAGACGCAGCCCGCTGGTCGCCGCCGGCTGCCGCGGATCGTTCGGGATGGCATTCTTGTCGACGCTCACGTGGACGCGGCCCAGCACCGCCTCGGCTTCGTCGCCGGTGACGCCGATCGCACGCAGGTCGACCAGCATCATGTGGCACTCGGTACGGCCGGAGACGATGCGCAAGCCGCGTTCGGTGAGGACACGGGCAAGCGTCGCCGCGTTGTCGATGACGCGCTCCTGGTAGGCGCGGAACGCCGGCGACATCGCCTCCCGAAACGCAACGGCCTTCGCGGCGATCATGGGTGCCATGGGGCTACCCCGCACACTCGGGAAGACCGTCGAATCGAGCGCGTGCCCCCACGCCTCGCGGGCCAGGATGAACCCGCCAGCGGGGCCACGCAGCGTCTTGTCAGTGCTGCCGACAACGACATCCGCCACTCCGACCGGGCTGGGATAGAGACCGGCGGCGACCAGCCCGGCGTGGTGCGTCATGTCGACCATCAACAACGCGCCGACAGCGTCGGCGATGCGTCGAAACCGCTTGAAATCAATGCGCAGCCAGTAGGCCGAGGCGCCGGCGACGATCAGTCGCGGCCGATGCCTGTGGGCGAGCGCCTCGACCTGGGCATAGTCGATGACCTCGTCCGCGTCGAGCCCGTAGGCCACCTCATGGTGGATCTTGCCGGGCCGGCCGACCGGTTCGCTGCGCGTCGGGCACCCGCCGTGCGCGAGCGACATGCCGAGGATCGTGTCGCCCGGATTCAACAGCGCCAGGTGAACCGCCTGATTGGCCTGCGAGCCGGAATGCGGCTGCACGTTGGCGTATTCGGCGCGGAACAGTTGCCGACAGCGATCGACCGCCAGCCGCTCGGCGACGTCGATGAAGTCACAACCGCCGCGGTCGCGCTTGCCGGGGTAGCCGCCGGCATGCTGGTCGGTGAGCAACGCGCCCTGCGCCGCCGATACGCGCGGACTGGGGTAGTTTCCGGAAGCGATCAGTTCGACGTGATTCTCCTGACGCTCGCGCTCGGCGTCGATGGCGCCCCATAGCTCGGGGTCGAAGGTCCGGAGAATCTGGTCGGAACTGGGCATGTCGATACCGCCCCCGGGACGGCCGCTGAAAAAAGCAGACAAGGCAAATGGTAGCACCGTGCCCCCGCCGACAGCCTCGGCCGCCACGCCGCGCGATGCTCCGCCCGATGCGCGGACCCGACGCGGCGCATTGCGCGACGGCCTGCTGCTATCATCCGGCGAGTGATCGGCACGGCGGTGAAGACCGTCTTGCGCCAGCGCGCATCGCGACAACGACAACCACGGGAAGGAGCACCTACAATGCCCAAGAGCATCCTGTCGAAACTGGTCTGGTTGGCTATCGCCGTGATCGGTGCGGCCGCGATCGGCGGCATCGCGCTGCATCGCGGCGAGACGATCAACGCCTTGTGGTTCATCGCGGCGGCCATCTGCACCTACCTGATCGGCTATCGCTTCTACAGCGCCTGGATCTGCACGAAGGTGCTGGTGCTCGATGTGTCCCGGGCAACACCGGCCGAGCGCTTCAACAACGGCCGCGACTTCATACCGACCAACAAGTGGGTGGTCTTCGGCCATCATTTCGCCGCCATCGCCGGCCCCGGTCCGCTGATCGGACCGACGCTGGCCATGCAGTTCGGCTACCTCCCCGGCACGCTGTGGATCCTGGCCGGCTCCGTGGTCGGCGGCTGCGTGCAGGACATGGTCACCATGTTCTGCTCGGTACGCCGTGACGGCCGTTCGCTCGGGCAGATGGCCAAGGACGAACTCGGCCCGGTCGGCGGCTGGGCGGCCATGATCGGCGCGATGATGATCATGATCATCCTGATCGCGGTGCTGGGCCTGGTGATCGTCAAGGCGATGAAGCACAGCCCGTGGGCCACTGCCACCGTGCTCGGTACCATTCCGGTGGCGATGATCGTCGGCATCTACATGCGCGGCATCCGGCCGGGGCGGGTCCTCGAAGGCTCGCTCATCGGCATCGTGCTGCTGCTGTTCTGCGTCTGGGGCGGTGGCTGGATCGACCACAACGAAAGCCTGCGCGGCAGGTTCGACTGGAACGACATGAGCTGCGCGTGGTTCGTGATGATCTACGGCTTCAGTGCCGCGGTGCTGCCGGTCTGGCTGCTGCTCGCACCGCGCGACTACCTGTCGACCTTCCTGAAGCTCGGCGTCGTATTCATGCTGGCGGTAGCGATTCTGGTGCTCTCGCCGGAGGTGAAGATGCCCGCGCTGACCCAGTTCATCGATGGCACCGGCCCGATCTTCAAAGGCAGCCTGTTCCCGTTCGTGTTCATCACCATCGCCTGCGGCGCGGTGTCCGGCTTCCATTCGCTCGTGTCTTCCGGCACCACGCCAAAGCTGCTGGCGAACGAGAAGGAAATCCGCATGATCGGCTACGGCAGCATGGCGCTCGAGTCGTTCGTGGCGATCATGGCTGTGGTGGCCGCCGGCGTGCTCGACCCCGGCGTCTACTTCGCGATCAACAGCCCGCCCGGGGTGGTGGGCAAGGAAGCGATCGATGCCGTCGCCATGATCACATCCTGGGGCTTCCCGGTGACGGTCGAGCAAATGGCGCTGCTCGCCTCGGAAATGGGCGAGAAAACCCTGTTCGCCCGTACCGGCGGCGCTCCGTCGCTGGCGGTCGGCATGGCCACGATCTTCCACAACACCTTCGGCGGCAACCTGTTGGCCATGTGGTACCACTTCGCCATCATGTTCGAGGTGCTGTTCATCCTCACCACGCTCGATGCCGGCACGCGCGTCGGCCGGTTCATGCTGCAAGATCTGATGCGGCACGTCTGGAAGCCGTTCGGCGATGTCTCTTCCTATCCGGTCACGGTGCTGGCGAGCCTGGTGTTCGTGTCGGCGTGGGGCTATTTCCTGGTGCAGGGCGTCCAGGATCCCCTCGGTGGCGTCAACATCCTGTGGCCGCTGTTCGGCATCTCGAACCAGTTGCTCGCCGGCATCGCGCTGACCGTCGCCACCGGCATCATCATCAAGATGGGCAAGGTGCGCTATGCCTGGGTCACTGGTCTGCCACTGGCTTGGCTCTCGATCGTCTGCACATCGGCCGCGATCGAGAAGGTGTTCAGTCCCAATCCGCAGATCGGTTTCCTGGCTGGCGCACGCGACATGGCTGAGAAGCTGGCCAATGGCGTCCTGCCGCCCGACAAGGCAGCGGCGGCACCGCAACTCATCATCGGGCAGCGTATCGACGCGGTGCTGGCGATGCTGTTCGCGGTGCTGCTGTGGGTGGTGATCGCGGACATGCTGCGGATGAGTTTCCGGTTTCTCAACGGCGCGAAGGTCCTGCCGCTATCGGAATCCGAACACCGACTCACCCAGCTCGCCGGGGTGTGATGCCGATCGCCGCCGATAACCTCCGCGCCGACCTGCGCAAACTCTGGGACTTCCTGCGCGAAGCCACCGGCGACGACGCCTACGAGCGCTATCTCGCCCGACACCTCGCCGCGCATTCGGAGATTCCTGCCCTCTCGCGCGAAGACTTCTTTCGCAGCGAGCAGGACCGCAAATGGAGCGGCGTGACCCGCTGCTGCTAAGGTGACGACCACCCCCAGGCTGCGCTGCGCTACGCCTTCCCCCTCACGAGGGGGCGCCCCGTTCCTCGGGGGACCCTGTGGGGAGGTGACGACCACCCCCAGGCTGCGCGCTGCGCTACGCCTTCCCCCTCACGAGGGGGCGCCCCGTTCCTCGGGGGACCCTGTGGACGGGGGGCCACTCCGCTTCTTGGGTTCCTTCGTTCAGCACCCCCAGGGAGGCGCAGTTCGCCTGGGGCGGCCCGGCGTTCACCGAGGCCTTAAGCGCCGGCGATGGTCATACGATCGATGAGGATCGAACCGCACCAGCGCGCACTGCACGCGACGGCGTCGTTGCCGATCGCGGCGATGCCGAGAAACATGTCTTTGAGGTTGCCAGCGATGGTGATCTCCTGCACCGGGTAGGCGATCGCGCCGCCCTCGACCCAGAAGCCGGCCGCGCCGCGTGAATAGTCGCCGGTCACCATGTTGATGCCCTGCCCCATCAAATCGGTAACCAGCAGACCGGTGCCCATGCGTCGCAACAGCCCCTCGAAATCTTCGCCGGTGGAATCGAGCACCAGATTATGGGTGCCGCCGGCATTGCCGGTGGTCTGCATCCCGAGCTTGCGCGCGGAGTAGCTGCCGAGAAAATACCCCTGCAGGACACCGGCAAGAACCACTTCTCGATCTTCGGTGGCCACGCCTTCGTCGTCGAACGGACTGCTGCCGAGGCCGCGTTCGACATGGGCAAGATCGCGGATGCGGACATGGGGCGCAAACACCTGCTTGCCCAGCATGTCGAGCAGGAACGACGACTTGCGATACAGGCTGCCGCCACTGGCCGCACCGGCAAAATGCCCGAGCAACGATGCCGCCACTGGCGACTCGAACAGCACCGGTGTCTGGGTCGTGGCGATCTTGCGGCTGCCGAGGCGGGCGACACACCGCCGCCCCGCCTTGGCGCCTACCGCCGCGGGAGCCTCGAGGGCTCCCGGTTCGCGACCAACCGTGTACCAATCGTCGCGCTGCATCTCGTCACCCCTTCCGGCAATGACCGAGCAGGACACGCTGTGACGCGATCCCGGATAGCCACCGACGAATCCGAGCGAATTGGCATAGACGAAATGCGACTGCTGGGTGTGAACCGAACCACCCTCGGAGTTGGTGATGCGCGAATCGACGGCGAGAGCGGCGGCTTCGCACTCGCGCGCGATGGCGAGCGCGTCTTCGACCGAAATATCCCAGGGATGGTAAAGATCAAGACCTCGGACATCGCGCGCCAGTCGATCCGGGTCGGCCAGGCCCGCGAACGGGTCTTCAGCGGTATGGCGCGCGATCGACACCGCGGCGCGGACGGTGTCTTCGAGAGCCCGGGGCGTGAAGTCGGAGGTCGACGCGTTGCCGCGGCGCTGACCCAGGTAGACGGTGACGCTCACGCCCTTGTCACGGTTGTACTCGATGGTTTCGGTCGCGCCGTGGCGCACGGTCACCGACTGGCCAAAGCCCTCGCTCAGGTCGACCTCGGCACTGCTGGCACCCTGGTCCGCCGCCATGCGGAGCAGGTCGGCAGCGATCGAGCGCAAGGTGTCGGGATCATGGGAAAAACGGTCGTTTGCGGACACGGTATTCAGGTGGGGACGGTTCGGGAAAGGAGAAGCGGGGGAGCGCATGGACTATGATACCAAGTCACATGCGCGCAACCGAACCGTTCGACCCAACCTCCCTGCCCCCGAGCAAGTCGCGCCGGAAACGCGACATGATCGAGTTGCAGGCTCTGGGCGAGGCTCTGGTCGGATTGCCGGAAGACCAGTTGCGGCGTCTTGAGCTGCCCGACGTTCTGCGCGAAGCGGTTGTGGCAGCCAGGCGAATCCATGCGTTCGGTGCGCTGCGCCGGCAACTGCAGTTCGTGGGCAAGGTGATGCGCGACATCGATCCCGCGCCGATTCGACTACAGCTCGATGCCCTGCGCGGGGTCTCCGCGCAGCACATCGCCTGGATGCACACCCTGGAACGCTGGCGCGTGCGACTGCTGGCCGATGATGCGGCCACCGCCGAATGGATTGCAAGCCATCCTGCAACCGATTCGCAACGTCTTCGTACGCTGATCCGCAATGCGCGGCATGAACGCGAGGCCGGCAAGCCACCGCGCGCTTTCCGTGAACTGTTCCAGGTGCTGCGCGACCTGATACCTGATCCGGTGGCGAGCCTTCAAGCCGGCACACCGGAGGCTCCCCCCGATTTGCCCGATCGTCCGATGGACTTCCGCTCGGACGTTTCGGACCCGCATTCGTGAGCCCGGATGCCGTCACGATCGGTCTGGTGTCGGCGAGTGATCGCGCCGCCCGCGGGGTCTATCGCGACGAAGGCCTGCCGGCATTGTCGGAATGGCTTGGCCGGGCGCTGCTCAACCCGGTGCGATTGGTCGAACGGCTCGTGCCCGACGACCAGTCGCAGATCGAATCCGTCCTGCGCGAACTGATCGACATCGAAGGCTGCCATCTGGTGCTGACCACCGGTGGCACCGGGCCTGCGCCCCGCGATATCACGCCCGAGGCCACCCTCGCGGTGGCCGACCGTGTGATGCCGGGCTTCGGCGAGCAGATGCGTCAGATCAGCCTGAAGTTCGTGCCTACGGCAATCCTGTCGCGGCAGGTCGCGGTGATCCGCAAAGGGGCGCTGATCATCAATTTGCCGGGGCAACCCAAATCGATCCGGGAAACCCTCGAGGGCCTGCGCACCGCGGCGGGTGACATCCTCGTACCGGGCATCTTCGCCGCGGTGCCGTACTGCATCGATCTGATCGGCGGCCCCTACGTCGAAACCCGCGATGAGGTCTGCAAGGCGTTCCGGCCGAAGTCGGCTCTGCGCCCCAAAAGAGACTGACGGGAAGGCGCAGCGCAGCCTGGGGGTGGACCTCAACTCCGCTGCAGAACCCTGAACTCGGCGATATCGAAATCCTGCCCGGCCTCGATCAGGTGCCGCGGCGCCAGCAGGTAGCGGCACCCATACAGGCTCATGCCGTAACTGCGGCTGGGCGCGAACAACCCAGGCTCGAGCACCAGGTTCACCTCGAGCCTGCCAAGGCTGTGGTCGACAGCGGACGGCAACAGCAACGCGTCGGTCCCGAGTTCGTTGTCGGGATGCACGCTTCCGTCGGCAAGCAACGGCATCAGCCGCACGGTCGTGACGCCGCGCGCGAACATCTCGATCCCGACATAGCGGTTGCCGTGATTGTCCAGGCTGATGCGGCGGACCAGACCGACGCCCCATGCTGCGCCGTCTTCGTATTTCAAACCGAGCAAAGTTCCGATCTCGAGCCAGTCGGTGCGCGCGGGCGGCGCCACGGCACCGAACCCGCCGGCGCTTTCGTTCGCGATCGGCCAGGTCTGCATCCGCCGATCGAAGTCTTCCAGTTCGTCGGCGTCACCCTCGACGGCAATCAGTACATCCGCCAGGCCGTGCACGACGTCGATACGCTCATCGGAAGCAGCCCGCGCTTCCTTGCGTGCCGGTGGCTGCGGCGCCCAGTAGCGCGCCAGGTGGCGCAACGTCTGCAGGACCAGGGCGACGGGATAGTCGGCTCCGAGATTGACCGTCGACGGCACCATGCCATTCTCGCGGATGGCGGCACTGAGCTTCTCGACCTCGAATGCCGCGCCCGCCGGCCCGAAAAAACGCATCGTGTGCGACAAGGCGAGGCGATCGGCCAGGCGTGCCGGCGCCTTTGCGGCGCTCAGATCGAACCAGAAATGACACCCGGCCGACGCCTGCTTCTGCAATGTGAAAAATTCGGAGAACTGGGCGCATACGCGCTCGGCGAGCTCGACCTGGATGGGCGGCAGGCTATCGGTGGACGACACCGACAGGGCCAGCAACTTGAGCAATTCACGCTCTACGCTCGACTCGCCCCAGGTCCCCGGATAGACCATGGTCTTGCCAGCCGCGACGCCGTGCCGTTCGGCGATCGAATAGACCCGGCCGGCATTCATCCAGAATTCGGGGGAAACCAGCGAATAACGGAACAGCCGCCATTTCAGATGCAGGTTCGCCGCGCGCAGGGACCGCGCGGCGATGGTTCCCAGGTTCGGCCTCAAGGCGACCGCCGACGGGTCTCCGGCCTCGTGCATCTCCAGCAGCAGCCGGTAGGCGTCGGACAGCCGGCACCAGAACCCGGCCATGACATGGGCGATGCGGGTTTCCTGGGCCTTGCCGGGCGACGGGGTACCGACGAATTCCTGCGACAGCTTGCGCTGGAACGGTTTGGCGGCGCTGTCGACCAGATCGATGATCTCGAATCCACGCTGCGCCTTGAGGCCGACCGCATCGCGCAAGCCTTCGAGCTGGTCCGACAGCGATTCGAGCGCCTGCGACGCGTTCTGTGCCGCAAGGTTGTCGACGATGATCTTCGCTGCTCGCGCGTCGGCGAGCGGATGGTCGGCGGTTGCCGACGATTTCAGCCAGCCGAGCATGTCGCGGGTATCGAATAAGTCATGGATTCCGAAAATCAGTATCGCTTGCGAGGACTATACGGCACGCCACCGGCAAAGCCGTGTGGAGGTGAGAGGAGGAAACTCCCCCCCAACTCACCGTATTCGCCGGTCCCGATGGAGAAGCGGTTCCCCGGAGCGGCTACCGGGCCCGCAAGGGCAATGGCCCTCTTGAGGGGGGAAGGCGCAGCGCAGCGCAGCCTGGGGGTGGATCTCAAGCGCCCACAGGCCCCCCCCGAGGACGCGGCGCCCCCTTGAGGGGGAAGGCGCAGCACAGCGCAGCCTGGGGGTGGATCTCACCTGGCGGCCGCCGCGGCAACGAGTTCCCGCCGTCCGCGGGCCGGGTCCACACCCACCAGGATGCCGAGTCCGGCGACGAAGAAGCCTCCCGTGACCAGAATGGCGAGCCGGTGGTCTCCGCCCGAAAACCAATTGACCAGGCCGTAGGTGAGCGGCCCGAGGATCGACGACAGCTTCACGGCCAGGCCCCAGAGGCCGAAGAACTCGGCCCGCCGGTCGTCGGGGCTCAGATAGCCCACCAGCGCCCGGCCCGCCGACTGGCTGGCGCCGAGGCACAGCCCGGCGAGATTCGCCGCTACCCAGAAGATCGCCGGCGAGGTTGCCTGCCACGCGACCAGCACCGTCACACACCAGCCCACCAGGGTACCGGCCACGGTGCGCACGTGACCGAGACGATCCTGCACTTGGCCGAACGCAAGCGCACCGATGCTGGCGGTCACGTTGACCACCATCACCAGCAGGATGGTGTCGCTGGTCTTGAAGCCCATTGCCTGCTGGGCATAGATCGCCGCCAGGGCGATGACGGTCTGCACGCCGGCCTGGTAGCACAGGATGCAAACCAGGAATCGGGCCAGGTCACGATGCTGGCGGGCCTGGCGCAACGTCGCGAGAGTACGCGCGATCGCACCGGAAGCTCCCGCCGCCGCCGATACCGGGAAGGGCTCGGCACGTTCGCGCATGAAGATGAATGTCGGCAGGCTTGCCACGGCGAAGAGCGCCGCCGTGATCAGCATGGTTATCGGCACGAACTCGGCCGCGCCCGCCCCTGCCCCCTGCGCGAAGGTGACATAGCCCAGGCACAGCCCGAGACTCACCAGACCGCCGAGATAGCCAAATGCCCAGCCCCAGCCCGACACCTTGCCAAGCGCTTCGGTCCGCGCGAGTTCGGGCAGGAAGGCGGCGATGATGTTCTCGCCGGTGCCAAAGAAGAAATTCGAGACCACGAGCGCGGCCACGGCCAGCGCGAGATCACCCGGCCCGGCGAGCGCCAGTGCCGCGGTCCCGGCGATGCAACCGATCGTGGTAAACAGCAGCACTCGCTTCTTGGCGCCGTGGGCATCGGCCCAGGCGCCCACCACCGGCGCGGTCAGCACGATCACCGCGTACGAAACGGACAATGCCGCCGTCCAGGCAAACGTCGCCCAGGCGGCGTTGCCCGCCACGACCGCGACAAAATAGGCATTGAAGATGGCAGTGATCACCACCGTGGTGTAACCGGAATTGGCGAAGTCGTAACACGCCCACGCCCAGACCTCGCGTGACCGCACGCCTTGGTTCAGATACCTGCCGGATCCGGGAACCGGTTCGGGGCGGCTACCTGAAATCGCCATGCTCGGCGCCCCGTTCGCAGGCAACGCACAGCGTCGGGCGGCGCGCCGGAACGGCGCAACCGCTCATGCCTGGAATTGCCGCAACAACTGCCCAGCCAGAGGGGCATCCGGTATTGCCCCGGCGCCATCGACCAGACGCAGCCCGTTGACCCACACGCCATGTACCCCGAGACCCGGGGTCACCAGGCGAGACGCCCCGCCGGGCAGGTCGTGCACCCGTTTTGCGTCCCCCCGGCCCACGACGGCCGGATCGAACAGCAGCAGGTCGGCCCATGCGCCGCTCTCGAGCCGCCCGCGATCGGCGATACCGAACGCAGCGGCGGCTTCACTGGTGAGGCGCTGGACCGCGCGTTCGAGCGACATGGCGCCACGTTCGCGCACCCAGTGCCCGAGTACATGCAAGCCGAATCCCGCGTCGCAAAAAAACTCCAGATGTGCGCCGGCGTCGGACAACGAGATCAGGGCATTCGGATCGACGAGCATGCGCTGTACCGCGTCTTCATCGGAATTGAGCAACGTCGCGATGAACTGGGTCTGGAGATCCTCGGATAGCGCCAGATCGAGCATCCAATCGAGTGGATGGCAGCCGGCCCGCGCGGCGGCGACCGCCACGGTGACACCTTCCAGGTGCGCATTGGCGGCATCGCGAGCCCGCAGCACCTGCATCAGATGCCACTCGCCGTTGAACATGCGTCGTGCCGGCCGATCGAGTTCGGCACGCACGGCGGCACGGAAGGACTCGTCGGCCAGCAGCGCCCGGTAACGCCCCGGATCATGCTCGGCCATCGCCGGCTTCCAGGCCAGCAAGCCCTCGAGCACATAAGGCGACTCGAACGTGAACTCGAAGGTCAGCGGGCAGGCCGAGACGGCCCCGTAGAGCCGCCGGCCGCGGGCACGCGCCGACGCGATGTGTTCGAGATCCTCGAACACGGCCTCGGGAGAGACGTTGCTGTGCAGCAGTGCCGCCACGATGAACGGGCGGCCGGCCGCGGCGGCCAATTCCTCGAGCCACGGCACCGGCGTGGCGGGGCCCTTGGTAATCATCAGCGCGCCATGACCAGACTCGGCCAGCGCCCCGGTCAGGGATCGCATCTCGGCATCATCGGCGAGCCGCGATGGCATCGGGATGCCGCTCTCGCCATTGTGCTGCGGCGACACTGTGGTCGAAAAACCGACGGCACCGGCACGCATGGCTTCCAGCACGATCTCGCGCATGGTGGCGATCTCACCGGCATCGGCGGCGCGCGCGGACGCGTCGGACCCCATGACCCAGGTGCGCACCGAGGAGTGGCCCACGAACACCGCCGCATTGGGCCCGAGTCCGCGTCGCTCGATGGCGTCGAGGTACTGCGGGAAGGTCTCGAAATCCCATTGAATCCCGCGTTCGAGCGCGGCAAGCGACATGCCCTCGACATGGGTCAGGTTGCGCATGACCCGGTCACGATCGGGCGGGCGGCACGGGGCGATGGTGAACCCGCAATTTCCCATCACCACGGTGCTCACACCCAGGGCAGGAGACGGCGAAAGATGGGGATCCCAGGTGATCTGCGCGTCGTAGTGGGTGTGGGTATCGATGATGCCGGGCGCAAGCACGAGACCGTCAGCGTCGATGCGCTCATGTGCCGCGCCAGGATCGGGACCGATACCGGCGATACGGCCGTCGGTGACAGCGAGACTGCCTTGAAACGCCGGACGGCCGCTACCGTCGACGATGGTGGCATTGGCGATCAAGAGATCGTGCATGGTGTCAGTCCTTGGTGAGCAATTCGGTGTCGTCGTGAGAATAGGCGGGGGAGCAGGCACACAGCAGCACCAGCGGTTCGCCACCGGTATTTTCGAGACGGTGGGCCACACCCGGCGGGATGCATACGGTATCACCAGCCCGCACCGCCAGACGCTCGCGACCCAGGATCATCCACCCGCTACCACGCGTGAAGTGATAAATCTCCTCGGTCCGCCGGTGCCGGTGCAGCAAGGTCGAGTCGCCGGGCGCCACCGTGGCTTCCGCGAGGCTTTGCGCAAGGTTCCCCTGCACCGACGGATGCATGAGCTCGCGAATCTCGGAGCCGTCGCGCGTGACGTAGGGTTCGACCACGGCGCGTGAGGACCTGAATGCCATGGCCGCAGTTTACCGGGACCGACAGGCTGCTAGAATCCATGGATGAATACCGTTTGTCGTGGCGTCGTCGTGGCGCTGGCTTGCACTTGGGCATGTGCCGGTAGCGGCGCCGATGCGCCCGCACCCGAGCGCCCCCGCGACGCCGCTGAAGCCGTGCAGGAAGGCAACGTCAAGAACTGGGTCGAGTACTACCAGCGCACCCGCCCCCAGGCGAAGCCCCCCGCCGCCCCACCGGAACCTCCCGGCAAGCCCCAACCCACCCCACGCTAAAACGCTCACCCCGGGGCGAGGGATCGGCGCCCTCGCGATCGGTCCGGTCATCAGCGCGCGTCCTTGTCACCGGTCGCAGGCGGCGCTTCGGGCCCGTCGGACGCATGGGTCAGGTACAACGCGAGACCGACCAGCGAGATCGCCCCGCCGAGGTACAGCAGGTCCAGCACCGAATCGATCGTCATCTTCACCGCGTGCTCGAACAGCTTGACGATCAGGATCATGAGGATGACCTTGGCCAGGCGCTGCTTGAGATCATCGAGCGTTTCGATCACCAGTATCTTGCTCGAGGTGCGTGATCCGCGCGCCTCGTCGATGTCGCTCACGAACAGTTCGTAGAGACCGAGCGCGAACATGAGCATCACGGTCGCCAGCAGGTAACCATCGACCACTTCGACGACGTGGGTGACCGTGTCGTCGCGCAGATCCTTGCGCGCGGCGGCGTCCAGCGTCGAGTCGGCGTACTGCAGCATGTGAACCACCGTGTACCAGACGTCGATCGTGGTCATGTAGAACACGGCGAAACTCGCCACCATGCTCGCGATGACGGCGATGACAACGACGAACCGACTGCGCCAGAGGGCACCCTCGAACAGCTTCTGGATCATGGAAAATTGGTTTTTCGATGATGCGGCAGCGATGATTATAGGCAGTCACCCGCGCACAGGTGCGGACCGCCGGTTGCCGATGCGGTAGTAGTCCGCTACCACCCCGGACGCGATCGGGGTGAATAGCATGGCGCATCGAGTCACAGGCGGAGAATCAGGATGCGAAGCAAGTGGCGGATCGTGCCTGTGATGATGGCGGGCTTCATGTGCACGACAGCGTGGACACAGGACGATCTTGCCGCCGGCCGCAAGCTGGCGCTCAACCAGTGCGGCGTGTGTCACGTGTTCAAGGCCGGCGAACCGAACCGGCAGGGCCCCGGCCTGTTCGGTGTCGTCGGGCGCGCGGCCGGGTCCATGGCGGGCTTCACCTACTCCGAGGCGTTCACCAAGGCACTGGGTGGCAAGACCTGGGACGCCCCGGCGCTCGACCGCTGGCTGACCGATCCGCAGGCGGTCGCGCCTGGCACCGTGATGCTTTATCGGCAGGACGATCCCGACCAACGCACCGCGCTCATTCACTACCTCGAATCGCTGCGGTGAAAAGACAAAAATAGACCCACCGGGGGTGGGTCTGAAGTTACCGAGGATCTCGGTGGGCAATCGAGGCGGTCACGCGGCGCGGTAGCGCGTCAGCACCTCGCGGTTAACCTCGATGCCGAGGCCGGGCCGCGACGGAATGTCGATCCAGCCGCCGTGCTGTTGCACCGGTTCGTCCACCAGTTGCTGCCGGAACGGATGCGAAGACCGGTCGTATTCGAAGATCGGCTCCTCGGCGAAGATCGAATGATGTGCAACCGGTACCGCGGCGATCAATTGCAGTGATGCCGCCTGCGCGATGGCCGAACCCCACACATGCGGATTCACCTGCACCCCATGCGCCTGGGCCAGCGCGATGATGTGCCGGCACGCCGTGAATCCGCCCGCGGACCCGATGTCGGGTTGCGCGATATCCACCGCTCCCGCCGCGAAGAAGTCGCGAAAACCATAGAGCGTGTGCTCGTTCTCGCCGCCGGCGATCGGCATCGTCAGGCTGCGTCGCACCTCCCGGTAGCCGGCTGCATGCTCCGGTGCAACCGGCTCCTCGTACCACCGCAGGTTGAACGGTTCGAGCATCCGCCCGAGCCGGATGGCGTCGGCGACGCCGTAGGCGTGGTTGGTATCGACCATCAGGGTCACGGGATGGCCGGCGAGCGCAGTGCCGATCGACTGCATCACCGCCGCGTCGTCGGCAAGACCGTAGCCGAGCTTCACCTTCATGGCCCGGAAGCCGGCTGCCACGTGGGCCAGCGCTTCCTCGCCCAGGCGGACCGCCTCGCCCTGCCCGCTCAGGCGGTAGAACCCGGTGGCGTAGGCCTGCACCCGATCGCGAAAAGCGCCCCCGAGCAACCGGTGCACCGGCAGGCCCGCAGCCTTGCCGCAGATATCCCACAGGGCGATGTCGATCGCGCTGATCGCGGCGATCACCGAGCCCTTGCGACCGTAGTCGCGGGTCGAGTGATACATGCGGTGCCAGAGAACTTCGGTGTCGCGCGGATCCGCGCCGAGCAGCAGCGGTGTCAGCGCATGCTCGATGGTGGCGGTGGCGATCGCGGGCGGCTCCAGCCCCTGCGCGAACGCCTCGCCCCAGCCGGTGATGCCGGCGTCGGTGGCAACCTCGACGATCGTCGCCGATCGCTGCCGAACCCATCCCTGCGAGAAAGCGAACGGATGCTCAAGCGCCGTCCGCAGCGGGTAGACGGTGATGCCGGTGATTTTCATTTCGGGCAGGGGAAGGCGGTTCTCAGGCCCTGGATGATGAGGTACCTCTGCGGTCGCCACATCGAGGTGGGGTTGTCCTCGAAATAGCGCAGCACCGCCTCGAAACGGGCGTCGGCACGATTCTCTGCCGGCGTGCAGAAGACGCTGCCGTCCCATTTGTCGGCCGCGTTGTCGATGTAGCGCTGGGCCAGCTCGCGCTTCGACGGCTGGCGCATCAGCTTGAGGAAGTCGTCGCCGTCGACCTCGGCCAGTACTGCGGTGCCCCAGGCCAGCATGAGCGGCAAGGAAAACCAGGCAAGATGCCTCATCGAAGACCTTTCGTCAGAACCGGAGCGACGATCGAGGCCGCTGCGCGCCGAGCACCGGCGACGCCACCCGGTAAATCCCGAAGACTGGTGCCGCTGGCCGGATTCGAACTGGCGACCTTCGCATTACGAATGCGCTGCTCTACCAACTGAGCTACAGCGGCACGACGGGCGCGCATGATAGCCAAAAACCCCCGATCCGTCAGCGATGGCGGAAGGCGGGCTTGCGTTTCTCGACGAACGCCGCCATTCCTTCCTTCTGGTCTTCGGTGGCAAAGGCCGAGTGGAACAGGCGCCGCTCGAAGCGCACGCCCTCGGTCAGCGTGGTCTCGAATGCACGATTCACGGCTTCCTTCGCCATCATCACGATCGGCAGGCTGAGCTCGGCGATACGGCCGGCGGTGGCCACCGCATCATCGATGAGCTGGGCAACCGGAACCACCCGGCTGACCAGTCCGACACGCTCGGCTTCAGCGGCGTCCATCATCCGCGCCTGTCCGAGCAACACCATTTCCATCGCCTTCGACTTGCCGACGAAACGCGGCAGCCGCTGAGTGCCACCGGCACCCGGAATGATGCCGAGGTTGATCTCGGGCTGTCCGAATCTGGCGTTGTCGGCGGCGATGATGAAGTCGCACATCATCGCGAGCTCGCAACCGCCACCGAGCGCGTAACCGGCAACAGCCGCGATCACCGGCTTGCGGCAACGCGTGACCCGCTCCCATTCGGCGGTGATGAAATCGGCCTTGTAGACGTCCATGTACGACTGGTCTTTCATGGCCTTGATATCCGCGCCGGCCGCGAATGCCTTGTCGCTGCCGGTGATGACGATGCAACCGATACCCTCGTCGGCCTCGAAGGCGTCGAGGGCGGCGGCGAGTTCGCTCATCAGTGCCGGCGACAGCGCGTTCAACGCCTTGGGACGGTTGAGGGTGATGACACCGACCTTGCCGCGGATGTCGGAGAGGATGTTCTCGTAGGTCATGGCTGATGCTCTTGGTTGGGTGGAGATGGGAATGGGATATCGTTCGGTCGGCGGGGCTGGCCGGCAGCATATCGGCAGGCGCCGAGCGCGGGCCGGCTGGCGCCGCCATGATCCAGGACAACATGCCACGACAGGGACCAATGATGGATTTCTCCACGATTCTATGGGATGTGACCGACGGCGTCGCCACGATCACGCTCAACCGCCCCGAGCGCCTCAACAGCTTCACCGAGACCATGCATGCGGAACTGCGCGTCGCACTCGACCGGGTCGAGACACCGGGCGTGGCACGGGTGCTGATCCTCACCGGCGCGGGGCGTGGCTTCTCGGCCGGGCAGGACCTGAGTGACGCCATGGACACATCCGGCGCCATCCATTTCGATGCCGGATCATCGCTCGAGAAGAACTACAACGTCATGTTGACCCGCTTGCGCGCGCTGCCGATGCCGGTGATCGCCGCGGTCAATGGCGTGGCGGCCGGCGCCGCCGCCAACCTCGCGCTGGGCTGCGACTTGGTGATCGCCGCGCGCTCAGCGTCGTTCCTGCAGGCGTTCGCGCGCATCGGCCTGATTCCCGACGCCGGCGGCACCCATAGCCTGGTGCACCGGATCGGGCTGCAGCGGGCGATGGGTCTGGCGATGCTCGCCGAACCGTTGCCGGCCGAAACGGCGGCACAGTGGGGCCTGATCTGGAAATGCGTCGACGACGACCGCCTGGCGGACGAAGTGCAAACGCTGGCACGCAAGCTCGCTAGCGGACCGACGCACGCCTACGCGCTGATGAAGCGGGCCATCTATGCCGGCGCCGACAACAACTTCGAACAACAGCTTGCGCTCGAGGTTGTCTTGCAGCGCGAAGCCGGGATGAGCGCCGATTTCAGGGAAGGGGTTGCCGCGTTCCTGGGTAAGCGCCCACCGGTGTTCACCGGGAAGTAGGCCGGTCGCCGCGATCCCGGACGGGACGGCGGGCGCACCACCGACCTGCCGCTACACCGATGCGTCGCGGATGCGGATGATGATGTCGAGGCCGTCGGCGCACTTTCCCGGCGGCAGCGAGGGCAGCCCGGCAAGGTCGAACAGGCTGGCATCGATATCGGTGATCTCGCCGGTGACGACATCGTAGAAATGATGGTGCGGCCCCGTGTTGGGGTCGTAGAACACCTTGCTGGGGTCGACGATCACTTCCCGCACCAGGCGCTTTTCGACGAACAGCTTGAGCGTGTTGTAGACGGTGGCCTTGGAGGTCTCGGTGTGACGGCCATTCACCGCCGTCATCACCTGATCCGCCGACAGGTGTTCCATGCGACCGAACAGGGCGAGCGCGATCTCGATGCGCTGGTGCGTCGGCGTGATGCCGTGGGCCCGGAGCGCCTCGACCAGCTGATCCCTCGACAGGCGGGTTTTTTCCATCGTTCGAGTTTAGGATAACAATTGGACGCTGTCTAACGACTACGACTCCCGCGCTGTGCGAATGCGACCGGTCTGTTGGCGCAACCACGGCGCCGGTATGCAGGCCGAACGGCAGGCCGCCGCCGACCAGCGGCAGCGCCGGCGGGGCACGGTCGATATCGGCGATGTTGGCAGCCTTAGGAATCGATCTTCCCGGAAACTCCCGGTCATGACCCGCTTTCGACCATCGATCGGACCGATTTGCGGTCTGGTACGGGCACCCCATACGATCCGGTCACCTTGCGAGGGAGACCTGAACAATGAACACCCGTCAACACGGCGTCACGCTGATCGAACTGCTCATCGTGGTCACGATCGCCGGCATCATCGCCGCGGTGGCCATGCCGGCCTATCAGGACTATGTCATGCGCGGAAAACTGGCGGACGCGCATTCCATACTCGGGGCGACCCGAACCCGGCTGGAACAGTACTACCAGGACAACCGCAGCTATCCGGTCGCCTGCGGCGGCACCGCCGACGGGTTGCCGGCACTGACCAATTTCCCACCGGCCAGCACCTATTTCACTTATGGCTGCGCCAGCAACGGTGCCGCCGGGCAGACCTTCCTGCTGACCGCCTCGGGTACCGGGGCGACGGCGGGCTTCGGCTTCACCATCGACGACCAGGGCAACCGGACCACGTCGGCGGTGCCGGCGAGCACTGCCTGGAGCACCCCGTCGCCCAACACCTGCTGGGTCCAGAAAAAGGGCGGCGTATGCTGACCGCCCATGAGGCCCAGCGCGGCGCGACGCTGATCGAATTCCTGATCGCGTTCTCGATTCTGGGGATCCTGGTCGCGACCGCGGTGCCGTCGTTCCGCGACTGGATCGTCAACAGCCAGGTACGCACCGCCGCCGACACCATCAACTCCGGGCTGCAACTGGCACGAACCGAAGCCGTCCGACGCAACACCCGGGTGAGCTGGACCTTGGCCAATTCGGCCGGTGGTTCATGGCGGGTCACCGTCCCGGATACCGGCGCGACCATCCAGTCCCGCAGCGGCAACGAGGGCACCGCCAATGCCCTGGTCACCTCGACCCAGAACGACATCGTCTTCAACGGCGTTGGCTGGGTCACGCCGACGCCCGGCGCGGCAATCCAGATCAACGTGAGCAATCCGGACGCCGGCGCGTGCCAGAGCGCCGGCGGTGGCGGCGGCCCGATCCGCTGCCTGCGCTTGCTGGTGGGCGCCGGCGGCCAGGTGCGCATGTGCGACCCGGCGCTGGGCTCCGCCGCGGCGGCGGCCTGCTGATAGCCACCGGAGAATTCCGCATGAAACCGATTCCGGCACGGCGCTCCCAAGGCGGCATCATCCTGATCGAGGCGCTGATCGCGATCCTGATCTTCTCGATGGGCATCCTCGCGATCATCGGATTGCAGGCGCAGTCGGTGCGCAACAGCGCCGAAGCGAAGTATCGCGCCGACGCGAGCTTCCTCGCCAACCAGATCATCGGCCGCATCTGGGCCGATCGCGCGAACATCGCCACCTTCGCGCATCGCCCGACCGGAACCGTCTGCGCCCCCAGTGGTTCGGCCTCGGGCAACACCAACGTGACCGAATGGCTCGACGGCGTGAGCGCGGTGCTGCCGGACGCCGGCACCGCGCGCCAGTCGATCGCGGTCGACACCACGACCAACCAGGTCACCGTCCGGTTGTGCTGGGTATCGCGCACCGGCCAGCACAACATGAGCGTCACCACGCGCATCAACGGCTGACGCAAACCACATGACCACCAAACAGACACATCGCCCGCATTCACAGGCCGGCATGAGCCTGATCGAGGTCCTGGTCGGACTGGTGATCGGCCTGATCGGAATGCTCGTGATCTTCCAGTCGTACAACGCGTTCGAGGGCCAGAAACGCACCACCACCGTCACCAACGATGCGCAGGAATCCGGCTTGCTCGCGCTCACCGCCATCGAGCGCGAAATCCGGCTGGCTGGCTACGGCATGTTCTACAGCAACGCCCTGTCGTGCAGTTCACCGTCGCTCAAGCAGTACGACGGCGGCGCCGGTACCACCACCACGGTGCCCTACATGCCGATCTCGATCACGAACGGCGCGTCCAACGCGTCCGACGTCATCCAGATCACCTACGGCACCTCGGCGTACTCCGCCACGCCATCGACCATCGCGCAGAACTTCAGCGGCAGCCCGGCGGAGATCAAGATCGACAACTCGGCGCGCAGCAGCGTGTTCCGGATCGGCGACTTCATCACCGTCGGCTACCCGTCGGGCGCCGACGGCGGCGCGGTACCGTGCGTGCGTCTGCAGGTGAGCAGCATCAGCACCGACGCGGCGAACCCGAAGTACGTCAATCTCGGCGTGGCGCCGGGCGGCTCGACCCCGGCCAACCCGGCCGCACTGACCGGGTTCCTGCCGCGCACCTTCTCCAACTCCCTCACCGACGTGAGCGTGGTCACCAACATGGGGCAGTTCTCGCGGGCGCAGTACTCGGTGGTGCTGAACGCCGTGCGCAACGGCCGCCTGGTGTTCCGCGACATGAACACCGGCGCGGCGACCGACGTGGAAATTGCCGATGGCATCGTCAATTTGCAAGCGCAGTATGGCATCTCGACGGCACCGAACGTGCAGAACATCACCCAGTGGGTCGACGCCATGAACGGCGGCCCTGGCAACTTCGCCAATCCGGGCATGACCGAGATCGGCCGCATCAAGGCCGTCCGCGTCGCCGTGGTGGCGCGCAGCCAGCTCATGGAAAAGTCCGACATCGCCTCGCTCGACATGACCTGCATCAACACCTCGGGTATCAACGTGAACGGTCCTTGCGCCTGGCGCGATACCGGTGCGAGTCCGGCGCCGCCGATCGTGTTGAGCGGTGACGCCAACTGGCGGCGCTATCGCTATCGCGTCTACGAAACCATCATTCCGCTGCGCAACGTGATGTGGCAGTCCTTCTGAGGAAGCGCCGATGAACCTTCAATGCGCCCGAAATCGGCCAGCCCCGTTCGCGCCACGCCATGAGCGCGGCGTCGTGCTGGTGATCTCGCTCATCGTGCTGGTGGCGCTCACGCTGGCGGGCATCGCGCTGGTGCGGTCGACCGATACCGCCAACGTGATCGCCGGCAACATGGCATTTCGCATGGGCGCCCTGCAGGCGGTGGATACCGGCGTCGAAAGCGCGTTCACCGCCACCACATCCGACACCGGCTTCTTCGCGGCACCCAACGTCGCGGTCTCGACCACCGAAGGGCAGTATTTCCCCACCATCAACGACGCCAACGGCGACGGCATGCCCGATGTCGACTGGAGCACCGTACCCGGCACCACGGTGCAGGACAACACGGTGCGCTGGGTGGTGGAGCGACTGTGCTCGATCAATGTCGCCGGCAATCAGGCCGAGCAGATCGCGGAGAGTTGCGCAGTCGTACCGGGACCTTACAACGGCTCGCAGCGCGGTGGCGCCGCCGTGCGCAACCCGACCCAGAACACGACCTACCGCGCCACCGTCCGCGTCGAGGGCCCCAGAAACACGCTCGTGATCGGGCAGGCCATCGTCGCCCGATGACACCAACCGGACCCACCATCGCGCCGCATCCGACCCCGGATCGCAGCGCCGAAACTTCAGTGGAGAACCTCATGACACAAGACCATTCACGACCGGCCCATTCACGACCGCGCCGGACCGCCTCGGTCATCCTCGCGACGACGCTGATCTGGTCGCAGCTCGCCCAGGTCGCCGTGGCCGTGCCCACCGATCTCGCGGATACGCCGATGGCGACGGCGGGCCGGGCCAAACCCAACCTGATCTTCGTGGTCGACGATTCGGGATCGATGGACAGCGAATTCTCGCCGATCCGGGGATTCTCGACCAACGACGGTGCCGGCTGGTGGAACACCACCGATCGCCGCTTCATCGGCCGCGACAAGGATGACCTCTTCAGCTCCTTCGTTCCGGCACCGGCCCCGTCGCCGAACGACCCGATCGGCGGGCCGTTCAACTTCAACCGGCTCGGCACCGCCGATGCCACCTGGAAGAAGTACGGCATCCTGTTCCCGAACGGCGTCTGCGGCGCCAATTGCGACAGCAAGGCCTACAACGACGCCTCGGACTCGCAATTCTCGTTTCCGCCGACGCGCGAGTTCGCCTACTTCCACAGCCCGGTCTACAACGCCCAGTACTACAACCCGGCGGTCAACTACGATCCGTGGCGACCGTATCACGATGGCACCACCCTGCGCACGCCCCAGAACTACGACAACACCGGCACCGGCCTCTGGACCGCCGTTCGCAGCCACCCCTATTACCCGACCCCGACGACGACCAGCAGTACTTTCAATCTCACCGTCCCGGTGCCGAAGCCGACCGCCGCGCCGACTGACAAGGTGTTTCGCATGTATCCCGGCATGATCATGCCGGCCAATGCAACCTACCGGGTTTGCACCAGCGCCGACGGCAGCACTTGCGGCGCCTGGGTTGCGGCGCCGGCAACCGACACGTGTCTGGGCCGCCGTTCCAACGAACCACTGGTGATCGCGCCGGTACCTGGCACCGCCGGGGCGTCGCCGCTGGTATGTCCGAACGCCTTTGCCTATGGCGTCGACACGATGCTCGCCTTTCCCAACTTCGGCGCCTTCAAATTCACCGACGGCGTCGCCCCACGCGTCAACGTCAACCATGCGGACGTGCAGATCGCCTACGCTGCCGCCAGCTACTGGGAACGTTCGACATCGGTGGGACCGCTGCCAGCCAACGAGGCCTATGGCCCCGATCGGCTGCGTTTGCGCTACGTCCTCATCAGCGCGGCGACCCCTACCTACACCAAGCTTTCGGCTGCCCGCACCGACTGCCCCGGAACGGTCTGCACCTATGCGCAGGAGATGACCAACTACGCCAACTGGTTCGCCTACTACCGCAAGCGCCACCTGATGCTGAACGGCGCCATGGGGCTGGCTTTCGACCAGGTGAAGGGCCTGCGCGGGGGCTATTTCCTGTTCAACAATCTCGCCAACGTGACCATGTACGACTTCGATCAGACGTCCGACAGCCTCAATGGCAAGCGTCTGCTCGGACAGTTGTACAAGACCAAGGGTACCGGCGGCACCCCGACCCGTCCGGCGCTCGAATACGCCGGCCGGCAATTCGAGCGCACCGACGGCAATGCTCCGATCCAGGCGGCGTGCCAGTACAACGCGGCGTTCGTGCTGACCGATGGCTTCGCGACCAACTCCGCGCCGTCGGGCAGCTACGGCAATGCCGATTCCGACCCGACCAACCGCTTCACGATCCCGTACGACGACGCCAATCTCGACCTGAAGTACGACAGCAACCCCAATGCGACCGTCACCACCGACGGCAACCTGCCGCTGCCGCCTGTCCCACTGACCAACGCAACGGCTTTCACGCCGTCGGACACGTATCGGGACAACTGGAGCAACACTCTCGCCGATATCGCGATGCATTTCTACTCCACGAATCTGCGCCCCCTGATGGCACCGATACGGCAGGTTCCGGTCGACATCAACGACATCGCCAAGGATTCGGACCGGCAGGATTACCTGCACATGACGACTTTCGCCCTCGGTCTCGGCGTCCAGGGGGTGATATTCAACAACAGCGCTTTCCCTGACCAGAACCGGAATCCCTACGCCTTCGCGCCGAACTGGAACGCGGTCAACCCGACCACACAGGTGCGATCGCCGACCTCGATCGACGAGTTGTGGCACGCCACCATCAACAGCCGTGGCCTCATGCTGTCGGCGTCGGCGCCGGAGGAAGCGCGTAGCGGCGTGGTCGACGTCGTCAACAATGTCGGTGCCCGCGGCGGTTCCGGCGCGTCGGTGGCGGTGTCCAATCCCAACCTGACCCCAGGTGACAGCTTCTCGTACCAGTCGTCGTACAACTCCGGATCGTGGTCCGGCGACATCAACAAGTTCGCCATCGATCCGTCGACCGGCGTGGTGAGCGAGACACCCTCGTGGAATCCAGGCCCGCAGCGGCAACTCGTGCTGCGCGATCCGGCAACGCGCATCCTCGCCACCTACGACGGCGCCAGCGCGGTTCCGTTCCAGTGGGCCAGTATCGGACCCACCCTGCAAAACAAGCTCACGTTCACGCCGCTGTTCGGTGTCCCGTCGCCGGACCCCGACGTCCTCGATTTCCTGCGCGGCGTGCGTACCAAGGAGGTGGAGAAGTTCCGCTCGCGCGGGCCGCGCCCGCCATTCGCCACCGGCACCTCGCTCAACAACATTTCCGTGCTCGGTGACATCGTCAACGGCGAGCCGGTCGTGATCGGCGCGCCTCTGCTGCAGTACTTCGACTCGGGCTACTCGGATTTCCGCACCGCCCAGGCGCTGCGTCCCACCACGGTGTACCAGGGCGCGAACGACGGCATCTTCCACGCGATCGCCGGTGCCGACGGCTCGGAGCTGTGGGGTTACGTGCCCTATGGGGCCTACCCCAATCTGTCGAATCTGGCCGAGCGCAACGTCTTCACCCACAAGTACACCGTCGACGGCTCGCCCACTTTCAGCGATGTCGACTTCAGCTTCACCAGCGGCAACGATCTCGCCAACCCGCCGGCCTCGAACTGGAAAACGATCGTGATCGGCAGTCTGCGCAAGGGCGGCTTCGGCTACTTCGCGCTCGACGCGACCACTCCCTCGGCGTTGAACGAGACCGATCTGCTGAGCAAGGTGCTGTGGGAATTCCCGAACAACACACTACCGGTGGCGACCAAGCTCAACGTCGGCTACAGCTTCGGACGCCCGGTGATCGTCAAGACCCGGGCGGCGGGCTGGGTCGCCGTGCTGGCCTCGGGCTACAACAACGGCACCGGCGCCGGTTCTTCCGGCGGCGACGGCGTCGGGCGCATCTGGATCCTCAACATCCGTACCGGCGGCGTGATCGCGGAACTGACCACGAGCGTGGGCACCGCGGCGGCACCGAGCGGCCTCGCGCACCTGGCGTCATTCGTGGCGCGGCCCGACGTCGATCCCACCGCCGAAGCCGTCTATGGCGGCGACCTGCTCGGCAATCTCTGGCGCCTCGATGTCTCCGGCGCCAATGTGAGCAATTGGTCGGTGACGCGGATGGCGACACTGACCGACAGCGCAGGCAACATCCAGCCGATCTCGAGCGAACCGGAACTGGGCACGGTCAACCGTGAGCGCTTCGTGTACATCGGGGCCGGCCAGTACATCGGCGACTCCGACGTGCCGTCCAACGTCCCGGAGAACATCTACGCGAGCCGCAAGATGTCGTTCTACGGACTCAAGGACACCCCGTCGGTCACGACCAGTCCGGTGATCGTCTCGCCGATCCGGTCCACGCTCGTGCAGCAGGTCATCACCAAGGGCGCCAACACGGCAACGCTCACCAGCAACCCGGTGCCCGGGAGCGCGAAAGGCTGGTACATCGACTTCACCGAAGACGCGGAACGCTCGGTCACCAATCCGATCCTGTCGGGTGGCGTGCTGACGTTCACGTCCAACATTCCGGTTGGCGGGGTGGCGAATCCCTGCACACCCGGCGGCAAGAGCTGGGTCTGGTTCATCGACTACGCCACTGGTGGCAAGGTGACCGTGGGCACGACGCCCCCGCCAAGCGGGAAGTTCCTCGGCAACGTGCTGTCATCGCGCGTGGTGCTGGTGCGCCTGCCCAACGGCAACGTGGTCGGCCTGGTGCGAGGGTCCGATTCCAAGACCCAGACCGTGAATCCGCCCAACAGCTCGATTGCCGCGACCGGGCGCCGCCTGTCCTGGAGAGAGATCGTTCAGTAGCAGCCCGGGGTTGCCGCAACGACGAGGCCCGGTCGGTTCAACCGGGCCTCTTTTTGGAGCGGCATTCGATGGTTGTGAAGAGAAGGGCAGCGTAGCCTTGGGGTGGTGAACGAAGGGCCTACCTGGAGCGAAGCGGCCCCGTCCGCAGGGTCCCCCGAGGAACGGGGCGCCCCCTCTGAGGGGGAAGGCGAAGCGCAGCGAAGCCTGGGGGTGGGCAACCTACCTGGCGGCGAGCGATTTCGGCAGCGGAAAGATGACGTCTTCCTCGATCCCGGACACTTCCTCGACCTCGATTGCACCGAGTTCGCGCAATCGTTCCACCACGGCACGGACCAGGACTTCCGGCGCCGACGCACCCGCGGTGACGCCGACTGTCGCCTTCCCCGCTACCCACTGCGGTTCGAGTTGCGACGCGTTGTCGATCATGTACGCGCTGATGCCGGCGTTCTGGGCGACTTCGCGCAGGCGGTTCGAATTCGAGCTGTTGGGCGACCCGACCACGATCACGACCTCGCTCTGCCGGGCCAGCGTCTTCACCGCGTCCTGCCGATTCTGCGTCGCGTAGCAGATGTCGTCCTTCTTCGGGCCGACGATGGCCGGAAAGCGGCGCTTGAGAGCGTCAATGACCACACGGGCGTCGTCCATCGACAACGTGGTCTGGGTCACGAACGCCAGGTTGGCCGGGTCCGACACCTCCAGTGCATCGACATCGGCGCTGGTCTCGACCAGATGGATGCCGCCGCGAGCCTGGCCCATCGTGCCCTCGACTTCCGGATGCCCGCGATGCCCGATCATGATGATCTCGCGCGCCTGATCGCGCAGGCGCGAAACCTCGACGTGCACCTTGGTCACCAGCGGACAGGTCGCGTCGAACACGTTGAGACCGCGTTGCGCCGCCTCTTCCCGCACCGCCTTCGACACGCCGTGGGCGCTGAACACGAGCGTTGCGCCGCGCGGGACGGCCGCCAGATCTTCGACGAAGACCGCCCCCTTGGTGCGCAGGTCGTCGACCACGAACTTGTTGTGGACCACCTCATGCCGCACGTAGACCGGCGCTCCGCGCAACGTCAGGGCCCGTTCCACGATCTCGATCGCACGATCGACACCGGCGCAGAAGCCGCGCGGATTTGCCAGCAGTACTTTCATGTCTCGAATCCTCCACCCGAAAAACGTTCTTCCCGCCATGGATCGGCGTCGTTGTGATAACCCCGGACCTCCCAGAAGCCGGGACGGTCTTCGGCATGGAATTCGATGGCGGAGAGCCACTTCGCGCCTTTCCAGGCATAGCGCCGTGGCACCACCAGGCGCGCGGGTCCACCGTGCTCGGGCGTCAGCGATTCACCGAGCACCCGGGTTGCCACAATGACATCGTCGTCGAGCAGCGCCTCGAGCGGCAGATTGGTCGTGTAGCCGTCGGCGCCTTGAAGCGTCACGAAGGCAGCGGTATCGAGCGGCTGTGCCATCGCCACGAGATCCCGCGCCATGACGCCCTTCCACACCATGTCGAGCTGCGACCAGCGGGTCACGCAATGAAAGTCGGACATGCTCGTGGTCTGGGACAACGCCGAAAAGGCGCGGAAATCGACGCTGATTTCGTGCGCGACCAGACCATGCAGGCGCAGGGTCCAGTTGTCCGGACGCACATCGGGTTCGATGCCCAGATCGAGCACCGGAAAATCCGAGACCTGCTTCTGGCCGGGCGGAATGCGCGCGTCCGGGCCCTGGGCAGACGGCTTGGCACCGCGTTGCGCCACGCGGATCTTTCCCTCGATCAGTTTCATCCAGTTCGGCATCAATGCTCTCCCGAGGTGGGTGTCGTCCCGGATCGCGGTCGCCGATCGAAGAAGCTGTCCCAGACCAGCAGGCCGGCGCCGCAGGTGATGGCCGAATCGGCCAGATTGAACGCCGGCCAATAGAAGCGCCCGGCATGAAAATGCAGGAAATCCACGACCGCCGTCAGCACGAAACGATCGATCAGGTTGCCGACCGCCCCGCCGAGCACCAGCGCCAGGGCGAGGCAGAACATGGGCTGGTCGCGATGGCGCAGCAACAGCCAGGTGATGAACGCGCAGGCAGACAGACCGATGGCGATGAAGAAGTCGCGCTGCCAACCGGGCGCATCGGACAGAAAACTGAACGCCGCGCCGGGGTTGAACACGAGCACCAGATCGAAGAACGGGGTGACGGTGATCGATTCGCCGTAGACCAGCCGCTGCTGGATCACGTGCTTGCTGATCTGGTCGAGCACCACGACCAGCGCGGCGAGCGCGAACCAGTGCCAGAGCGGCCTACGCGGCGACACGCGCCTCGCCTTCGCCGAACAGGTTGGAAGTGCAGCGTCCGCACAGCGCCGGATGCAGCGGATCGTGGCCGACATCGGCCCGCCAGTGCCAGCAGCGGGCGCACTTGGCATGGTCACTCGCCGCGACGCGTACATATTCGGTGTCGGGCGAGGCCGCAAGCGACAGCCCGGCACGGGAAGTGATCAGCAACAACCGCAGGTCGTCGCCCAGGCTGTCGGCAACCGCGTGACGATCCCCTGACAGCCCCAGCTTGACCTCGGCCTGCAGCGACGACCCGATAGTGCCCGCGGCGCGCGCTTCCTCGAGACGTTTCTGGACGTCGGAGCGGATCGCGCGCAACTGCTGCCACTTGACCGTGACGGCGTCGCGGTCGTCGAGTGCCGGCAGCACGTGCCACGTATGCAGGAACACGCTGTCGTCGAGATTGCCGGTGAACACGGCCCAGGCCTCCTCGGCGGTGAATGCCAGCACCGGCGCCATGAGGCGTAGCAGGCAGTGCGTCAGGTGCCATAGTGCACTCTGTGCCGCCCGGCGCTGGGGGCTGCCCGGCGCGGTGGTGTACAGCCGGTCTTTCAGGATGTCGAGATAGAAGCCGCCGAGTTCCTCCGAGCAGAACGTCTGGATCCGCTGCACGACCACGTGGAACTCGTAGCGCCCGTATGCCGCCGTCACGTCGTCGTGCAGACCGTGCGCGAGCGCAAGCGCATAGCGATCGATCTCCAGCCATTGCGAAGGCGGCAGGAGATCGCGCTCGCCGTCGAAATCGGACACGTTCGCGAGCAGGAATCGTACGGTGTTGCGGATACGCCGGTAGCCCTCGACCACGCGCTTCAGGATCTCGTCGGAGATCGTGAGCTCGCCCGAATAGTCGGTCGCGGCGACCCACAATCGCAGCACTTCGGCGCCGAGGGTGCCGAAGACCTTCTGCGGCGCGACCACGTTGCCGCGCGACTTGCTCATCTTGCGGCCCTGGCCATCGACCACGAAGCCGTGCGTGAGCAACTGCCGGTATGGCGCTCGTCCGTCGATCGCGCTGCCGGTGAGGAGCGACGACTGGAACCAGCCACGATGCTGGTCCGACCCTTCCAGATACAGGTCGGCCGGCTTGGCGAGGTCTGCGCGCCGTTCGAGCACGCTGACGTGGGTGGATCCGGAGTCGAACCAGACGTCGAGCGTGTCGGGCACCTTGCGATAGTGCACCGCGTCTGCGCCGAGGAACTCCGCGGCGTCGAGAGCGAACCAGGCCTCGATCCCGCCCGCCTCGACCCGCCGCGCCACCGCCTCGATCAGTTCGGGCGTGCGCGGATGCAACACACCGGTCTCGCGATGGACGAAAAGCGCCATCGGCGTACCCCAGCTACGCTGCCGCGACACGCACCAGTCGGGACGGTTGGTGATCATCGACTCGAGCCGCGCCCTGCCCCACGGCGGGAAAAACTCGGTGGCGTCGACGGCGGCCTGCGCCGTTGCACGCAGGCTGCGACCGTCGGGTCCGGTAGCTTCCATGCCGATGAACCACTGGTGCGTGGCGCGGAAGATCACCGGTGTCTTGTGCCGCCAGCAATGCGGATAGCTGTGCTGCCAGGCTTCGTTGTGCAACAGCAGCGTCTTGGCGTCGAGTGCCTCGATGATCGCCTGGTTCGCGGTCCACACGCTCTGCCCCCCCACCAGACTGACGGACGCCGCGAACCGCCCGTCCGGACCGACCAGCTGCTCGACCGGCAGCCGATACTTCTGACCGACGATGAAGTCGTCGGCGCCGTGCGCCGGCGCGGTATGGACCAGACCGGTGCCGGCCTCCAGGGTAACGTGGGTGCCGAGGATGATGGGCACGCGGCGCGCCTGGAACGGATGCCACACCTCCAGATTTTCGAGCGCTGCGCCCTTCACCGTGGCGACGACCTTGAAATCGTCGACGCCGTAGCGCTGCATGCAGCGTGTCACCAGATCGGAGGCCAGCACCAGGTAGTACTTGGGCCCTTGCACCAGCGCGTAGTCGAAGTCAGGATGCACGCACACTGCCTGGTTTGCCGGCAGCGTCCAGGGAGTCGTGGTCCAGATCACCACATAGCCCGGCAGCTGCAGATGACTGAACCCGAACGGGCGGGCGAGCTCCTGCTGATCGCGGGCCGGGAAGGCAACGTCGATCGCGGGCGACGTGCGGTCTTCGTATTCCACCTCGGCTTCCGCCAGCGTCGACTCGCAGTCCAGACACCAGTGCACGGGCTTGGCTCCTTGATACAGATAGCCGCGCTCCAGGATGCGGCCGAGCGAGCGGATGGTATCCGCCTCGGCCCGGTGCGCCATGGTCAGGTAGGGGTGCTCCCAATCACCGCCGACGCCGAGCCGGATGAAGTCGTCTTTCTGGCGCGCCACCTGTGACGCGGCGAACTCGCGGCACAGCTTGCGGAACGCATTCGGGTCCAGACCCTTGCCGTGCGCTTTCTCCACCTGATGCTCGATCGGCAGTCCATGACAATCCCAGCCCGGCACATAGGGGGCGTCGAATCCGGCCAGCGTCTTGCTGCGAACGATGATGTCCTTCAGCAGCTTGTTCACCGCGTGGCCGATGTGGATGTCGCCATTCGCGTATGGCGGCCCGTCGTGCAGGATGAACTTTGGCCGGCCGGCCGACGCGGCGCGGATGCGCTCGTGCAGCTTGCGCTCCTGCCATTCGCGCACCCAGATCGGCTCGCGCCGGGCGAGATCGCCTTTCATGGGAAACGGCGTATCAGGCAGGTTCAGCGTGTGTTTGTAGTCGGTCATGTGGGCAAGGCTCTGGAATGCATGCGGCGCGTCATTGGAATCCGCCCGGAAGGCAGGCCGGCAGTGAATCCGGGATCGGAATCAATCCGCGCCGGCGCTCAGGCACGATCATCACTCAGGCACGATCATGTATCTGCGGGCGCCGTTGGCTGAAGAAATCGCGGGTCGCGTCGACATCACGCCCGATCTGCGCCTTCAGCGCGGGGAGTGAGTCGTACTTCTCCTCGTCGCGCAACTTGTGAAGGAACTCGACCTGCACCCGCCGTCCGTAGATATCCCGGTCGAAATCCAGCAGGAACACCTCGAGAGTACACCGGTTGGCGTCGGATACGGTGGGCCGCGTACCCAGGCTCGCCGCGCCCTCGATCGGGACAGCGCCGAGTCCGAGCACGTCGGCCACGAAGATACCGGTGAGCGGCAGGCGGCGCGAGCCGATGTGCACGTTGGCGGTCGGATAGCCCAGTTCGCGCCCGATGCGATCGCCGCCGACCACGCGCCCGGTGACCGAGTAGGGTCGGCCGAGCAATTCGTGCGCTTCGGCCATCCGCCCTTCCCGCAGGGCCGAGCGGATGGCCGTGCTCGAAGAGCGCACCCCAGCCACGTTGATCGATGGCATCGCCTCGACCTCCATGCCGCTCGCCGGCGCCAGCGCCGTCAACAACGCGAGGTCGCCGCGGCGCTGCGAGCCGAAGCGGAAATCATCGCCGACCAGAAGCCAGCGCACGCCGAGGCGGCGCACCAGCATGTCGCGTACGAACGCCTCCGGTGCCTGGCTGGCGAAGGCGCGGTCGAAGCGACAGACATACAGGCGGTCGATGCCGAGGACGGCCAGTTGTTCGGCCTTGTCGCGCAACGGCGTGAGCCTCGCCGGCGCCGCGTCGGGAGTGAACAACTCGCGGGGATGCGGTTCGAATGTCATCACCGCAGTCGGCAGCCCGCGCTCGCGGCCCGCGGCGATCAGGCGTGCCACCATCGCCTGGTGTCCGCGATGGACGCCATCGAAATTGCCGATGGTGAGCGCTATCGGCGTGTCGGCGAGTCTGGGAAGAGTTCGATAAAGACGCATGGGAACGGGAACTGCGGGGCCGCTGGACGCGGCCGGCCTCGACAAAGAGTCGATTGTATCGGCTGGTGGTCCTGGCGAACGAAAACAGCCGATACGTTGCGCCCTCCGGAGGGAGACGCTTACCCTCCCTCACCCTCGGTCCCTCTCCCGGGGGGAGAGGGATGTCTACTGCTCCCAGAGAAGGGAGTCGCCTGCTCCCGGAGAAGGAATGTCGCCTGCTCCCGGAGAAGGGATGTCGCCTGCTCCCGGAGAAGGGATGTTTACTGCTCCCTTCTCCCTCCGGGAGGGCCGGGGATGAGGGAAACCTGCGCATCGATTGCCGTATTGCCTTGTCGCGGGCCGGTCTCGTGGGTGTTGGCGTGTACTTGTGATAGCGCGAAAACCCCGCCACCACCTTCTCGAAATGCACCGTCAGGTCGAGCGCCGCCTGGTAGATCGGCAGGTGCTCGTAACGCGCCATCCGGACACCCCCGAAAAATCGAACGCCCGGGGGCTATCGCCCCCCGGACCCCCAAAGGGTCGAAGCCCTCGAAGTGCCTAAGACCCAACTGGCCGCCGGCGCATCACCAGCACGCCCGCAAGACCCGACAGCAACAGGGCGACCGTCCCGGGCTCCGGTACCGCGGCCACATCGCCAGGGCGCACAGCCAGGGCGTAAAGGTCGCCGTACTTGGCGAAGGGGTGCTCGTAGCCAGCGGAGGTATTGAAGCGCCACGCGTAGAAAAGATCCGGCGCGTACTCCGTACCCGACCAGTAGTCGTAGGACTGCAGGTTCTTGAACGGGCCGGTGTTGGAAAGCCCCCATCCTGCATTTGGATACCCGATGTTACCCAGCACCGTGAAGTACAGCTCCCCCATCTGGCTGGTGGTGCAGTTGAAGGCGTCGCGGCCGCATGCAGGATCCGCCACTGGCAGCGACCAGCCGCTGAACGTGCCCACCGTCAGCGCGGACGCCCAGCTCTTGGCATCGGGCCAGTTCAAGCCGGTGTTGTTGCCCGTCAGGTACCACGTCGCATCGAGCACCGTGTCGTAGGCGAACTCCGCATCCACCGCAACCGCCGTCGCGTGGCCGTTGATGTCGCGCAGTTCCAGCGCCGCCAGCGCTGACCCTGCCTGAAACAGGGCGGCTACCGCCAATGCCAACGTCACGCGCG
>JANXYG010000125.1 GCA_025350245.1 Betaproteobacteria bacterium
ATCCAAACTACAAAGCTAATTCTCTCGCTTGACGTGTTCCAGTACGCCAGCGCTTGACGCGCCAACATACTTTTTGTTCCTAGCGCGAGCACTCTCGTATAACTTTTTCGGCAATCCCGAATACCCCCAAGAACTGGAAAATCCCGCTACGGTTGCCCGCAGCTTCGTTTCCCTACTCCCGAAAGTACGCAGTCCTGCTTCGGAGTGCCCACACCTATCAGCTGTTCGAAATGTTAAAGAGCGCTGCCGCATCGGCAAGGAGCGCGGATTATACGTAGCGGGATTACGCCGTCAAGTGCTGCGCGAAAATACTTTGCTGCAAGGCACTCGGTAGGCCTTGGAGCAGCCCGCCGGCAGGGGAGTTGGTTGAGTGTGCATACGCTACGACTGCCGCAAAGTGACGGTCGCTCGCGCGAATCTGCGTTTCCCGACCTGAAGCACGACCGTCCGTCCCGTGCCGATCGAAGCGTGGCGCTCCGAAACCTTCTCGCCGTCGACCCTCACTCCACCCTGAGCCATCATGCGCAACGCATCCGAGGTGCTTGCGACGAGTTGGGTTGCCTTCAGCAACTGCGCCAGTGGAATGCCGCCGACGCCCGAATCGACGGAGAACGCGGGCATGTCCTCGGGTGTGTCGCCGCGGCTGAATCGCGCCTCGAAGTCCGCAATCGCGCGGGTGGCGGCGTCCGGGCCATGGAAGCGGTCGACGATCTCGCTCGCGAACGCGACCTTCACGTCCTTCGGGTTGGCACCGTCCGCGACCGCGCGCCTGCTGGCGCGCACCGTTTCCAGCGACTCGAACGACAACAGCTCGATGTAGCGCCACATCAGGTCGTCGGATATCGACATGAGCTTGCCGAAGATCTCGTTCGGTGCCTCCTGGATACCGACATAGTTACCAAGGGACTTGGACATCTTGTTGACCCCGTCCAGGCCTTCGAGCAGCGGCATCATCAGCACACACTGCGGCGCTTGGCCATGCTGCTTCTGCAATTCCCGCCCCACCAGCAGGTTGAATTTCTGGTCGGTACCGCCGAGTTCGACATCCGCCCGCATCGCGACCGAGTCGTATCCCTGTACCAGCGGATACAGGAACTCGTGGATCGCGATCGGCCGGTTCTCACGATAGCGTTTGCCGAAGTCATCGCGCTCGAGCATGCGCGCCACGGTATGCGACGCCGCCAACCGGATCATGTCCGCGGCGGTTGCCGTCCCCATCCACGTCGAGTTGAAGCACACCTCGGTGCGTTCCGGATCGAGGATCTTGAAGACCTGTTCGGCGTATGACCGGGCGTTGACCGCGATCTGCTCGGGCGTCAATGGTGGTCGGGTGGCGTTCTTTCCGGTGGGGTCGCCGATCAATCCGGTGAAATCGCCGATCAGGAACAATACATGGTGTCCGAGCTCCTGGAACTGGCGCAGCGTGTTGATCAGTACCGTGTGGCCCAGATGCAGGTCTGGTGCTGTCGGGTCGAATCCGGCCTTGATGCGCAACGGGCGGCCCGAGCAAAGTTTGTCGGTCATCTCCGACTCCACCAGCAGTTCTGTGCAGCCGCGTTTAAGGATCACGAGCTGTTCTTCGACAGGAAGCATATTTGGCCGGGTTGGAATGAGTATGGATTGGTGCGCTGCGGCGCATATCGCCACTGTCCGGGATACCCGCGTATCGGGCCGAGCCAGAAGCCACTGTTTCTGTTAACATTTACATCCCGATATTAACAGTGACCTGCGGCATGCACTCGCCCGTCGAACCCTCGGAGCCTAGCGGCGAACGGCATTTCATGGTGCCGATGCGCCCGTCGAGACCAAACCCCTGGCTGTTTGTCGGTGCTCTGTTCGGTATGGGCGCGGTCGTCGGCGCCTTCGCTGTCGCCCCATCCACGGTTACCGAGCAGGTCGCCCAGCGCAGCGTGACGGCTTCAGTCATCGTTACGCCGCAGACTGTTGCGGCAGCAGTGTCCGACGCAACATTCTGGCGAGAAGATCGGGTTCTTCGGGGCGACACGCTCGCCGCCATTCTCGCGCGGCTCGATGTGGATGAGGCTCGCGCCAAGGCGTTTGCTGCCGCCCATGGCGCGTCGTTGGGTCGGCGCCAATTGCTGCCGGGGCGTACGGTCAAGGCGCGGATCGACCGTGACGGGCAATTATCCGAACTCCGGGTCATGGGCAACACCGAGTGGACGGTATTCACCGAAGATGGCGCGGCATTCACGAGCACCCGGCAACCGGTCACGGTCGAACGCCGTACGCTCATGAAGTCCGGGATGATCGAGACCTCGTTGTTCGCGGCGATGGATGCGGCCGGATTGCCGGATACCAGCGCCGTACAACTGGCGGATATCTTCGGCGGCGAGATCGACTTCCATCGCGACCTGCGTCGCGGCGATCGCTTTTCGGTGATCTACGAATCGCCCACGGGTGCCGACGGCGAGGTCGTGGGCCCTGGACGTATCCTGGCGGCCGAGTTCGTGAACCAGGGCAGAGTTCACCAGGCGCTCTACTTCGACGACCCCTCCGGACACGGGAGTTACTTCACGCCCGACGGACACAACCTGCGCCGCTCGTTCTTGCGTTCGCCACTCGAATTTTCCCGCGTCACGTCGGGATTCAGCACAGCCCGCCTGCACCCCGTTCTCGGCACGTGGATCGCACACAAGGGGATCGACTATGGCGCCCCTACCGGTACGCGCATTCGTAGCGCCGCGGACGGCATCGTCGAGTTCGCGGGCCGCAAGAACGGCTACGGCAATGTCATCGTGATCAGGCACGGTGGCAACATTGAAACCCTCTATGGCCACATGGCTGGTTTTGCCCCGGGCCTTCGCATCGGCATTCATGTGGAGCAAGGGGATCCGATCGGGTACGTTGGCATGTCCGGCATGGCCACCGGCCCCCACCTGCACTACGAGTTCCATGTGAATGGCGCCTACGTCGACCCGCTCCGGCATGTCGCGGCGGCCACGCCGCCGATAGGCGTCCAGTTGCGACCCGTGTTCGCTCGAAGCACCGACCCGTTGCTCGCCGACCTTCATCGACTGCGGAACACCCGCCTGGCAGTGCTCGAATAGTGCCATTGGTTCGACGCGGGCCCGCCAACGCGGCGCCTGTCATGTCGACAGGGGCTCCGCGGTTTTATGCAGGCCTGATGTCGGGTACCAGTGTCGATGGCGTGGACGCGGCCCTCTGCGAATGGCCGGACCACGGCAGGCTCAGCCTGATCGGCACGCACTACCAGCCGTTTTCGGATGGCCTTCGCGAACGCCTGCTGACATTGTGCGCGCCCAGCCACAATGAACTTGAGGTCGCCGGTGCCTGCGGGCGCGAAATAGCGAGCGAGTATGCGAATGCGACGGCGGCGCTGCTCACCGCAGCCCGGGTAGGGCCGGACGCGGTTCGGGCGATCGGGTGCCACGGGCAGACCGTCCGGCATCGTCCGGAAGCCGGCTTCTCGATTCAGGTTGTCAATCCGGCTCTGCTGGCCGAACTCGCGGGCATCGACGTCATCGCCGATTTCAGGAATCGCGACCTGGCCGCAGGCGGCCAGGGAGCGCCGCTCGTGCCGGCTTTTCACGCGGCAGCCTTCGGTCGCACCGGGAAGCATCGTGTGGTGGTCAACATCGGCGGCTTCGCCAACATCACCGACCTGCCGTCTGCTGGCGTCGTCCGCGGCTTCGACACCGGGCCGGGAAACGCGCTGCTCGACCTGTGGATACATCGTCACCGGGGCGCGCGGTACGACGACAAGGGCGCGTTGGCCGCCTCGGGCACCCTGTTGCCGCGACTACTCGAGCGGTTGCTTGCCGATCCCTATTTCTCTCTCGCTCCGCCGAAAAGCACGGGACGGGAGTATTTCAACGGCGGCTGGCTAGATCGGCATCTCCTGGGAGAGGAAGCCCCAGCCGACGTACAAACCACGCTGGCAGCGTTGACGACGGAGACCATCGCCCGCTCGATAGACACATACTGCCCGGGGGCGCAGGAGATCCTGGTCTGTGGCGGCGGCGTCCGCAACGACGACTTGATGCAACGCCTGTGTGCACGGCTCGCGCCTGTTGGCGTCGATAGCACCGCCGCGTGCGGAATCGATCCCGATTGGGTCGAAGCCGTTGCCTTCGCGTGGCTGGCGCGCCAGTGGGTCCTGCGGTTACCTGGAAATGTCGCCGAGGTCACCGGCGCCAAAGGACCGCGGGTACTGGGCGCTTGCTACCCGGCTTAGGTATCCTGGCGGCGAACTGCTAGGCCGAGAACGAGGAGCCGCACCCGCAGGTGGAAGTGGCATTGGGATTCTTGATGACGAACTGAGCGCCTTCGACGCTTTCCTGGTAATCGATCTCGGCGCCGATCAGGTATTGGTAACTCATCGGGTCGACCAGCAGCGTGACGCCGTTTTTCTCCATCGCGGTATCGTCCTGCTGAACCTCGTCTTCGAACGTGAAGCCGTACTGGAAGCCGGAACACCCGCCACCAGTGACGAACACGCGAAGTTTCAACTCGGGGTTTCCTTCCTCATCGATCAACTGTCTTACCTTGCCCGCGGCATTGTCGGTAAACAGGATCGGGGTAGGCCGTTCAGCGACTGCGTTCATACGGTTCTCCTCGAATACTTCAGTGGCGCATTATGTTGGGGCAGTACGCCCGGGGTCAATCGCTGGCGACTGCGGCCTTCAGCGCGAGCACGTTGCCCAGTCCGGCCGGCTCACGATGCACCAGACGGCCCTGAACCACTGCGCCGAGGTGTATTTCGAGGCTCCGATAATAAACATCCCCGGTAACCCTGGCCTTGGCCTGCAACTCGACGTATTCACCCGCATGAACGGCACCGAGGACGGTACCGTTGAGAACGGCATGTGACACCCGGATCTCGCCCTCGATGCAAGCCAGCTCCGACAGCACGAGAGTTCCCGCCTGGTCTCCCGTGGCGGTGACATTGCCTTTGACGACGCCGTCGACCCGGAGCCCACCGGTAAAGCCGACGTCGCCTTCAACCACCGCACCCACCCCGATAAGACTGTCGATCCTGCCTGAAGGCTTGGGCACCTTGTTTCCGAACATTGCCGCCTCCCCCGCCGGTCAGAAGTTGAAGGTCCGCGAAGACCTCGCGGAGGAAACGCCCTGCTCCATGACCAACACCTCGACCCGCTTGACGACAGCACCAGAGGGAATCCGGAAACCACCTTCGACCCGCTGGAAGAACCGGAACTCCAGGGCAAGCCGGGCCGGATTTTCGCCCGGTGGCGGCACCGGCACCCTCTTCCGGACACCATCTTGCTCCACCTCCACCGTGAGCTGCAATCGCCCCTTGAAATCGTGCCCCCTTTCACGCGGCTGAACCACCAGCAGGCGAAACCGCTCGTCGCCATCCAGCAAGCCTGGCTCCATCTCGAACCGGTTCACGGTAACGCCACCGTCGCCCGGATGCGGTGCCATCGACTGAAAGAACGCAAGATCTTCGCGCAGCAAAGCATTCTCCGCGGCAATGGCGCGCCCTTGCCGGGCGACGCTGTCGTGGGTGGCGGCTTCGATCTGGATTTGCCGCTCGCCGCCGGCCACGGTTTCCCGCAACCGCCGGTTTTCTTCATCGAGCACCTCGATACGCGCGCGAAGCCGCTGCGATTCCGTGATCGCTTCAGTTTCGCCGGCCGCGCCGGTCTCGGTGTGGCGCAGTGCCCATGCCGCCAGCGATAACGCCAGGACCAGGATTGCCGCAGCCATGAGCAGCCAGTACCAGGGAAGCTGAATACGAACGGCAACCCTCGGCGCCGAGATGCCGAAACGGCGGCGCATCGCCCGCAGGACTGTCGTCACGGCGAGAGTGGCACCTGATCCAGCCCGGTGGCTTCCGGCAGACCGAACATGATATTCATGTTCTGGACGGCCTGTCCGGCCGCCCCCTTGACCAGATTGTCGATGACCGACAGGACCACGACGACATCCCCGCCACCCGGTCGGTGCACGGCGAGGCGGCAGATGTTCGCGCCCCGGACCGAACGTGTTTCCGGGTGACTGCCCGGCGGCATCACATCGACGAACGGTTCAGCGGCATAGCGCGCCTCGAACAACGCCTGCAAGTCGGTGCTGCGTGTCAGCCGGGCGTAGAGCGTGGCGTGGATTCCGCGAATCATGGGTACCAGATGCGGGGTGAACGTGAGCCCCACCGGGCCACCGGCAGCAACCCCGAGACCCTGGCGAATCTCCGGCAGATGGCGATGGCCTGATACACCGTAAGCCTTGAAGCTGTCGGCCGCTTCGGCCAGCAGGACGCTCAGCTCCGCCTTGCGCCCGGCACCGCTGACGCCGGATTTCGCGTCCGCGATGAGAGAGCCGAGTTCCACGTGGCCACCTTCCAGCAGTGGCAAGAAACCGAGCTGTACGGCGGTCGGGTAACAACCGGGATTGGCGACGATCCGGGCAGCGCGAATGCGTTCACGGTTGACTTCCGGCAATCCGTACACGGCGGTATCCAGCAGATCGGGGCACGCATGCGGCATGCCGTACCAGCGCTCCCACTCCGAGTGATCACGCAAGCGAAAATCGGCGGCCAGATCGATGATACGCACCCCGCGCTCCAGGAGCTCACGCGCCTGGGTCATCGCGATGCCATTGGGTGTGGCGAAGAACACCAGATCGCAACCGCTCAGTCCGGCGTCGGCCGGATCGCAGAACCGCAGACCGATGCGCCCGCGAAGACTGGGAAACAGTTCTGCGACAGCCGTCCCGGCTTCGCCTCGCGACGTGATGGCTGCCAGCTCCACGCCCGGATGGCGGCAGAGAATCCGTAGCAATTCGACCCCGGTGTAGCCCGTTCCGCCGACAATTCCGACCGATATCATGCCCGACTCCCGATCTGCATACTGTCTGTCCGGTCGTTGAAGAAGAACCAAAAAAAAGCCGCCCAAAGGCGGCCTTTTTTCCGATACCGGCCCTCTATCGCTTCGAGAACTGCTTCCGGCGGCGTGCCTTGTGAAAACCCACCTTCTTGCGCTCGACTTCACGTGCGTCCCGGGTGATGAGTCCGGCCTTGCGCAACGTCGGCTTCAGCGACTCATCATAATTCACCAACGCGCGGGCAATGCCATGGCGAACAGCCCCGGCCTGCCCGGACTCGCCACCGCCGGTCACGTTGACCATGATGTCGAAGGTGGTGGAGTGCCCCGTCAATTCGAGTGCCTGCCGAACTACCATCCGACCGGTTTCGCGCGAGAAAAACACGTCGACCGGCTTGCCGTTGACTTGAAACCCGCCATTGCCGGGCTTCATGAACACGCGGGCAACCGCGCTTTTGCGTCGGCCGGTACCGTAATTATATTGGACTGCCATGAGTCGATGGCCTTTCAGATGGACAGCGGTTGCGGCTGTTGCGCTGCGTGGGGGTGTTCCGCGCCAGCGTAAACCTTGAGTTTCTTCAACATCGCATAGCCCAGCGGGCCCTTCGGCAGCATTCCCTTCACGGCGATCTCGAATGCCCGGCCGGGAAAACGCGCATGCATTTTTTCATAGGTCATCGAAGAAATGCCGCCCGGGTAGCCACTGTGCCGGTAGTAGGTTTTCTGCTGCGCCTTGTTGCCGGTCACGCGCAACTTGTCGACATTGACCACGACGATGAAATCGCCGGTATCGACGTGCGGCGTGAAAATCGGCTTGTGCTTGCCACGAAGGCGAAGCGCAACCTCGGTGGCAATGCGGCCAAGTACCCGGTCGGACGCATCGACGAGGTACCAGGCCCGGGTGATCTCAAGCGGCTTGGCGGAAAAAGTCTTCATGATGGTACGGTTGTAAAACCGCAAGTGAGTTCGAGAAAGCCGTAAATGGTAGGTGAAACCAGAAGCCGATGTCAAACCCAATGATCTTCGCTGCCTGAAGTTCTTTACCGGCCAGGGCTTCAGAGGCTACCCTAGCTGTCCTTCAGCAGGCACGCAACGCCTGCGTGTTTCCGATTCCAATGCGCAAGCTCTGGTTGATCTTTGCTCAGACGGTCACTGTGTCGCTCGGCGTTGTCTTCGTCGTCTCCACCCTGCGGCCGGATCTACTGTCCTTTACAGGACGGACCGGGAACACCGTGACGGTCCGCGAAGTGTCGCGGGCAACCCTGGTGGCCCCGCATATCGATGGCATCACTTCCTTTAGTGTCGCGTCACGGAAGGCGATGGCGTCGGTGGTCAATATCTTCACCAGCGGCGAGATCCGGACGCCGAAGATCCCCTTCAGGTCCGATCCCCTGTTCCGGCGCTTCTTCGGCGAACAGCCCGACGGTGAACCCCAGCGCACATCCAGCCTGGGGTCCGGCGTCATCGTCGGCGCGGAAGGCTTCATCGTCACCAATCATCACGTGATCGAGAACGCCGATCAGATCGAGGTATCGATTGCTGACGGACGCCAGTTACGAGCGAAGGTGGTCGGGACCGACCCCGACACCGACATCGCGGTGCTCAAGGTGGATGCCCACGACCTGCCGGCGATCACTTTCAGCCGGCCGGACAGCCTCACGGTCGGTGACGTCGTGCTGGCGATCGGCAACCCATTCGGCGTTGGCCAGACGGTGACGATGGGGATCGTCAGTGCGCTGGGGCGCAGCCACCTGAACATCAACACGTTCGAGAATTTCATCCAGACCGACGCGGCCATCAACCCCGGCAACTCGGGGGGGGCGCTGGTCGACTCCAATGGCAATCTGGTGGGCATCAATAGCGCCATCTTTTCCCCGTCTGGTGGCAGCCTGGGCATCGGCTTCGCGATTCCGGTGAGCATTTCCCGTCAGGTACTCGACCAGATCATCGCCACCGGGTCGGTCACCCGTGGCTGGATCGGGGTCGAGGTACAGGACCTGACGCCCGACCTGGCCGACTCCTTCAAGCTGCCCGACACCAAGGGAACGCTCATTGCCGATGTGCAGCGGAACTCCCCGGCGGACCATGGGGGCATCAGGATTGGCGACATCCTGGTCGGGGTCGACAACCAGTCAGTGGCCGACTCGTCGTCGATGCTGAACCTGATCGCGGCCCTTCAGCCAGGCAAACCTGCGTCGCTGACGATGATCCGGGGCGGCAAACGTATCGAGGTGCGAGTGAACGTAGGCAAGCGCCCACGCTTGCCCAGGCGCGAAGCCAACGAGTGATGGCATGGTCGAGCGATCGGCGCCAACCGCCAGGACGAGAGGCCTGACCAGGGGCCCCTGGTCAGGCTTCCGAACTCGCCGAGGACTGGTCCGGTTTCCGTTTGCTGATCATGGCCGCGACGATGATGCCGCTTTCGTACAACACCAGAATCGGCACCGCCAGCATCACCTGCGAAAGCACGTCCGGCGGGGTCACCACCGCCGCCACGATGAACGCACCGACAATCACGTAGGGTCGTATCTCGCGCAGTTTCGCTACCGTCACGAAGCCCATGCGCACCAGCAGGATCACCACGATCGGCACTTCGAACGTCACGCCGAAGGCGAGAAACATCCCGATCACGAAGTTGAAGTAGTTCTCGATGTCGGGAGCAACCGTGATGCTCGCCGGCGCGATGCTGTAGATGAACTTGAACACGACGCCGAACACAAAAAAGTAGCAGAACCCGACACCGGCAAAGAACAGCAGCGTGCTCGCGGCTACCAACGGTAGGATGAACCGCTTTTCGTGCAGGTACAGGCCGGGTGCGACGAACGCCCACACCTGGTAAAGCAGGTACGGCAGCGCGATCGCAACCGCCGCGAGCATCGCGACCTTTACCGGGATCAGGAACGGCGTCGTCACGCCGGTCGCCAGCATCCGCGTGCCCTCCGGCAGTGCGCGCATCATCGGGTGGGCGAACAGATCGAACAGGTTCGAGGCCCATGGAAACAGGCAGACGAAGATGATGATCACGACGACCAGCATCCTCACCAGGCGGTCGCGCAGTTCGACCAGATGGGAGAGGAACGAGTCTGGTTCGCTCATGCGGAGATTCGGCGGACGTTCAGCGCAGCGCGCGGCCGAGGCCGCTCAGACAACGTGCGGCACCGCGGTCTCTCGACCCGCAGCCGCCACCGGATCGCCGGCATTGGCGAGGCCCAGCTCGAGTTGCGGGGACGGCTCCACAGCGTCGGTCTCGACGAGAGCAGGAGATTCCGCCGCGGTGGCACTTTCTGCAGCGGCCCCGGTAGAACCGAAGTGCACCATCGGGTTCGACAGGCGATTGAACTCATCTTCGGTCTTGTGGATTTCGTCCCTGATATCGCTGGTGTGGGTGTTCATTGCCTGCTGCATCGAGCTGGCGGCATCCTGGACCGAGTTCTTGAGGTCGCGCAACTCGGAAGCATCCATTTCACGATTGATGTCGGCCTTGACGTCGTTCACGTAGCGCTGCATGCGCCCGAACAGGAGCCCGGCGGTTCGTGCCACCTTGGGCAGGCGTTCAGGCCCGATCACGACGAGCGCAACCACGCCGATCACGACCATCTCGGAGAAACCGATATCGAACACGGTGATCAGCGCTGCGACGGGGATCGAGGCGTCAGGACTTGGCCTTGTCCTTGACTTCGGCGTCGATGGTCTGCCCGCCAGCGACCGCCTCGAGCTTGCCGGCCGCCGTTTCATCCGTCTTGATGCCGTCCTTGAAGCCTTTGACTGCCCCGCCGAGGTCCTGCCCGATGTTCCGCAGTTTCTTGGTACCGAAGATCATGACCACCACCAGCAATACGATCAGCCAGTGCCAGATGCTGAAGCTACCCATGTTTTGTTCTCCTGAAATGTTGCAAGAGCGCCCTACTCGGGGCGCGCGATCATGCCCGGCAACGGACTTTGCCCACCGAGCACGTGAACATGCAGATGATGAACGTCCTGCCTCCCGATGCGCCCGGTGTTGCAGATCACGCGAAAGCCGTCGACCGATCCTTCACGCGCCGCCAGCGAGCCCACGATGCCCATGAGCCGCCCCATCAACTGCTCGTGCCGCGGCTCAAGACCCGCCATCGACGGGATGTGCAGCTTCGGGATCACCAGAAAGTGGACCGGCGCCAGCGGATTGATGTCGTGAAACGCCAACAGGTCATCATCCTCGTGCACCTTCCGGCTCGGAATCTCTCCTGTGACAATGCGGCAGAATATGCAGTTCTCGGCATTCATGTGAATCGATGACAACAGCTGCACTACGGGCGGACGCCGACTCGGGAAGCCTTCTCGTCATGGCCGGAGAGCCCTTCGCGCCGGCTCAGTTCCGCGAGCACGTCCTCGGGACGCAGCCCGAGGTGAACCAGCATGACCACACAATGAAACCAGAGGTCGGCGGTTTCCCTCACCGTCTGGAGTTTATCACCACCCTTGGCGGCCAGAATGGTCTCGGTGGCTTCCTCGCCGATCTTCTTGAGGATCGCGTCGGCACCCCTGGCAAACAACATGGCCGTATACGAACTGGAAGGGTCTGCGGCCTTCCGCGCTTCGAGGGTATCGGCCAGCCGGGCGAGTATCGCCATGGCCTGTTCCGCGGGAGCGTCGGGAGCCATGCTCAGCGGGAATAAAGCAGTTCCGGATCAATCACGACCGGATCGGTCACATGCCATTCACCGTCTTCGAGACACCGGAAGAAGCAGCTTTCCCGCCCGGTATGGCAGGCAATGCCACCGCCCTGCTCGATCGAGAGCAGAACCACGTCGCCATCGCAATCGAGCCGGATCTCGCGCACCCGCTGCACGTTGCCCGATTCTTCGCCCTTGTGCCAAAGACGGCCGCGCGACCGCGACCAGTAATGTGCCTCGCCGGTTGCCACGGTACGCTCGAGGGCTTCGACGTTCATGAAGGCGAACATCAGCACCCGGCCGGAACCGGCATCTTGCGCAATCGTCGCAACCAGCCCGTCGGCAGACCAGCGGATCGCATCGATCCAGCCACTCACAGCCGGACCTCGACGCGATGCTCGGCGAGATAGCGCTTGGCCTCTCCCACCGTGTGTTCTCCATAGTGGAAGATGCTCGCGGCGAGGACTGCGTCGGCCAGACCGAGGCGGACGCCGTCCACGAGGTGCTGCAGGTTACCGACGCCGCCGCTCGCGATCACGGGAATCTCGAGCGCGCTCGAATAGGCCCGCGTCAACTCCAGATCGAAACCTTCGCGGGTTCCGTCACGATCCATGCTGGTCAGCAGGATTTCGCCCGCGCCCGCGGCCTGCATCCGCACGCCCCATTCGATCGCATCGAGTCCGGTCGCCTTGCGGCCGCCGTGCGTATGGACCTCCCATGCGGGAGGTGATGCGCCGGGAACGCGCTTGGCATCCACCGCCACCACGATGCACTGGGAACCGAAGTGCGCGGCGGCCTCCTCGACCAACGCGGGATTCTGGACGGCGGCGGTATTGATACTGACCTTGTCGGCGCCGGCATTGAGCAATCGCCGGATATCGGCCACCGACCGCACACCGCCACCCACCGTGAGCGGTATGAAGACCTGCGACGCAACCGCTTCGACGACCTGGATCATGGTCTCACGTCCATCCGAACTGGCCGTGATGTCGAGAAAGGTCAGCTCATCGGCACCCTGGTCGTCGTAGCGACGCGCGATCTCGACCGGGTCGCCGGCATCGCGCAACCCGCCGAAGTTGATCCCCTTCACCACCCGCCCGTTGGTGACATCGAGGCAGGGAATGATGCGTGTGGCGAGGCCCATGAAAGATGCCGGTGCCGCTGGCTCAGCGCCCGCCGGGCCGAACGAAGGTGTACTCGGAAGCGAAGGGGCCGCATCCGCAGGGTTCCCCGAGGATGCTGCGCCCCCTCAAGGGGGAAGGCGAAGCGCAGCGCAGCCTGGGGGTGGACGTCACCTCGGGCAACATCGGCCGGGTTCCCCGAGGCATGCAGCGCCCCCTCGAGGGGGAAGGCACAGCGCAGCGATGCTGAACGAAGGGAACCGCTGAAGCGAAGGGGCAGCGCCCACAGGATCCCCCGCGGACGCTACGCCCCCTTGGGGGGAAGGCGCAGCACAGCGCAGCCTGGGGGGAGAGCAGTTTCATTTCAACCGGCGGGGCGGAGCTGGTCGGCGAGTTGCTGGGCGGCACGGAGGTCGAGAGTGCCCTCGTACAGGGCACGACCGGAGATGGCGCCGGTAACGCCTTCGGGTTCGATTTCGCACAGACGCCGCACATCGTCCAGATTGGTGACACCACCGCTGGCGATCACCGGCACCGACAGCACTTTCGCGAGTGCGAGAGTAGCGTCGATATTGACCCCGGAGAGCATGCCATCGCGCCCGATGTCGGTATGGATGATCGCCTCGACCCCGTAGTCCTGGAACTTGAGCGCAAGATCGAGGACATCGTGGCCGGTCATCTTGGACCACCCGTCGACGGCAACCTTGCCGTCACGCGCGTCGAGGCCGACCATGATGTGACCGGGAAAGGCATAGCAGGCATCGTGCAGGAATCCGGGGGTGGTGACCGCCGCGGTACCGATGATCACGTAGGAGATGCCGTCGTCCAGGTAGCGTTCGATGGTGCCGAGATCGCGGATGCCGCCACCGAGCTGCACCGGAATCCGCTCGCCCAGGGCACGGATGATGGCCTTGACTGCCGGTTCATTGCGGGGTCTTCCGGCAAACGCCCCGTTCAGGTCGACCAGATGCAGACGTCGCGCGCCCTGTTCCAGCCAGTGCGCAGCCATCGCGCCGGGGTCTTCCGAAAACACGGTCGCCTGATCCATGGCGCCTTGCTTGAGACGGACGCAGTGGCCGTCTTTGAGGTCGATCGCGGGAATGATGAGCATGTTGGCAGCGACGGCCCGGCATACGCTGTGGCGCCACCGGGCGGAAGATAGGCAGAATCCAGAATCGTTACTTGCTGGGCATTGCGTTCAAGCCGGTGACAACCGCCTCGTCCGGTGCGGCGAACTGAGCGTTCCAGTTCACGAAATTAGCCAGCAGCCCAAGTCCGGCTGCGTGACTCTTCTCCGGGTGAAACTGTACCGCGAACAGACCGGCCTTGGCCACTGCGCTGGTGAAGTCGAACGGATAGGCCGTGCTCCCGGCGGTGATGGTGGCATCGGCAGGTTCCACGTAATAGCTGTGCACGAAGTAGAAACGCGACTCCGACGGGATGCCGCGCCAGAGCGGATGTGCCAGGACCTGCCGCACGCGGTTCCAGCCCATGTGAGGCACCTTCAGCTTGCGCCCGTCGGCATCGCGCAGACCCGTGGCCGGAAACCGGCGCACCCGCCCGGCGAGGATGCCCAGGCCCGGGGTATCGCCTTCCTCGCTGCGCTCGAACAGCATCTGCAGGCCGATACAGATGCCCAGGAACGGCTTGGCGCACGCAGCCTCGATCACTGCGCCGCGCAAGCCACGCGCATCGAGTTCACGCATGCAGTCGGGCATCGCGCCCTGACCTGGAAACACGACGCGATCGGCCGCGGCCACGCGCGCCGGATCGCTGGTGACCTCGACCTGGGCACCCGGCGCCACGTGCTCGATCGCCTTGGCGACCGATCGCAGATTGCCCATCCCGTAATCGACTACCGCAATGTGCATCGGCAAGGTCCGGTCAGAGCACGCCTTTGGTGGACGGCGTCACACCCTGCGCACGCGGGTCAAACTCGACAGCCATGCGCAAGGCTCGCCCGAACGCCTTGAACGCCGTCTCGGCCTGGTGGTGGGCGTTCTGCCCCTTCAGGCAATCGATGTGCAGCGTTACCAGGGCGTGATTCACGAAGCCCTGAAAGAATTCGTGCACCAGTTCGGTCTCCAGCCCGCCGATCATGGCGCGGGTGAAGGCGATGTCGAGCTCGAGGCCAGGACGCCCCGACAGGTCGATGACGACGCGCGCCAGCGCCTCGTCGAGCGGCACGTAGGCATGCCCGTAGCGCCGGATACCCTTGCGGTCGCCGATGGCGCGCAGAAATGCCTGGCCGAGCGTGATGCCGACATCTTCCACCGTGTGATGACCGTCGATGTGCAGGTCGCCGGACGCCTCGATCTCGAGGTCGAACAAGCCGTGGCGGGCAATCTGGTCGAGCATGTGATCGAAGAATCCGATCCCGGTTGCCAACCTGGAGACGCCGGTCCCGTCGAGATCCAGGCGAACGCGGATCTGTGTCTCCAGGGTCGTACGGCTCGCCTCGCCGATCCGGTTCGTGCCTGGCACCACGTTGTCGTTCATCGTATCGAGAAGTTCAGGCTAGGAGGCGACGATGGTTTCGAGTGCGCCGAGAAACTGCTGGTTCTCCGCCGGCGTACCCACAGTCACCCGCAGGCAGTCGGCAAGCAGCGGATGGCCAGCGGAGAGGTCCTTGATGAGTATCCGCCGGGCCTTCAGCGCGTCGTACACCCGCGTTGCCCCGGGGATGCGGAACAGCAGGAAGTTGGCAGCACTCGGAAACACCGTCACCCCGGGAACCGCAGACAAGGCACCTGCCAGCGCGTCGCGCGCCTGCAGGATGGCTCGGGCCTGGCCCTTGAGCACGTCGGCATGGGCCAGCACCACTTCCGCCGCGAGCTGGGTAAGCACGTTGATGTTGTAGGGCATCCGCACCTTGTCGAGCTGGTCGAGCCACTGCGCCCGGCCCATCAGGAAACCGAGCCGGAGCCCGGCCAGACCCAGTTTCGACAGCGTGCGCATCACGACGAGATTCGGCAGGCGTTCCAGGTCACCGATGAAGCTCTCGCCCGCGAAGACGTGATAGGCCTCATCCAGCACGACGAGCCCCGGAGCGGCAGCGACGATGCGCTCGATCACCGACCGGTCGAACAGGTTGCCGGTCGGGTTGTTCGGGTAGGCGATGAACATCAACGCCGGCTGATGTTCACGGATCGCCGCCATCAGGGCGGCCTCGTCGAGAGAAAAATCCGGTTCGAGCGGGACGCCGACGAATGTGGCGCCAGCGAACATGGCAAGCAACCGGAACATCACGAACGATGGCTCGACCCCGACAATGACGCTGCCGGGCCGCGCGACCGCCAGCGCCAGCAACTGGATGATCTCGTCGGAACCATTGCCGAGGAGCAGGCCGATGCCGGCGGGCACCTGCATGGTCGCGCGCAGTTGCCGCTTCAGGCCCGGGGCCGTCGGATCCGGGTAGCGGTTGACCGGGGCCATCGCGACGGCCCTGGCGATCTCATCGCGCACCACCTGAGGCAGCGAATAGGGATTCTCCATCGCATCCAGCTTCACCATGCCGGTGGCGTCGGCCACGGCGTAAGCCGACAGCGCCAGCACTTCAGGCCGCAGCACGGTCTCGGGCGCCGGCGCGCGGATTGGAGTGAGATCGTGCACTTGGGCGGGCTTCATGGCCAACGGCATTCAGGCGTGGATGCGATAGCGCGCGGCAGCGGCATGGGCGGGAAGGCCTTCACCGTCGGCGAGTTCGCCGGCGATGCGGCCGAGCGTGGCGGCGCCCGCCCTGGACGTCTGGATCAGGCTCGACCGCTTCTGGAAATCGTACACCCCGAGCGGTGACGAGAAACGCGCGGTGCGCGCGGTGGGCAGTACGTGATTCGGACCGGCGCAATAATCGCCCAGGGCCTCGGAAGCGTAGCGCCCCATGAAAATGGCGCCGGCATGGCGCAGCTGGCCCAACAATGCCTGCGGGTCGGCGACCGACAGCTCGAGATGCTCGGGGGCGATGCGATTGGCGATGGCGCAGGCCTCGGCGAGATCGCGCACCAGCACCAGCGCGCCACGATCCTCGATCGAGCGCTCGATCACCGCGCGTCGCGGCATGTCATGCAGGAGCCGCTGCATGCTGGCGACGACGGCATCGATAAATGCGGCGTCCGGGCACAACAGGATCGCCTGCGCCATCTCGTCGTGTTCGGCTTGCGAGAACAGGTCCATCGCGACCCAGTCGGGCGGCGTCTGGCCGTCGCACAGCACCAGGATCTCGGACGGACCGGCGACCATGTCGATGCCGACGACGCCGAATACCCTGCGCTTGGCGGCGGCGACGTACGCATTGCCCGGGCCGACGATCTTGTCCACCGCCGGGATCGTGGCCGTGCCGTAGGCGAGCGCACCGACTGCCTGGGCGCCGCCAACCGCGAATATACGGTCCACCCCGGCCACCGCCGCCGCCGCGAGGACCAGCGGATTGCGCTCGCCACCCGGGGTGGGCACGACCATGACGATCTCGCCGACGCCGGCAACCTTTGCCGGCAGGGTGTTCATCAGCACGGTGGAGGGATACGCCGCCTTGCCCCCGGGAACGTAGACGCCGACCCGGTCGAGCGCGGTGACCTGCTGGCCGAGCGTCGTGCCGTCGGCCTCGGTGTACTGCCACGATGTGATCGACTGATGCTCGTGATACCGGCGGATGCGCTGGGCAGCCTGCTCCAGCGCGTCGCGACGAGTTGGCGACAACGCGGACAAGGCCCGGTGACAAGCGTCGAGGGTGATCTCGAGATCCGCCACGGTGCCGACATCGACATGGTCGAAGCGGCGCGAGTAGTCGAGCACGGCGGGATCACCGCGTTGGCGCACGTCGTCGAGAATCTCGCGGACCGTGGCATCGATCGAGGCGTCCTGCGTATTCTCGAAGGCGAGCAGGCTGCCGAGCCTGCGCTCGAAGTCGGGCTGCCGCGAATCGAGGCGGGTGACCTTCATCGACGTGCATGCCCCTGCTCTGCCGCGACCGCGAATGCATCGATGACCGGCTGCAGCGCGCGGCGCTTGAGCTTGAGCGCCGCCTGATTCACCACCAGCCGCGCCGAGATGGGTGCAATCTCCTCGACCGCGACCAGCTGGTTGGCACGCAGGGTGTTGCCGCTGGAAACCACGTCGACGATCGCGTCCGCCAGGCCCACCAATGGCGCCAGCTCCATCGATCCGTAAAGCTTGATCAGGTCGATATGCACGCCCTTGGCCGCGAAATGCTCGCGCGCCGTCTTGAGGTACTTGGTTGCGACGCGAAGGCGCGCGCCCTGCCGGACCGCCAGCGCGTAGTCGAAGTCCGCGCGCACCGCGACCATCATGCGGCATCTGGCGATCTGCAGGTCGAGCGGCTGGTACAGCCCGGCGCCGCCATGCTCGAGCAGGATATCCTTGCCGGCGATGCCCAGGTCGGCCGCGCCATACTGGACGTAGGTCGGCACATCCGAAGCTCGCACGATCACGATGCGGACGTCAGCCCGGTTGGTGGCGAGGATGAGCTTGCGCGAGGTCTCCGGGTCGTCGGTGGCGACGATACCCGCGGCCGCGAGCAGCGGTACCGTTTCCTCGAAGATTCGCCCCTTGGAGAGCGCGATGGTGATGCCGCTCATGAGGTCAGTGCCCGGCGCGCTGGACGCGCGCACCGAGCAGCGACAGCTTCTCCTCGATCCGCTCGTAGCCACGGTCGAGGTGGTAGATGCGATCGATGATGGTCTCGCCGCCCGCGACCAGACCGGCGATCACGAGGCTCGCCGACGCCCGCAAGTCGGTCGCCATGACGGTTGCGCCCTGCAGTGACCGGACCCCGCGAACGACGGCCGTGTTGCCCTCGACGTCGATTTCGGCACCGAGCCGACGCAGTTCCTGCACGTGCATGAAGCGGTTCTCGAAGATGGTCTCGGTGACGATCGCCGTGCCATCGGCAACACAGTTCAACGCCATGAACTGGGCCTGCATGTCGGTGGGAAACGCCGGATACGGCGCGGTGCGCAGTCCGACGGCCCGGGGCCTGCCGTTCATCGTGATCTCGATCCAGTCGTTGCCGCAGGCGATGGCGGCGCCGGCTTCGCCAAGCTTGGCGAGCACCGCATCCAGGGTGTCGGAGCGGGTGCCGCGCAGCGTGACCCTGCCGCCGGCGCAGGCGACGGCGGTGAGGAACGTTCCGGTCTCGATGCGATCCGGCATCACGGCATACGACGCGGTCGAGAGTTCGTCGACGCCCTCGACCGTGATCACGTCGGTGCCGGCGCCAGCGATGCGGGCGCCCATCGCCACCAGGCACCCGGCGAGGTCGACGACCTCGGGCTCGCGCGCGGCGTTCTCGATCACGGTGGTGCCGCTCGCCAGGCACGCCGCCATCATCAGGTTTTCGGTGCCGGTGACCGTGACCACGTCCATGACCAGCCGGGCGCCGCGCAGGCGGTTGGCGCGAGCCTCGACATAGCCGTGTTCGATCGAGATCTCGGCGCCGAGTGCCTGCAGCCCCTTGATGTGCTGGTCGACCGGCCGCATGCCGATCGCGCAGCCGCCGGGCAGCGACACCCGGGCCCGGCCGAAGCGCGCCAGCAGCGGTCCGAGCACCAGGATCGAGGCGCGCATGGTCTTGACCAGATCATATGGCGCAACGAAGTTGGTCATGGCGCGGGCATCGAGGCCGACGCCAAGACGGTCGTCGAGCGACAGCGACACGCCCATCTGGGCCAGCAGATTCAGGGTGGTCGTGACGTCACGCAGGTGCGGGACGTTCTGTACCCGCAACGTGCCGGTGCACAGGATCGAGGCGCACAGGATCGGCAGCGCCGCGTTCTTGGCGCCGGAAATCCGCACCTCGCCTTCGAGCGGTACGCCGCCCTCGATCCGCAACTTGTCCATGAAGATCCGACGGTGACGGCGCCGAGGCGCCGCCAACTCAACGCGCCGTCCACTCCTCCGGCGTCAGGGTCTTCATCGAAAGCGCGTGGATTTCCTCGCGCATGCGCTCGCCCAGCGCCCGGTAGACCACCTGGTGCTGCTGGACGCGATTCTTGCCGCGAAACTCGGCGCTGACGATGACTGCATCGAAATGCTGGCCATCGCCGTTCACCTCGACATGGTCGCAGCTCAGGTTGTCGCAGATGTAGGTTCTCACCTGGTCGGGACTCAGCATCATGTATTCCTGGGGTGGCGGTACCGGGCGACCGCCAGCAAGCTGGCGCCGGTCAGTGGCGGAGCTTGTAACCGCTCCGGATCATTTGCAGAGCCACCAATGATAAGGCAGCGAAGCAGGCGACCACAACGCCGAGACTCACGACCGGCGCTACATCCGACTCGCCGAAGAAGCCGAAGCGGAACCCGTCGATCATGTAGAAGAACGGGTTCAGGTGCGATACCGCCTGCCAGAACGGCGGCAACGAATGGATCGAATAGAACACCCCCGACAGGAACGTCAGGGGCACGATGACAAAATTCTGGAAACCGGCGAGCTGGTCGAATTTCTCCGCCCAGATACCGGCGATCAACCCCATGGAGCCCAGGATGGCGCCGCCGAACAGCGCGAATGCGAGCGCCCACAAAGGATGCAGCACCGGCAGGGCAACGGTCACGAAATTGATGCAGTACACCCCGAACCCGACCGCCAGACCTCGCACCACGGCCGCCACCACGTACGCCCAGTAGAACTCCCCGTGCGACAAGGGCGGCAGCAGGATGAAGATGATGTTGCCGGTGATCTTCGACTGGATGAGGCTCGACGACGAGTTGGCGAAGGCGTTCTGCAACAGGGACATCATCGCCAGGCCGGGAATCAGGAACGCCGTGTAAGGCACACCCGGATAGACCTGCACCCGGTCCTCCAGCACGTGCGAGAACACCAGCAGGTAGAGCAGCGCCGTCAGGATCGGCGCCCCGATGGTCTGGAACGCCACTTTCCAGAAACGCAGCAGTTCCTTGTACAGCAGCGTGCGGAAGCCGGTCATCCGCCACCTACGATGCTGACGAACGCCTCTTCGAGATCCGGCTGCTGCAATTGCAGTTCGACCACTTCGATACCGTCATCGCGCAACGCCAGCAATACCTCGGTGATCTGGGCATGGCGATGGATCGCCAGGACCCACTCGGCGCCGTCCTGCCGGACCAGCATCGGCAGCAGCGCGTGGGGAAGGCGATCCGGCGACAGGCGCAGGCGCAAGTGCGTGCCCGACACGCCCGCGAGCAGGTTGCGCGTGGTATCGAGCGCCACGACGCGGCCCTGCTTGAGCATGGCCACCCGGTTGCACAACGTTTCCGCTTCCTGAAGATAGTGGGTTGTCAGCACGATGGTGTGACCGTCGCGGTTGAGCCGGCGGACGAAATCCCACAGCCCCTGCCGCAATTCCACGTCCACACCGGCGGTCGGCTCATCGAGAATGATGACCGGCGGCCGGTGCACCAGCGCCTGCGCCACCAGCACCCGGCGCTTCATACCGCCCGAAAGCGAGCGCATGTTGGTGTCGGCTTTTGCGCCCAGATCGAGATTGTCGATGATCTCGTCGATCCAGGCATCGTTGCGGCGCAGGCCGAAGTAGCCCGACTGGATACGCAGCGTCTCGCGTACGGTGAAAAACGGGTCGAACACCAGCTCCTGCGGCACGACCCCGAGGGAACGGCGCGCTTCGCGATAATCGACGGTCACGTCGTACCCCATGACCCGCGCCTCGCCGTCATCCGCCCGCGACAGACCGGCCAGAATGCTGATGAGAGTGGTCTTGCCGGCACCGTTCGGGCCGAGCAAGGCGAAGAATTCGCCTTCGGCGATCGCCAGGTCGACCCGATCGAGGGCTTGCAGGGTACCGAAGCGCTTGGTCACGCCGCGCACTTCGATCGCGAGTTTCATGCCGGAAACCGGAGCATCTCCGTCACCCCGTAGAGACGCGCAAGCTTGAGCAGGGGCGCGACCGGGGCCGTGAAACGCAACTCCCGGCCGGCGCTGCGCGCTGCGCGAATCCACGCGAGCAGCAGCGCGATGGCGGAAGAATCGACCGCCTCGACGCCGCTCAGGTCGATCACGACCGCCGCCACGTCGAACAACGCGATGCCGGCCGGCAGCAGTGCCTCGACGGTATCGAAGCTGACCTCCCCCTCGAGACGCAGGTGTTCGCCAGCCCTGCGAATCATTTGCGAGCCTGGCCCACCGGCTTGCTGTTGCGCGCCTGCAGACTGCGAATCAAGGCGTCGAGTCCGCCTTGCTGGATCTGCGCGCCGAAGTCGTTGCGATAGGTCGTGACCAGGCTCACGCCATCGACCGCGATGTTGTAGACCTTCCAGCCCTCGGGCGACGCGCCCATCGAGTAGTCGACGCCGACCGGCGGCGCGCCGCCCGGCAGCAGGATCTGCGATTTCACGGTCACGTCGTCTTCGCCGCCCGCCAGTTTGAGCGGCTTCACGTCGACCTTGATCTGGCGGTAGGCCGTGTAGGCGGTTGCGTAGGATCGAACCAGCAGCGTCTGGAACTCATGCACCAGGGCTTTCTGTTGTTCCGGGGTGGCCTCGCGCCAACTGCGACCGACCGCGAGCTTGGTCATGCGCGCGAAGTCGAAGTGCGGAACGATCTTTTCTTCGATCAGGCCGACGACGCGAGCCGGGTTGCCGGCCTTGAGGTCCTTGTCCTCCTGGAGCAACCGCATCACGTCGTCGGTGGTGGTGCGCACCAGCACATCGGGCGCGGGATTGTCGGCGATCGCCGCCAGCGGCAGGCACAAAGCCAGAAAGAGCAGGGCCCGCGCGCGGCAGGAGTCGAGACGTTTCATCGGATTCGGCATTGGGCGACCTTTCGGAACGGGGAGGATTGCTGCCTCAAGGGGCGATCGAAGAGTGGTGAGCAGACAATACCAAGTGGTGGGATCGGGGGGCGCAGCGAACGGCGCGAGCTTGTCCTGGCGAGTACCCTCATCGTCACTTCCCGGCCGGCGCCTTCTCGGCGGTGGGCCCCTCGGAGGCCTTGCCGTACAGGAAGCGTCCGATCATGCGCTCCAGCACCATCGCCGATTGCGTCATGGTCAGGCGATCGCCCTCCTTGAGCAGCTTGTCGTCGCCGCCACCGTCCAGCCCGACGTACTGCTCGCCGAGCAGACCCGAAGTGAGAATCGACGCCGTCGTATCGACCGGAAACTCGAATTGCCGGTCGAGCCGCAACGTGACGCGTGCCACGAACTTCTTGTTGTCGAACGCGATCGCGTCGACGCGGCCAACGACGACGCCGGCACTTTTGACCGGTGCCCGCGGCTTGAGACCGCCGATGTTCTCGAACTCGGCCGTGACCCGATAGCCGTCGCTCGCACTCACGGTGGTCGCGTTGCCGACCTTCAGCGCCAGCACCAGCAAGGCGACCAGGCCACTCGTCACGAAGATGCCGACCCACAGGTCGGCGGTGGTTCTCTTCATCTGTCAGACCCCAGTGAACATGAATGCCGTGAGCACGAAATCGAGCGCGAGAATCGCCAGCGCCGACGTCACCACGGTCCGGGTGACCGCATAGGACACGCCCTCTGCGGTGGGCGGCGCGTCGTAACCCTCGAACAGGGCGATCAGGGTAACAGCCACGCCGAAGACGGCGCTCTTGATCAGGCCGTTCACGACATCGTCCCGGAAATCCACATTGCCCTGCATCTGCGACCAGAACGCGCCGGCATCGACGCCGATCAACACGACCCCGATCAGGTAGCCCCCGAACACACCGAACGCGCTGAAGATGGCGGCCAGCAAGGGCATCGAGATCGCACCGCCCCAGAACACCGGGGCCAGCACCCTGGCGAAGGGGTCCACCGCCATCATCTCCATCGCCGACAACTGTTCGGTCGACTTCATGATGCCCACCCGCGCCGTGATCGCGGACCCGGCCCGGCTGGCGAACAGCAATGCCGCGACGACCGGCCCCAGTTCGCGCACCAGCGACAGGGCAACCAGGGTGCCAAGCGCTTCGGCCGAGCCATAGCGCTTGAGCGTCTCGTAACCTTGCAAACCCAGGACCAGCCCGACGAACAGGCCCGACACGATGATGATGATCAGCGACAGCACACCGGTGAAATGGATCTGGTCGAGCAGCAGGCGGGGACGGCGCCAGGTTTCGCCGGATCGGCGCAGGATGGTGCCGGAGAAACGCGTCGCGCAGCCGAGTTTCCAGATGCCGCCGATCACGCGCGAGCCGACGTGGCGCAGCCCGGCGTCGAGCGCGCCGATCATGGCCGGGGCCCCAGGCCCAGGTCGGCCGCATACGCGCCTTCGCCATAGTGGAACCGGACCGGACCATCCGACTCGCCATGCACGAACTGATGCACCTGCGGATCGGTGGAATTGCGAATCTGGTCGGGGGTGCCGTCGGCGATCACACGGCCGGCGGCGATGATATAGACGTGGTCGACAATGCGAAACGACGCCTCGACATCGTGCGTGACCAGCACCGACGCGGCGCCGAGAGCATCGTTCAGTTCCCGTATCAGGTCGGCGATGATGCGCAGCGATATCGGGTCGAGGCCGGTGAACGGCTCGTCGTACAGCATGAGCATCGGATCGATGGCGATGGCGCGGGCGAGCGCGACCCGCCGCGCCATGCCGCCCGACAGCGACGCCGGCATCAGCGCGGACGCACCGCGCAATCCGACCGCCTGCAGCTTCATCAGGACCAGGTCCCGGATCAGCGATTCGGGCAGTCGCGTGTGTTCTCTGAGGGGAAATGCCACGTTCTCGTAGACCGACAGATCGGTGAACAGTGCCCCGAACTGGAACATCATGCCCATGCGCCGGCGCATCTGGTAGAGATCGCCGTGGCCGAGCGCCGCGACATCGCGGCCATTCACGCTCACCTGCCCGGCGCTTGCCTTGATCTGGCCGCCGATGAGACGCAGGATCGTGGTCTTGCCGCAGCCGCTGCCGCCCATCACCGCCACGACCTTGCCGCGGGGGATGTGCAGACTGATTCCGCTCAGGACGGCACGCGAGTCGTAACCGAACGCGACCTGGTCGAGTGTGACGATGGATTCGGAAGCCACGGAATGTTCAAGAGACACGGAACCCGATTGTAAGTGCATTGCGGGCGGCGCCACCAAGTTGCTCCCGGTTCGAGGCCTGCGAGCTGCCAGTCCTTGTCGGCGCCGGCGGATTCGGCTAGGTTCCGCAGCGTGTTCCGACCCGCGATCCGCGTTTTCCCCGGGTTCCGCCAATCCATGCTGCCGGTGTCCGCTCCAGCCCTGACCTGCGAGGCCGTGTCGAAGCGGTTCGGTGCTGCGCACGCGCTCGATGCCATCGACCTGCAGGTCAGGAGTGGGGAATGCTTCGGGCTCGTGGGCATGAATGGCGCCGGCAAGACCACGCTGATACGGTGTCTGCTCGACGCCAACCGGGCCGATGCAGGCAGCATCACCATTTTCGGCACCGACAGCCGCCAGACCGCCGCCCGCAGCCAACTTGCCTTCCTGCCGGAGCGGTTCAGTGCGCCGTACTACGCCACCGGCGCGGATTTCCTGCGGCTCATGGCGCACCTGTACCGCCATCCCTGGTCGGCAGCCGAAGCGAGCCACCAGGTCAGCTTGCTCGATCTCGACCCCGCGGTCCTCGGGCGCCCGGTCCGCGGGCTGTCCAAGGGCATGACGCAGAAGCTCGGCCTGGCCGCCTGCCTGCTGGCCGGGCGGCCCCTGCTGGTGCTGGACGAGCCTACCAGCGGACTCGATCCGGCGGCGCGGGCACGGCTGAAAGCGGCCCTGCGCGAACGCCATCGCGGCGGCAGCACCGTATTCTTCACCTCACATGCGCTCGCCGACGTTGACGAAATGTGCGATCGGCTGGCCGTGCTGCACCAGGGTCGGCTGCGGTTCGTCGGCACGCCGGCACAGTTGCGCGAATGCCATGCCGCGCCCACGCTCGAGCAGGCATTCCTCGATTGCATCGCTGTTGCCGCGGCGCCGGGCCTCGCCACGGGTTGAGGCGCACCGTCCGCGATCGGCCGTTATCCTTGGGCACTGCTTTGCCAGGCCCCATCTGGCAGAATGCGCTCGGCTCACCTCGACGATAGAAACGCACGCTGCCCCAAGTGAACGCCACGGCTCCCGACAGCCAGCCAGCCCGACCCGATCTGCTGATCGTCGACGACGACCCGCTCATCACCGATACGCTCGACTTCTTGCTCGGGCGCGATTTCAACGTCTACGCCGCCGAATCACGCCCCCAGGCGCGCAGCCTGCTCGCCCAACTTGGCCGGGTTCCCGGGCTGGCACTCGTGGATCTGGGCCTGCCACCATTGCCGCATCGCCCCGACGAGGGGTTCCGGCTGATCTCGGAACTGCTGGCCGCGGCCCCGGCGATCAAGATCATCGTGCTCTCCGGGCAGAACGACGACGCCAATGGCCGCCATGCCCGGGCGCTCGGCGCTTTCGAATTCGTGGCCAAGCCATGCGATCCGGAAACGCTGAAAACGCTGCTGCTGCGTGCCCGCGAAGTGTCCTGCGCCGAGCGCACGGCCGCGGCGGCCGGCGACCGCATCATCGGGACCAGTTTCGCCATCGCCAAGCTGCGCCAGCAGATTGCCCAGTACGCCGCGTCGCCATTCCCGGTCCTGATCGAAGGTGAATCCGGCAGCGGCAAGGAGCGGGTGGCGCAGGCACTGCACGATGGCAGCCCGCGCGCGGCACGCCCCTACCTCGCGCTCAATTGCGCGGCAATTGCCCCCGGCCTGGTCGAACCGACGCTGTTCGGCTACGCCAAAGGCGCGTTCACCGGTGCCGGCACGGCGCGCGCGGGCTACTTCGAGGATGCGCGCGATGGCACGCTGTTCCTGGACGAGATCGGTGAATTGCCGCTCGAGCTGCAGTCGAAACTGCTGCGTGTGCTCGAGAATGGCGAATTCCAGCGCGTGGGTGAAACCCAGACCCGCAACAGCAATGCGCGGGTGATCGCCGCCACCAATCGAGACCTGCGGCAGGAGATCCGCGGCGGCAGGTTTCGCGTCGACCTGTTTCACCGGCTGTCCGTGTTCTCTATCCTGGCCCCGCCCTTGCGCGATCTGGGCGAAGACCGGGAACGACTTCTGGAGCACTTCACGCACCGGTACGCCGCGCAGGGCGGTGTCGCGCCGTTCCGGCTCGACGCCGATGCGCGTGCCTTGTGGATGGCGTATCCGTTTCCCGGCAACGTGCGCGAACTGCGCAACATCGTGATCCGGCTGGTCACCAAGCACCCGGGAACAACGGTGGACCGATTGCTGCTCGCCACCGAACTCGATAGCGATGGCGGCGCATTCCGAAGCACCGCATCGCCCGATGCCATGTTCGAACCCACCCAGGCCGATGCGCGGCGCATTCTCGAACAGCGTCGAACCCTGGACCTCGACGCCGAGCTGCGCCAATGGGAACGCTGTTTCGTCGAGGCGGCACTGGATCTTTCGCAAGGCAATCTGAGCCAGGCAGCGCGGATTCTGGGCATGCATCGCACCACGCTCTACAGCCGCATGCAGAGCTATCGGACGGAAGCGGTCGCAGCCGGATCACCGCGACCGGCTCTCTGACCCGTTCCCGATAGCTCACAACCGAAGGCCCCCCCGACCCATGTACTACGCCTTCTACGGACTGAAGCTGCCACCATTCCGTATCACGCCGGACACCGAGTTCTTCTTCGATGGTGCCAATCGCGGCGCGGTGCTGGAGGCGCTGACCTACGCCATCATCTCCGGCGAGGGGATCGTCAAGGTAACCGGCGAGGTCGGCAGCGGCAAGACCATGCTTTGCCGGGTCTTGCAGCAGCGGCTGGCGCCGACCGTGGACATCGTCTATCTCGCCAATCCGAACGTGCCCCCCGAACAAATCCTGCATGCGATCGCGTTCGAGCTGCAGTTGCCGGTCGGACGCGAGGCGTCCCGCCTCGAGGTGATGCATGCCCTGCAGGCGTATCTGGTGGAACGGCATGCGCAACGCCGGCAAGTGGTGGTGTTCGTCGAAGAATCCCAGGGAATGCCGATCGCCACCCTGGAGGAGATCCGCCTGTTGTCCAACCTCGAAACCGACCGGCACAAACTGCTGCAGCTGGTGCTGTTCGGCCAGCCCGAACTGGACGAGAACCTGCGCCAGAACCACATCCGCCAACTGCGGGAACGCATCACCCACAGCTTCTACCTGTCGCCATTGTCGGCGGCGGAGATCGAAGACTATCTTCGCTTCCGCCTGCAGGCGGCCGGCTATCGTGGTCCCGACCTGTTCTCGCGCCGGGTGATCCAGTTCATCGCGCGGGCCAGCGCCGGCCTCACTCGAAGGGTCAACATCATCGCCGACAAGGCGCTGCTGGCGGCCTACGCCGGCAACACACACACAGTCACACTCGCGCACGTCAGGCAGGCCGTCGATGACAGCGAATTCAGCCGCGGGCAGTCGCCGCGCCGGCGGCGAGCATGGTTGCCATGGGCCGCGGGTATCGCCTGCACCGCGATCCTGGTCAGTGGTGCCGCCTGGTGGCGGTGGTCGGCGAATGCCGCTCCCGTGAGTGGCTCGCGGCTCGATCCGACGGCGGCGATCACAACGCCTGCCCAGGCAGGCGTTGCGGAACCTCCCTCGCAATCGCAGCCCGTGCCCGCCCGGCCTACTCCGGTGTCGGTTGACCCGCGGCCACCGGGCCCGGAAGACGTCGATCTCGCCGGCCCGCAGCGCCTGCATATTTCAGCAAACATCAGCGCGCCTCCCACGGTGCCGACAGCAAGGGGCGACGCGGCATCCGCAACGGGTGACGCCGGCCAGACGCTGCTCGAGCGCCGCCTCGCCGCGATGCCAGCCTGGCTGCGCGCCCAGCCGGAAGACGCTTACACGGTCCAGCTCATCGGGGCCAGCGACGCAAAATACCTCAAGCAATATTTGAAGACACTCTCGAAGTCTATTGATACGGATAATGTTTTTGTGTACCGTACCAGAGCAAATCTGAAGCCCTTCATGACCGTGGTGTATCGGACGTATCCATCCTTACGATCCGCCAGGGATGCCATCGACCAGTTTCCTTCGGATTTGCAGCGATTCCGCCCCTATGAGCGGACCATCCGCGGCCTGCGTGCCGAAGTGATGGCGGGGGTCGGCGCCGCCGACCCGTGATCGTGGTGGGGCGACGTCACCGTCGGCGTCACGCAACCAGGGAAGTCATAGCATTGGGCCGAAGGCAGCGATGATGACCGGGTCGGAACCTTGGCTTCGCGGCAGGGCCGTGACCGCCGGCAGCGTGTTCGTGCTGGCGCTGGCGAGCACGTTGTCTGCGTGCGTCTACCGCGCGCCGTCGATCCCGGTTTCCGACGCCCATCTCGGGATGGAACGGATGGCGCCGACGACGCCGGGCGACATCCCTGCCGCCGTATCGGTGCCGTCGCCGCCACCGCCGCGACCGCAGCAGAAACTGCCCACCTACAGCGTGGTCGTGAATGAAGTCCCGGTGAAGGAACTGTTGTTCGCCCTGTCTCGCGACACCCGGCAGAACATCGACATCAACCCTGCATTGCAGGGACTGGTCAGCCTCAACGCCATCGACGAAACCCTGCCGGCGATTCTCGACCGGATCGCGCGCCAGACCAACCTGCGCTGGCGCCAGGACGGACGCGTCATCTACGTGTCGCCCGACACGCCGCACGTGCGCACCTACAAGGTCAACTACGTGAACGTCAGCCGCGAGACCGATTCGACGGTATCGGTCTCCGGACAGATCGGCACGGTCGGCGGTACCGGCGGCGGAGCCGGTGGTGGTGGCGGCGGTTCGAACTCGTCCAGTACGACCGTCAACACCAAATCCAAGAACGATTTCTGGAAGACGCTCGAAGACAACGTCAAGAGCATCCTCGCGGCCACCCGCGCCCAGACGCTGTCGTCTGACGAGCGGGCTGCCCGGGCCGAAGGCATCCGGGCCCGGCGGGAGGAGCGGATCGCGCAGGCGGAAGCCGTCGCGCGCGCGGGGCAGAACGCGAAAGACCTGTTCAATAGTGCCTTCGACGGACAGACCGCGGCGGCGATCCCCGGCGACGTCACCAACGAGGTCGCGGTGAATGCGGTCGCCGGGACCGTGACGATCCTCGCCACCGACAAGCAGCACACCCTGGTCCAGCAGTACCTCGATGCCGTGTCGGCCGCCACCCAGCGCCAAGTGCTGATCGAGGCCACGATCGTCGAGGTCGAGCTGTCGCGTGCCTATCAGGCCGGCATCGATTGGGGGCGCGTCGCGAGCAGCCCCGGGGCCGGCATCAGCTTCGGCCAGAACCTGCTCGGCGCGACGCTGAGCGCCGCCCCGAACGTGAGCTTGAGCTATGGGTCGATCACGCCTGGAAACCTGTTCGCGACCATCAAGCTGCTCGAGACGTTCGGCAACGCGCGGGTCCTCTCGAGCCCCAAGGTCATGGCGCTGAACAATCAGACGGCGATCCTCAAGGTAGTTCGCAACGTCGTCTATTTCACCATCCAGCAGCAGATCAGCCAGAGCACCGTACTCGGCGGCACCGGCCTTCAGGCCACCACCACCACCGCCCGCACCGTGCCGCTCGGTCTGGTCATGAGCCTGACGCCGCAGATCAACGAGAACGGTCAGGTAACGCTCAATGTCAGGCCGACGGTCACCAGTCAGGTCGGGGAAACGCTCGATCCGAATCCGGCCCTGGCGGTCACCAACCCACCCCTGAAGAACGCGATCCCGATCGTCGAGATCCGCGAAATCGAGTCGGTTCTGCAACTACAGAGCGGGCAGACCGCGATTCTCGGCGGCCTCATCAAGGACGAGATCCGGCGCAAGCGATCGCAGGTTCCCGGGGTCGGCAACACCGCTGTCGGTGACCTGTTCGCCCTACGCGACGAACAGGCGATCAAGACCGAACTCGTGATCTTCCTGCGCCCGACGATCGTCACCAACCCTTCGCTCGACGCCGAAGAACTCCGGTTCCTGCGCCCTTTGCTGCCCAACCCCGGACAGCCGGGCCCGGCGCGCTGACCCATGAGTCTGCTGCTGCAGGCTTTGCAGAAAGCGGCCCGCAACCGCGAGCAGGCCAGTGCCGCATCGCCCGAAGCAAGCACCGAGCCGATCGCGGACAACCGGTCGATGCTCGACCTCGAGCCGGGCGAGTTCGACCCCAACCGCAGCATCGGCCGGGATCCCTCGGGTTCCGACCCGGAGACCGCCGCGACGCCCGCGGCAACGCCGCCTCTCGCATTGGAAACGCCCGCGTTCACAACCGCCGCCAGGGCAACGCCGCGTCCCACTTTTGTCGATGGCATGGACGAACCGACGCCGCGGCAGGCGGCGATCCTGATGCGTGCCGCCGCGACGGCGAAAGAACCGCGTTTCAACGCGATCGACTGGGCTCGCGACCATCCGGTCTATCTGTTCGCCGCGGCAGCGTGCGTTTTTCTGGCCGGTTACGGCGGCTACGTCTACCTCGCCATCACCCAACCCGGCCTGCTGTCGGGCGGCGGATTCAACCAGCAGGCGCCGGCGGCGCCGGTCGGCCCGCTTTCGGCCGCACCGCGCCCGCCCGGTGCGGCCACGAACGGCGCCGGGGCAACGACCCCGTCGCAAACCGCACCCTCGCTGTTGCCGGCTGTCACCGGGACACCAACGGTCGCGCCCGGGCTGGGCCAGGCCGGCACCCCGCCCCAGGGTGGAACGACCGCGCAGCCGGCGCCGGCATTGCCGGCGCCGCGACCCGGCACCACTGCCGGCCAGACCAATACCGTTCAAGGTGCCGGCGCATCGGCGCCAGCCATCCCGCAACCGCCACCGCAGGTCGAACCGGTTCGACCGATCGCGGTTGCCGAATCACCGGCACCGATCGCGGCGCGATCCGGTTCCGCTCTCCGCGCCAGCCGCAGGCCGGCAGCGGAAGTTAACGGCAACATCCCCACGAACAAGCTGGAAGTACGCGCCAGCGGCAGTGCAGCCGCGATCACCGCTCAGTTGAACGAGGCCTATGCGGCATCCCGGAAGGGTGAAGCGCACGCCGCCGGGGATATCTATGAACGGGTACTGGCGAGCGATGCGCGCAATGTCGACGCGATGCTGGGCCTCGCCGCGCTCGCCTGGCAGGGCGGCAGAACCGAGCAGGCCAGCGACCTGTACTACCGAATCCTGCAATCCGAGCCGCAGAACGCCGCCGCGCAAGCCGGCCTGATCGGACTGGTGGGCCGGGTCGATCCGCTCGCGAGCGAAACCCGCCTGAAGCAACTCATCGCCCGCGAACCGGCCGGCTCACTTTATTTCGCTCTCGGCAATCTCTACACGTCGCAAGGCCAGTGGGCGGCCGGCCAGCGCGCCTATTTCCAGGCGGTGGAAGCCGATTCGGGCAATCCGGACTATGTGTTCAACCTGGCCGTTGCCCTGGAACACATCGGGCAGCAGAAACCTGCGCTGGCCAACTACCGCAAGGCGCTGGACCTGTCGTTCGCCCGCGGCGGCGGTGGATTCGACCAGCAGCAGGTGATCGCCCGCATCGGCCAACTGTCGCTCGCCGTAGAATGATCGATATGGCCATCTCCGTCGCACCAACGCCCAAGCCTCCGGTACCGGACCCGCCGCGCCGCAAGATGCGGCTTGGCGAGTTGCTGGTGCAGCAGGGACTGGTCACGCCCGACCAGTTGCGCATCGCGCTCACCGAGCAAAAATCGCAGCGCATGCCGATCGGGCGGCTGCTGGTGCGCCTGGGATTCGTCACCGAGGCGGTGATCCGCGATCTCATGGCGCGCGCCATCGGCCAGGAAGCCATCGACCTCTCGCAGGTCGTGGTCGACGCCGACGCGCTCAAGTTCGTGCCGCAGGAATTTGCCCGGCGCCAGCGGATGCTGCCGATCGCCTTCGAGACCAACGAGCGCGTGCTCACGGTCGCCACCACCGAGATGTTCAACGTGGTGGCGGTGGACCAGTTGCGCGCCGCGCTGCCATCGAACGTGCAACTGCGCACCGTGCTCGCCGGGGAAGCCCAGCTCGAGGACTTCATCGATCAGTTCTACGGCTTCGAGCTGTCGGTCGACGGCATCCTGCGGGAGATCGAGACCGGCGAGATCGACTGGCAGAGTCTCCAGTCCGGCGGCGACGAATACACCCAGCCGATCGTGCGGCTGGTCAATGCGCTGATGATCGACGCCGTGAAGCGCGGCGCCTCGGACATCCACTTCGAGCCCGAACTCGCCTTCCTGCGCATTCGCTACCGCATCGACGGCGTCCTCGAGCAGGTCCGAAGCCTGCACAAGAACTACTGGCCCGGCATTGCCGTGCGGCTCAAGGTCGTGAGCGGCATGAACATCGCCGAGACCCGGGCACCGCAGGATGGCCGCATCTCGCTCAACCTGAACGGTCGGCCGGTCGATTTCCGGGTGTCGTGCCATCCGACCATCTACGGCGAGAACATCGTCCTGCGCATCCTCGACCGCCAGAAGGCGATCATCAGCCTGGATCAGATGCGCCTGCCCAAACCGGTGCTGGCGAAGCTCAACCTGATGCTGGCGCGGCCCGAGGGCATCCTCGTGATCACTGGCCCTACCGGCAGCGGCAAGACCACGACGCTCTACTCGCTGCTGTCGCAAGTAAACGTCGAAGGGGTCAACATCATGACCCTCGAAGATCCGGTCGAGTATCCGGTCGCGCTGATCCGGCAGACCTCGGTGGGCGACGCGGTCAAGCTCGATTTCGCCAACGGCATCCGCTCGATCATGCGCCAGGACCCGGACATCATCCTGGTGGGCGAAGTGCGCGACCGCGAGACCGCCGAGATGGCATTCCGGGCGGCGATGACCGGTCACCAGGTGTTCACCACGCTGCACACCAATTCGGCGCTGGGCGCATTTCCGCGACTGCTCGACATCGGCATCCTGCCCGACATCATCGCCGGCAACGTCATCGGGATCATCGCCCAGCGGCTGGTGCGCACGCTGTGCCGTCATTGCAAGATCGAATACCGACCGTCGCTCGAGGAAAAACACATTCTCGGGCTGCCCCCGGAAAGCCCGGCCACCGTGTTCCGGCATCATGACGGCGGCTGCCAGCACTGCAACGCCCGCGGCTTCAAGGGGCGGATGGCGATCCTCGAGATCCTGCACATGGACGCCGATCTCGACGAACTCGTGGCGCGCCGCGCGACCGCGCGGGAACTGCGACGCGCCGCCGACGAACGCGGCTTCCGTTCGCTGGCCGACGAGGGCGTGGCGCGCGTGCTCGAGGGCGCCACCAGCATCGCCGAGGTGTCGCGATCGGTCGACCTCACGGCACGGGTACTCTAGCGCCGCGCCCATGGGGCCAGCCCTCACGGACCCCTATTCCCGATGCCGTCCTTCCAGTACAAGGCAGTCGACCCTGCCGGACTGTCCTCCCGGGGCAAACTCGAAGCATCCAACGAGGTCGACCTCGAGTTGCGCCTCAAGCGCATGGGCCTCGATCTCATCACGGTTCGCCAGACCCGCTCGGGCGGCGGTAGCGCCACCGCCAACATCAACCGCAAGGATCTGATCAATCTCTGCTTCGACCTCGAGCAGATGACCGGTGCCGGCATTTCACTGCTCGATGGCCTGCGCGATCTGCGCGACAGCGTCGGCGGGAGCGGGATGAAGGCGGTGCTCACGGCACTGGTCGAAGACATCGAGGGCGGCCGCATGCTGTCGCAGGCCATGGGTCAGCACCCCAAGGTGTTCAACGGCGTATTCGTGAGCCTGGTGGCGGCAGGCGAGCAGTCGGGCCAGCTGACCGAGATTTTCCGCAGCCTGTCCGAGTCGCTGCGCTGGCAGGACGAACTCGCGGCGCAGACCAAGAAGGTGCTCATCTATCCGGCGATCCTGACGTTCCAGCTGATCGCGGTGACCGTTTTCCTGCTCGTCTACCTGGTACCCCAGGTGGTGAGCGTGCTCAAGACCATGCAGGTGGACCTGCCGATACAGACAGTCGTGCTGATCGGGGTGTCCGGTTTCGTGGTCCGCTTCTGGTGGCTGGTCATCGGCCTGCCGGTACTGACGGTGGTCGGGGGCATCGTACTGTTCAGGTCGAGCGACAAGGCGCGCTTCGAGTTCGACCGCCTCAAGCTGCGCCTGCCGGTCATCGGTCCGGTGTTCCAGAAGATCATCCTGGCACGCTTCGCGAGCTTCTTCGCGCTGATGTACCGGTCGGGCATCACCGTGCTCGACGCCATGCGAACCAGCCAGAACATCGCCGGCAACCTCGTCATCGCCGATGCCCTGCAGCGGGCGACCGTGCGGGTCAATGCCGGAGAGCCGCTGTCCGAAGCGATTGCCGGCACCGGGATGTTTCCGTCGCTGGTGATCCGGATGCTGCGGGTGGGCGAAGCCACCGGCGCGCTCGATACCGCCCTGCTGAACGTCAACTACTTCTACACCCGTGACGTAAAGGATTCGGTGGAGGGCGCGCTCAAGCTGATCGAACCGATCCTGACCCTGTTGATGGGCGGTCTGCTCGCGCTCATCCTGTTCTCGGTCCTCACGCCGATCTACGACATGATCGGCAAGATGAAGTTTTGACGATGGCGAACCGGCTACTGGTCTGCATATCGGCACACGGGGTTTCGGTCGCGCGCTGGAACGGGAAGCTCTTCGCCACCACCCGTTTCGACAACGACGACGCGGGACTGGACGGCTTCACGCGGTATCTCAAAGCCGGCCGCTCGGCACCGGTGCATGTCATGGTCGACAGCACCGACGAGGATTACCGGGTCGAGACGCTGCCGCACACCGGGGGCCGTGACCGTCGCGAGCTGGTCCAGCGCAAGCTGAAGCAGATCTATCGAACCACCCCCTATTTCGCGGCGGTGGCGCAGCCGGTCGCCAAACCGCAGAACCGGCTCAAGGGCGCCCGGCGCGAAGACCGCTTCCTGTTCGCGGCCCTGACCGAGGCCGACCTGCTCGCGCCCTGGATCAACGCGATCACCGCCCGCGCTCTGCCAGTCGCCGGCGTGTTTCCGCTGCCCGCCGTCACCGCGGCGGTGGTGCCGCGGCTGAAGCTGAAGAGCGAGAATCTGCTGGTGATCTCGAAGGATGTCGCCGGCTTTCGGCAGACCTTCTTCAAGGACGGCCGTTTCCGTCTCACCCGCCTGACCCAGGCGCGCGGCGGCGGCGACCGCACCATCGACTGGTCGTTCGCGGACGAAGTCCGGAACACCCGGCTGTATCTCGACGCGCTCGGCGTCACTCTCGCCGACAACCTGGTCGATGTGCTCATTCTCGACCACGACAACTCCCTGGCGAGCCTGCACCAGGCGCTCGAGCACAAGCGCGGCAACCTGCAGTGTCAGCGCCTCGCCCGCGAAGAGCTGATACTGAAACTGAAGGTGCCCGATGCGGCCATCGCGGCGACCCCCGATGCCCTGCATCTGCAGCTCCTGGGCAGCTACACCCCGGTCGAGAACCTGGCACCGGCCGCGTTGCTCGAGCCATACCGCCTGTTTCGCGCGCGCCGCTGGCTGTTTGCGGCTACGGCCGCGGTTGTCGCCATCGGCGGCATCTGGTTCGGCATCGACCTGCAACGCGTCCAGTCCATCGACGACGAATCGCGTCGGTTCTCGACCGACGCGGCGCGCTTCGAAGCGCAATATCGCGAACTGACACGCCAGTTCCCGCAGGCGCCGGCGAGTTCTGCAACGCTCAAGCTCACCGTCGAGGTGGCGGCGCGCATCCGTGACAACGTCCGGACCCCGGAGACCCTGTTCGCGGTGGTGAGCGACGCCCTGGCATCGTCGCCGACCGTCGCGGTGACCAGCCTCGCCTGGAAGTACGGCAAGTATCCCGATGCCGCAACGGCGTTCGCGCCGGCCTCGATCACCGGGACCGCCACCGATCGCGAGTGGCGCCAGGTCGGTCTGATGGTCGGCGAGATCACCCCGTTCGCCGGCGACTATCGCTCCGCCATTTCCAGCATCCGCGACTTCGCCCAGCGGCTGCGACAAAGTCCCCTCGTGGCCGACGTGAGGATCATCAAGCTGCCGCTCGACGCCAGCTCGCGGCAGAGTCTGACCGGGAGCACGGCGACCGCGACCGAACAGCGACGCAGCGCGCTGTTCGAGATCGCCATCACCTACAAGCCGCAACCGGGGCTGCCCGCATGAAGACCGGCCCGCAAAACGTGTGGTCGCTGGTGGGGCCGGCGCTGGTCCTGGTCATTGCCGCCGCGCTCACGCTGATGGCGATTTGGTACGCCGAAGGGCTGGTCGCAAACCGCCAGCAGTTGCGCGACACCGCCCAGCGACAACGCGTCGATGCGGATAAGAAGCACGCCAATGCCGGCGCCGAGAAGAAACTCATAACGGACTATCTCGCCCCGTACTCGGCGTTGCAGGACGCCGGGTTCGTCGGTGGCGAGCAACGCATCGACTGGGTCGACAGCCTGCGTACCGCCAACCGCGCGGCCGGCCTGTTCGGGGTCAACTACGATATCGGCCAGCAGGAAGCCTATCCGCTGGCGAGGGATCTGGGCGCCGGCGATCTGCCGCTCAAGCAGTCACCGATGAAGCTCACCCTGCCGCTGCTCCACGAGGGCGACCTGATGGCGTTCTTCCGCAGCCTTGCCGCGCAGCGCGCCGGCCTGTTCATGCTCAACGGCTGCAACCTGAGGCGCACCGGCATCGTCCCGCCCAGCGGAACCCAGGCAAACCTCACCGCCGAGTGCGAGGTCGCCTGGATCACCGTCGACGATACCCAGGCGAAAGCGGGACAACGGCCATGACGATCAGGATGCCGGCCGTGCCGGCGCTGCTGCTGGTTCTGCTGTCGGGGTCCACACTCGCCGAAGACCCCCTCGGGCGTCTGTTCTTCACGCCGGCCCAGCGCGTAGAACTCGACCGCGAACGCGCCGCCGCGGCCACCAACGCGTCGCGACCGGCGGCGGTGCAGGCCCAGCCGAAGGCACCCCCACCGAAGATGGTGACCCTGAACGGTATCGTGCGCCGCAGCGACGGCGAAACCACGGTGTGGGTGAACAACAAGCCTCTGCACGAGCGCTTCGGCGATGCCGAGATCGATGCCGGGTCCATCGCCCGCGAGGGCGTCGGCATCAATCTCCCGGCTTCGGGCAAACAGGTGCGCCTCAAGGTCGGACAGACGGTCGATGCCACCAGTGGCAGGGTGGCGGAAAGCTATGACCACCGGGCGCCGCAACCGCCGTCGACCAGGGACGCCGAAACCGCGGCGCAGGAGGCGAAAGCCGTCGCCGCCGACACGACCGCCAGGGCCGAAACCGATGCCAGGCGGCGTGAAGCCATCCGCAGCCGGCGTGAACGCCAGCGCGCCGAGCCCCAGGTTCTCTTCGAGACCGAACCACCGGCGGGGGCCCCCGCGCCTGGCACCACCACCGTCACCACCATCACGAATGACGCGGCACGCTGACGGGTTTCCCGCACGCGAGCGCGGCGTCGTCGTGCTGCTGATGCTGGTGCTGGGGGCGCTCGTGGGCGTGCTGTTCTTCACCGGGGTCCTCGGCGGCGGACCCACCACCAGCGAGCGCGATCTCATCACGCGCGCCGCACTCGCCAAGGCGAAGACCGCACTGATCGACTATGCGGTCACCTATATGGACACGCATCCCAACATGCCGCCCGGCTTCCTGCCTTGCCCCGAAATCGACGGCAGCCTGCGTGAAGGATCGCCGGCCCTGGGCGGCTGCAACAACGTCGGCGAGAACGCGATCGGGCGCCTGCCCTGGTACACGCTCGGCATCGAACCGTTGCGGGACGGCTACGGCGAATGTCTCTGGTACGCCGTATCAGGCAACTACAAGAACGACCCCGCGCCGTTGCTGCTCAACTGGAACTCCAACGGGACCCTGCGCGCCTTCCTCGCGGTCCCGGTAGGCGGAACCCCGCCCCCGCTCGACAACAACGTGCTGCAACGCGCCGTCGCCGTGATCATCGCGCCCGGACCGGCGCTTGGTACCCAGACACGTAACATGGCGACCGTGAATCCAGCGCCAGATCTGTGTCGCGGCAACCGCATCGCGGCGAACTATCTGGAAACCAGCAACAGCGTCAACAATGCGGCCATGGCGACGATCGGCGAGGCCAGCTTCATTTCCGGCGTGCCGACCGCGGCCTTCAACGACCGGCTTATCACCATCACCGCGGGCGAGATCTGGGCGGCGATCCTGCGGCGGCCGGATTTCCAGGCCCGGCTGCGGCTTCTCACCCAGAGGGTGGCCGAGTGCATCGCGTATTACCCGCAGACCGGCGCCACCGGCAATGCCAACGATCGCCGGCTGCCCTGGGCATCGAACCCCGGTTACTTCGATCGCGAGCCGATCTACTACAGCGATGACCTCTCGCGCACGCTGGCGGGCCGGGCGCCGTACTCGGTCAGTGTTTCGAACGTGGACATCGGCCGCACCACGTGGGGTACCAGCACGACCCTGCTGGGTGAAAACGGTGTCGCCAGCGGCAAGTGCCCCACGGGTGCCGCGGGCTGGAACACGATGATCAACAACTGGTGGAATCACTGGCGCGATCATGTGTTCTACGCGGTGAGCCGCAACTTCGCACCGAACGGACAGGCGTCCAACACCGGGTGTTCGCCGAGCACCAACTGCATCACCGTCGACGGCGTCGGACCGTACGCGGGCGTGGTGATGTTCGCCGGGGAGATCCTGCCGGCAGTGACGCCGAACCAGACCCGGTTCTCGGATTCATTGAAGTTCAACTTCGCGTCCTATCTTGAGGCGCGCAACAAGAGCGCCAATGCCGCCGGCAACAACGACTACCAGACGTCGGCGACCGCGGCGCCGCCGTTCAACGACATTCTCTACTGCATTAACGTGACGCTGGCGGTAGCTGCGTGCCCATGATGGTCTCGCGGCGCCGGCGCGATGCCGGCTTTTCCCTGATCGAGCTGGCCATCGGCCTGGTGATCGTCGCGACCCTGTTGTCGAGTCTGCTGGTACCCCTGGTCACGCAGCTCGACCAGAAGCGCACCGCCGAAACCCAGCGCCTGCTGGAGCAGGCACGCGAAGCGCTGATCGGCTTCGCCGCGGCCAACAACCGCCTGCCCTGCCCGGCGACCGACGCGCCCGGCGCCACCGGCAACGAGAGCTTTGCCGCCGGGGGCTCCGCCACCACTGGCGCATGCTTGGCGGCGACCGGCCCCCTGCCCGGGGTAACGCTGGGCCTGTCGCCGCTGGATGCGCAGGGATTCTATGTCGATGCCTTCGCCAGCGACCGCAATCGCATTCGCTACGCGGTGTCCGGCCAGATGGTGAACGGCGTCACCAACCCCTTCACCCGCATCAACGGGATGAAGAACGCGACGATGACTGCCATTGCAGCATCCAGCAGCCTGCTGTTCGTGTGCAGCGCGACGCCGGCGGCATCGAACTGCGGCACGGCGACCGCGCTCGCCAACGGCACCGCCATCGCGGTCGTCTTCTCGCCCGGAAAGAACGCGATCCTCAATGCGCCCAGCGCCGACGAGCTGGAGAACACCGACACCGACAACGTGTTCGTGAGCCGGCCCTATTCCGACCGGACCGGAGGGGCGAGCACCGTGTTCGACGATCAGATGCTCTGGTTGTCACCGGCGCCGCTGTTCAGCCGCCTGCTCAGCGCCGGCGCGCTCCCCTGAAAGGGACCCCTCCGCTCATCGAGTCCCTTCGTTCAGCGCCCCCAGCCTGAGGTCCTGCTGGTGGTGGGTCAAGGCGGCCGCGGTTGTTCACGCGGCATCGGAAATCGCGGGCGCAAGGGTCCCGGGGCGCAAGGTGAAACAGACCTCACCGGCAAGGTTCGATGACAGTTCCAGCACGTAGCCCAGTTCGGCGGCGTGACGCGCGCTCTGGTACAACCCGACCCCCAAACCATCGTCCGATGCTACCGGCGCCCGGAACAGCTCGCGCGCCAGAGACGCCGAAATGGCCTCGCCGCCATCGGTGATCGAAAATCCGACACCTTCGCCATCGTGAAGCCAGGCCGCACGCACCGACGCGGTCTCGCCGCGACGACGTTTCGCCAACGCATTCTGGAGCAGGTTGTCGGCGACGCTGTCGAACAGGTCGCCAGGGACCAGGGCCACCGCCTGAACCTCGCCGATGCCATCGAACTCGACACCCTCGTGGGCGTATTGCTGGGCGAGCGCCCGCCACCAGTCGGCCGCGTTCACCATGCCGACCGGCCCGGAACGGTGGGCATCGAGCTTGTCGAGCGTACTCTGGAGCCGCTGGACGATCTGCGGCAATTGCCGCCGGATGAGTCGCAGCAATGCATCGGCGTCATCGCTACTGCTGTTCGCCGCCGCGGCACAAAGCGAGCGCAACGATTGCAACAGGTTCTTGACGTCGTGCGTGAGGCGCGATCCGGTTTCGTAGATCGCCTGCAGATAGTCGGTCTGGCGCTGCGCCTGTTCGCGTACCTTCGCGTCGTGGTAGTCGCCGAGCAGGCGCGCCAGCAGACGCATGTGCAGCAGCAGCGCCGGTGTCGGCCGCCAGCGCGTGTAGAGGCGCAGATCCAGCCCGCCGAACGCGAAATGCGTGTCGAACGGCGAGACGATCCCGACCAGCCCCTCGCGGTTCGCAGCCGACCATTCGACCCCCACGAGCCATGGCAGCTCGAGCATGTCGCGCACTGCCCGCGCCACGAACTGGTACGGGTCGGCCTCGCGCTCGGCGAGGTTGGCCAGCCGGTGCATCCAGCGCTCGAACGGCATGCCAAGGCTGAGAAAGTAGCGCGACAACACCTGTCCGATGCCGGCAAAACCGCCACGCGGGTCCCAGAGCCACGACAGGATGAGCATGATGGCAGCGATCGCCGTCACGGTCTTCACCAGCGCGACGGGATAGTCGTTGTGCGTCACCTGCTGCACGAACACCGTGCCCAGCACCAGCACCACCGCCAGCAGGAACAGCAGCACGCTGTAGACCAGATCGATGGCGTAGCGGGGCTGCGCGTGCCGCTCGCTCGTGCCCAGAAACGGGATCACGATCAGCGGCAACAGCAGACCATGCCGCAGAACCACCAGCGCCGCACTGGCAACCGACGCCTTGCCGAACAGCCCGGGGACGACCCAGGCGAGCAGTGCGGCGAGGAGATAAAGCGCAGCGAGCAACGATGCCATGCGCTCTCGCCGCGGGCCCAGCGCCGGCACGTTGCCCCCGATCAGCGAGAACAGCACCGCGAGCCAGAGGCCGAGCAGCCACCAACTGCTCCACCACACCAGCACGGCGCTCCCGGCAACCACCAGCAACGCTCGACGGGGCACCAGTTGCTGCGCGCCCTGCCACACCGGTTGCCAGAGCAGGAACAGGCCGAAGTGCGCAAGCAGCAAGGCCCGGGACGCGCCACTGCCGAGATCCAGCAGCAGCGCAAGATGCAGGGCGAGCAGCATGAGCCCGAGCGTGACGTTCTGCCGCGCCCACAGCGAGCGCGGGCGGATCGCGGGCGGGGTCATGTCAGTGCCCGCCGGGGCCGTCCCAAGGACACCGCCCCCCTGGAGGAAGGCGAAGCGCAGCGCAGCCTGGGGGCGGGCGTCACCTCCATACACCGGTAGGAGCGACCGCGCGCGTTGTGTAGCATCACGGCCTCGTCATCCCGGCCCGCGCCTTGCCCTCTCCGGCATTCTCGATGAACAGCATCCGCAACGTCGCGGCGTTCGCCGTGCTCGAGGCCAGACGCACGCGGCTGCCCCTGATCGTGGCCGGCATCGGCGTCCTCGCGCTGGCGGCGAGCGGGTTCGTGCGCTCGCTCGCGATCACCGAATCGGTGCGGGTGCAGACCGGTTTTCTCGCCGCAATGCTGCGCATGATCGCCATGTTCCTGCTCTGTCTGCATGTCCCCGGCAGCATGCTGCGCGAGGCCCACGACAAGGGAACGGAACTGCTGCTTTCGGTGGACATCAGCCGGTTCGAATATCTCGCCGGCAAGGCGCTCGGATACAGCCTGGTGGCGACCGGTGTATGCGTCGCTCTCGCCGTGCCGGTGATGCTGGTGGCACCGCCAGTGTCGGCGCTCGCATGGACGATATCGCTCGTGCTCGAGTCATGGATCATCGTGGCGGCGAGCCTGTTCTGCGTGATTACGTTCAATCAGCTGATCCTCGCGGCGAGCATCGTCTTCGCATTCTATCTGCTGGCCCGCGCCATGACCGCGATCGTCCTGGTGGCCGGGGCCGACATGTTGCAGGACGGGAGCTGGTCCCACGCCGCGATGACCGCGATCGTGAAGCTGGTCGCGCTGGCGCTGCCGCCCCTGGACGCCTTCACCCGGTCCGCCTGGCTGATGGACGCGGCAGCGGGCTGGGATCGGTTGCCGATACTCGCGGCGCAGACCGGTCTGTACGTCGTGCTGCTACTCGCGGCCGCCTGCGTGGACCTCTATCGCCGCAATGGCTAGCAGCCTGCTGCCGTTCCGTGACGAACGACCGATTGCCGCGGTGCCGCGCGCGCTGCTGGTGGTGTTTGCCCTGGCGCTGGGCGCCCAGGTGGCGTGGCGGGCGATGCAGCCAGCGCCTACGGCAGCAGCCGATCAGCTCACGATGCCTCCATCGAGCGCGGCGCTGCGGGTACTGGCGATCGGCGACCCGATCGCCCTGGGACAGTTGCTGACGTTGCGCCTGCAGGCGTTCGACAACCAGCCGGGAATCAGCGTCCCGTTCGCGGCGCTGGACTACAACCAGGTCGAGGCGTGGCTCGCCGCGATCCTCGATCTCGATCCGCGCACGGGCTATCCGCTGCTGATGGCGGCGCAACTCTATGGGCAGGTGTTCGGGCACCCGGACAAACAGCGGCAGATGTCGGAGTTCGTGCTGCGGCAGTTCCTGCACGACCCCGATCGTCGCTGGCAGCCGCTCGCGCATGTCGCCGTGATGGCCAAGCACCGGCTGCACGATCTGCCGCTGGCTCTGCGCTACGCCAAGGCACTCGAGCAACACGCGCGCGGCCCCGGCGTGCCTGGCTGGGCACGGCAGATGCACATCTTCCTGCTCGAGGATCTGGGCGAGGTCAAGACCGCCAAAGTGCTGCTCGGCGGCCTGCTCGCGAGCGGAGCGATCACCGACGAGCATGAGGCCAGGTTCCTCACGGCGCGTCTGCAAGCGCTGGAAAACGCCGAGAACTCGACAGCCCCGCCGAGATGACGACGGTTTGCCGCCTACGGCCCGCGACGCAACCCCATGAAACGACGGCGTTCCTCGATCGGCGGATGCGTGGCATGCATCTCGCACCATACGAGGTTCGCCGATGTGCATTGGCGCCTATCGGAGATCAACGTGAATTCAAGACGCAACCAGGGCTTCACCCTGATCGAGATCGCGATCGTGCTCGTGATCATCGGCCTGCTGCTCGGCGGCATCCTCAAGGGCCAGGAACTGATCACCAGTGCCCGCGTCCGCAATCTCATCTCGCAACAGGACGGCGTCAAGGCCGCGTTCTACGGCTTCCAGGACCGGTTCCGCGGCCTGCCCGGCGACTATAACCTGGCCACGACGAATATCCAGGGGACGACGGCGAACGGGAATGGCGACGGTCAGATCGTGACGGCCACCGGCGGCGGCGGCACCGTAGAGCCGAATCTGGTTTGGGAACATCTCTCCAAGGCGGGTTTCGTGAATGGCAATTACACCTACGCGGCGACGGCTTCGGCGCAGACCACACCCAACAATCCCTATGGGCAACAGGTGCAGCTCATCTGGGATGCCAGCTATGCGGTCCTGACCGGCGCGCCGCAGAACCCACGCCACAATCTCAAGACCGGTAACCAGATCCCGGTCGAGATCATCGCAGAGGTCGATCGCAAGGTGGACGACGGCCTGCCGGCTTCCGGCTCGTTCGTGTTCTCCGATTTCGCTGGAATCCAAGCGGCGTTGACCGGCTGTGCCAACATCGGTGCAACCACATCGAACTGGATCCTGGTCACCGGCGCCCAACAGAACTGCGGCGGCACCAGCCTGTTCTGATTTCACGACCTGGGTAGCAGTTCTCGGCGGCGAACCGGCTTCGGTTCGCCGCCGTCGTTTTGCCGACTCACCCCTGCAGCAGTTTGATCTCGGCGGCCGCCAGGTCGGTCTCGCGACCCCGCAGCACGATGACATCGCCCTGTTCCAGTCGCGCGTCATCGCTAGGGGCCTGACCGCGCACGTTGTGACGACGGATCGCCGTGATCTCGGCGTGGATAGCCCCGAAGTCCAGTTCGCGCAGGCTCCGGCCGATGGCATTCGCGCCCTCTGGCAACAAGACCGAATGCAACCGGATCGGTTCGACGCCATCCTCGGCCGGGTTGGAGGCGTCGGTGATGCCACGAAAGAAACCGCGAAACAGGCTGTAGCGCTGCTCCCGGGTTTCGCGGATGCGGCGCAGGACCCGCGGCAGCGGCGTCCCGAGCAGCATCAACGCGTGCGAGGCGAGCATGAGGCTGCCCTCCATGACCTCGGCCACCACTTCGGCCGCACCGGCCTGCTTGAGACGGTCGATGTCGACATCATCGAGCGTGCGCACGATCACCGCCATGCCCGGGCGGATCTCGCGCACCACCCCGAGGATCCGCAGCGCCGAAGCGGTATCGGCATACGACACGACCACGGCCTTGGCGCGCATCAGGCCGGCCGCCACCAACACCTCACGCCGGGCCGCGTCGCCGAACACCACCTGCTCGCCGGCGATCGCCGCCTCCCTGACCCGAACCGGATCGACATCGAGCGCGATGAACGGAATCGATTCGGCCTCGAGGATGCGCGCGAGATTCTGGCCGCTACGCCCGTACCCGCAGATGATCACGTGGTCGGCGGCGCCCATCGTCTGGACGGCGATGTTGTGCAACGCCATGGCGCGCCGCATCCATTCGGAGCGCACCAGCTTGCGCACCACGCGCTCCGACTGCTGCACCAGCAGCGGCGACATCAGCATCGACAGCACCAGGGCCGCGAGCGTGATCTGCAGCAGGTCATGCCGCACGATGCCGAGCTGACCGGTGAGCGACAGCAGGACGAAACCGAACTCGCCGGCACCCGCCAGCGACAACGCCGTGCGTAGCGCCGTGCCCGCGTCGGCGCGGAACAGACGCCCGAGGCCGAAGACGATGGCGGCCTTGAGCAGCAGCATCGCCAGCAGGATGGACACGACCGCGCCCGCATTCGCCAGCACCACGGAGCCGTCGAGCTGCATGCCGACGGTGATGAAGAACAGACCCAGCAGCACGTCGCGGAACGGCTTGATGTCCTCCTCGACCTGATAGCGGTACTCGGTTTCGGAGATCAGCATGCCGGCGATGAAAGCGCCCAGCGCGAGCGATAGTCCGGCGAACTCGGTGATCGCCGCCAGCAGCAACGTGATCAAGAGCACGTTGAGCACGAACAGCTCGGACGACTTCTGCGCCGCCACGAGATGGAACCAGGGGCGCATCAAGCGCTGACCGAGTCCGAGCAGCAGCGCCAGCACCACGGCCGCCTTGAGGCCGGCAAAACCGAGTTCGCGCAGGATGTCGGGGGTCGGCGCGGCCAGCGTCGGCAGCAGGATCAGCAGCGGCACCACAGCCAGATCCTGAAACAGCAGCACGCCCATGATGCTGCGGCCGTGCGGCGCATTGAGCTGGAGCTGTTCCGCCAGCATCTTGCCGAGAATCGCGGTGGACGACATCGCGATCGCGCCACCCAGGGCGACGCCGCCCTTGGCGCCGAGACCGAGCCACCACGCGCAGGCGGCGACAATCAGCAACGTGCTCAGCACCTGCGCGGCGCCGAGCCCGAACACCAGGCGCCGCATCGTCAGCAGCTTGGGCAGGCTGAACTCGAGTCCGATCGAGAACATGAGGAACACGACCCCGAACTCGCCGAGTTCACGAGTGCCGGCACCGTCGTCGACCCAGCCGAGCGCATTCGGTCCGATGGCGATGCCGACCGCCAGATAGCCGACCAGCGGCGGCAACCGCAGGCGTCGGCACAGCGCGACCACCACCACCGCCGCAGCCAGGAGAATCAATACCAGCGTGAGCGTGTGATGCATCTTCGGGCGAACTTGCGAGAGCCACGATCGAGGGAGCGTTCGAATGTAGCACACGGTCCGCGGCAGTCACGGTGGCGGGATGCCCCTGCGCTATACTCGAAAACATGCACGCGGAACCGGAGATCGCTCGCGCAAACAGCCTTGGCAAGCTCACCCCCAGCGCCGCGATTTCGGTCGGGCGGCGGGTGCTCGACATCGAATCGCGCGCCGTCGCGATGCTGTCGCAACGGCTCGACCACAGCTTCGCCCGTGCGCTCGAGCTGCTGCTGGCATGCCGTGGCCGCGTGGTGGTGAGCGGCATCGGCAAGTCCGGCCATATCGCGGGCAAGATCGCCTCCACCCTCGCCAGCACCGGGACCCCGGCGTTCTTCATGCATCCCGCCGAGGCCAGTCACGGCGACCTCGGCATGATCACTGCCGACGACGTGATGATCGCCCTCTCCAACTCCGGCGAAAGCAGCGAACTGCTCACCATCGTGCCGCTGGTGCGGCGGCGCGGCGGTGATCGCCATGACCGGCAATGCCGGGTCGACCCTCGCGCGCGCGGCCGATGTTCACCTCGATGCCGGCGTGAGCGAGGAAGCCTGTCCGCTGGGTCTCGCCCCCACCGCCAGTACCACGGCGGCACTGGCGCTCGGCGATGCGCTCGCGGTCGCCGCGCTGGAGGCGCGCGGCTTCGGTGCTGAGGATTTTGCGCGCTCTCACCCCGGTGGAAACCTGGGCCGCAAACTGCTGACCCACGTCAGCGACGTCATGCGCGTGGGTGCCGCGATCCCGCAGGTGCGGGTCGATACCCCGGTCAGCGATGCCCTGGTCGAAATCTCCTGCAAAGGGCTGGGCATGAGTGCCGTATCGAGCGCGAGCGGCGTGCTGGCCGGCGTGCTTACCGACGGCGATCTGCGCCGCGCCATCGGCCGCAACGTCGACTTGCGCACGGCCGTGGTCGCCGACATCATGTCCTGCAATCCACGCACCATCGGTCCGGGCCGGCTTGCGGTCGAGGCGGTCGCGGAAATGGAACGTCATCGCATCAACGGGCTGCTGGTGGTCGATGCCGCGGGCGCTGTGGTCGGCGCGCTCAACATGCACGACCTGTTCGGCGCCAAGGTGATCTGATGACGCCCCCCCCCAATGGGTGGCCAGCGCCCTTGGGAACGGCTTGGCGGGCGGTGCGATGACCGATCAAGGTCACGAAGCGCGCATCGAGTCGGCACTGGCCAAGGCGCGGCGGGTGCGCATCGCGGTCTTCGACATCGACGGCGTGATGACCGATGGCACGCTGTTTCTCGATGATCAGGGCAACGAGAGCAAGGGCTTCAACTCGCTCGACGGCCACGGCCTGCGCATGCTCGCCCACACCGGCATCACGCTCGCCATCATCACCGGCCGCCGGTCGCGCTGTGTCGAATTGCGGGCCATGAATCTCGGCATCGCGCACGTGCACCAGGGCGTGGACGACAAGCTCGCGAGCTTCGACGAACTGCTGGGCCCGCTTGGTCTCGAGCGCGCCGACGCCGCCTACATGGGCGACGACGTGGTCGATCTGCCGGTGATGCGCCGCTGCGGGCTTGCCGTGTCGGTGCCAGCCGCGCCGGAAATCGTGCGCCGGCATGCCGACATCGTCACCACGCGCAGCGCCGGACACGGCGCCGTGCGTGAGGCCTGCGAGTTCATCATGGCGGCGCAGGGCTCCCTCGACACCGAGCTCGAGCGCTACCTCCGATGACGGACCGGCTGTTCAAGTGGTATCCGGTGCTGTTCCTGCTGGCACTCGCCGCGCTGACCCTCTGGCTCGACCAGAAGGTCCAGCCGCCGCAACCGGCACGCGACGGCAGCGCCCGGCACGACCCCGACTTCTACATCGACGACTTCGTGGCCCAGCGCATGAATCCGGATGGCACCCGCCGCTATGCCCTGAAGGGGCGCAAGCTGGTGCACTACCCGGACGACAGCAGCACCCAGGTGCAGACGCCGTCCTTCACCCACTTCGAAGCCGGTGCCGCGCCGGTGCTGGTCACCGCCAATCGCGCAGTCGTGTCGCGCAATGGCGAGAACGTCTATTTCGTCGGCGACGTGCACATCGATCGCGCCGCCTTCGCCGACCAGCAGGCGCTGGCCCTGCGCACCGAGCTGCTGCATGTGATTCCCGATCGCGACCTGGCCAAGACCGACAAGGCCGTGTTCATGACCCACGGCACCTCGACCGTGCGTTCGGAGGGCATGGAGTTCGACAACCGCGCCCGAACAGTGAAGCTTCTTTCGAAGGTCAAGGTGAACTATGCGTCCCCCGTCCGCTATGCATCCCCCGTCCGTCTGCCCACCACCCGCCGCAAATAGTCGGCGCGTGCTCGTGCTGTGCACGCTGCTCCTTTTCGGCGCGGGCGCTGCCCACGCCGAAAAGGGCGACCGCGACAAGCCGGTGCAGATCGAGTCCGACCGCATGCTGATCGACGACGGGCGCAAGGAGTCGGTGTTCGAGGGCAACGTCGTGCTGACCCAGGGCACACTGCAGTTGCGGGGCGATCGTGTCGTCGTCCGCCAGGATGCCGAAGGCTTCCAGTACGGGACCGCTTATGGCAAACCAGCCACCTTCCGCCAGAAGCGCGAGGGCTACGACGAGTACATCGAGGGCTTCGCCGACCGGCTCGAATACGACGGCCGCAAGGACCTGTTGCAGATGTTCGCCCTGGCCCGCATCACCAAGGGCACCGACGAGGTGAGGGGTGACTACATCTCGTACAACGCGAAAACCGAGTTCTTCCAGGTGGTAGGCGGGGGCAAGCCCGCGGCGACCAGCGGCAACCCCGAAGGCCGGGTGCGCGCCATCATCCAGCCCAAGCCGAAACCGGGAGCCCCCGGCACGGCCACCGACCCGAATCCCGCCGGCCGGCCGGGCGCGAGCCTTACGCTGAAACCGGCGCCTGCCATCGACCGCGTGCCGGACCGATGAAGGCACCGGCGGACCAAGCCTCGGCCACGCGGCTGGCGCTGCCATCGAGCGAACTGCGGGCGATGGGCCTCAAGAAACGCTACAAGGCGCGTACCGTGGTCAAGGATGTATCGCTCGACGTGAAGAGCGGCGAGGTGGTCGGCCTGCTCGGCCCGAACGGTGCCGGCAAGACCACCTGTTTCTACATGATCGTGGGCCTGGTGCCGGTGGACGACGGTGAAATCTTCCTCGACGCCGAGAATCTGTCGTCGATGCCGATCCACAAACGCGCCCGCCGCGGCTTGGCCTACCTGCCGCAGGAGCCCTCGATCTTCCGCAAGCTGACCGTGGCCGAGAACGTGCGCGCGGTGCTGGAACTGAACGGCCTCAAGGAATCCGAAATCGCGACGAAACTGGATGCATTGCTGGTCGATCTGCACGTCGCGCATCTCAAGAACAGCCCCGCCATCAGCCTGTCCGGCGGGGAGCGGCGCCGGGTCGAGATCGCGCGGGCACTGGCGGGCGATCCGCGCTTCATCCTGCTCGACGAGCCGTTTGCCGGTGTCGACCCGATCGCCGTCATCGAGATCCAGCGGATCATTCGTTTTCTCAAGGAGCGGGGCATCGGCGTGTTGATCACCGACCACAATGTGAGAGAGACGCTCGGCATTTGCGACCGGGCCTACATCATCAACGATGGGTCGGTACTTGCCTGCGGCCATCCAGAGGAAATTGTCTATAATGAAGCGGTGCGAAAAGTCTATCTCGGCGAGAATTTCCGCCTGTGATTTCCGGTCTGCGATGCTGGTCGCGCCGGCCGTTGCCGGTAGTGTTCCCCGCAGTGCCTGACATCTCGTTCGTCACCGGCTCGATCGGGTCCTCGCAGCAATTCCCATGAAGCATTCCCTGCAGCTCAAGCTGTCGCAGCACCTCACGCTGACCCCGCAGTTGCAGCAGTCGATCCGGCTGCTGCAGCTATCGACGCTCGAACTCAATCAGGAGATCGAAGGCTTCCTGCAGGAAAATCCGCTGCTCGAGCGCGATGAAGAGGAAGGCGAGGAAACCCCGGCGGTGACCGGCACGCTGGCCGCCGACGCCGCACCGGAAGTCGTCGCCGACACCACTCCCGGCGCCAACGAAGCGCCCCCGGACGATCGCGACCCCCCACCCGAAGGCGCCGAGGCACCCGAAGCCGCCGAGGTTCCCGATCGCGAAGTGTCCGACGATGCCGACTGGCTCGACGATGGCAGCTACGGCAGCGGCACCGGTGGCACCGATGGCGAAGACGGCGACTATCCCCAGCTTCCGGCAAGCAGCCCGAACCTGCGCGAACACCTGATGTGGCAGCTCAACATGCTCGGCCTGCCGCACCAGGACAAGCAGATGGTCGCGATCCTCATCGATTCGCTCGATGACGACGGTTACATGAAGACCGACCTGGCGGAGCTCGCGGCGCTGCTACCGGAGGAGATCGATTGCGGCGAGGACGACCTGCTGGTCGCACTGCGCCACCTGCAGCAGATGGAACCACCCGGCATCGCGGCCAGAAATCTCGCCGAATGCCTCCAGCTCCAGCTCGAGGCAATGCCGCCGTCGACGCCCTATCGCGCCGAAGGTATCACCGTGGTCAAGCTGCATCTCGACGCGCTGGCCGGGCGCGACTATATCCGTCTGAAAAAAGTCCTGCGCTGCAACGACAATATCCTGCGCGAAGTGCAGAAGCTCATCATCGGCCTCAATCCGCGGCCGGGCAGCGCTTTCTCGACCGAAGAGCCGCGCTATGTCGTACCCGATGTCGCGGTACGCAAGACCAAGGGCATGTGGGTGGTTTCGCTCAATCCCGACGCCATGCCCAAGCTGCGCATCAACCGCATGTACGCCGACATCCTGTCGCGCAACCGCGACGCCAGTTTCCAGCAGTTGTCCGGCCAGTTGCAGGAGGCCAAGTGGCTGATCAAGAACGTGCAGCAGCGGTTCGACACCATCCTCCGGGTGTCGCAGTGCATCGTCAATCGGCAGCGGCACTTCTTCGAGCACGGCGAGGTTGCCATGCGCCCGCTGGTGCTGCGGGAGATCGCCGAAATCCTCGGCTTGCACGAGTCGACGGTGTCACGCGTCACCACCCAGAAGTTCATGCTCACGCCGCGCGGCATCTTCGAACTCAAGTACTTCTTCGGCAGTCATGTCACCACCGAAACCGGCGGTGCCTGCTCGGCGACGGCGATCCGCGCCCTGATCCGCCAGCTGGTGGGCGGGGAAGACACCAAGCGGCCGCTGTCCGACAGCCAGATCGCCGACATTCTCGGCAAGCAAGGCATCGTCGTGGCGCGGCGGACCATCGCCAAGTACCGCGAGTCGCTGCAAATCCTGCCGATCAACCTTCGAAAATCAATCTAGGGTGACGTCCCCCCCAAGGCTGCGCTGCAATCCTTCATGAGTCTTCTTTCCCGCCTCTTGCCGCTCGCGCATGTGCTCGTCGACCTCGACGTCACCAGCAAGAAACGCGTGTTCGAGCATGCGGGCCAGCTATTCGAGAACACGCTGGGTCTGTCGCGCAGCCAGGTCTACGACAGCCTGTTCGCGCGTGAACGGCTCGGCTCCACCGGGCTGGGCCACGGCATCGCGGTGCCGCATGGCCGCATCAAGGGGCTCAAGGAGGCTGCCGGGGCTTTCGTGCGCACGCGCGCCCCGATCCCGTTCGAAGCACCGGATGGAAACCCGGTCGGCCTCATCTTCGTGCTGCTGGTCCCCGAGAAAGCAACCGACGCGCACCTCCAGATCCTGTCGGAACTGGCCGAGATGTTCAGCGACCGTGACCTGCGCGGACGGCTGCAACTGGCGGATGACGCCGCCGCGGTCCAGCAACTCATCGTGCGCTGGGAACCCCATGCCCCAGATCAGCGTCGCGCGGCTGTTTGACGACAATCGAGCGGAGCTTGGGCTCGCCTGGGTTCAGGGCGATCGCGAGACCTGTCCGATGCTCGATTCGTCGCTCATCCAGAACTCCAGCAAGGGCCTGACCGGGCACCTGAATTTCATCCACCCGAGCTGGATACAGATCTTCAGCCACACCGAAGCCAGTTACCTGCAGAGCCTGGGCGAAGATGCCCGCCGCAAGGTGCTCGAAGATGTCGCCGCGAGCGGAATGGCATGCCTGATCCTGAGCGACGGCGAACATCCGCCCGAAGTCCTGGCGAGCCTGAGCGGTTCGCTGAACGTACCGATGCTGTCCACATCGCTGCCGAGCCTGCAGGTGATCTGGGTGCTGCGCACCTACCTCGGTCGCGTTCTCGCCGAGTTCGTCACGCGCCATGGTGTTCTGCTCGATGTGCTCGGGATGGGCGTCTTGCTCACCGGTGACAGCGGCGTTGGCAAGAGCGAGCTGGCGCTGGAACTCATCACGCGCGGCAGCGGGCTGGTGGCCGACGACGTGGTCGATCTCTACCACATCGCCCCGCAGACGCTCGAAGGCCGTTGCCCCGAGATGCTCAAGGACTTCCTCGAGGTGCGCGGCCTGGGCATACTCAACATCCGCACCATCTTCGGCGAAACCGCGGTGCGCACGCGCAAGAACCTCAAGCTGCTGGTGCAACTGGAGCGGCCCGTGGGCGGCAACATCCCGGGGCTCGAGCGCCTGCCGCTCAACGCGAGCACCGAAGACATCATGGGGGTGTCGATCCGCAAGGTGCAGTTGCCGGTGGCCGCCGGTCGCAATCTTGCTGTGCTGGTCGAAGCGGCGGTGCGCAATTACGTGCTGCAGTTGCGCGGCATCGACAGCACCCAGGATTTCATCCTGCGCCAGGAAAAACAGCTCGGCAACAAGGAAAACCGCTGACAACGCCGTCGGCGACCGGACCGATGCAACTGGTGCTCATCAGCGGTCTGTCAGGCTCAGGCAAGAGCATCGCGCTCGACGTTCTCGAGGACAGCGGCTACTACGTCGTCGACAATCTGCCGGTTAAACTCTTGCCGGCATTGCTCGATGCGCTGGCAGGCGCCGCCTATGGTCGCGTCGCCGTCAGCGTCGACGTGCGCAGCGGCGGCGGCCTGCAGGAGGTTCCGCGCATTCGCGAGGCGCTGCGGGGCCGCGACCTCGACGTGCGGGTGCTGTTCCTCGACGCCAAGACCGACACGCTGGTCAAGCGCTACTCGGAGACCAGGCGGCGACATCCGCTGGCCGACGGCAGCAACACCCTGCCCGAATGCATCGAGCGCGAACGCGAACTGCTCGCGACCATCAACTCGATCGGTCACCGCATCGACACCAGCGATCTCGCCGCCAACACGCTGCGAGCCTGGGTCAAGGAATTCATCGACGTCCGGCCCGACGCCGGGCTGACATTGCTGTTCCAGTCGTTCGGCTTCAAGCATGGCATTCCGCTCGACGCCGATTTCGTGTTCGATGTGCGCTGCCTGCCCAACCCGCACTACGACCAGCGGCTGCGGCCCAGGACCGGACGCGACCCGGAAGTTGCCGGCTTCATCGAGGCGGTGCCGGAGGCCATGCAGATGCTGGCCGACATTCGCGGCTACATCGAGCGCTGGCTGCCCTGCTTCGTGCGCGACAACCGCAGCTACCTGACGGTGGCCGTCGGCTGCACCGGCGGAAGACACCGGTCGGTCTACTTCGTCGAATCGCTCGCGCGCCATTTCCATGGCGGTCACTCGGTGATCAAACGGCATCGTGAACTTTCGGCGGTGGAGGCATGACCACGACCACGCGACCGAAGCAGGTCATCCTGGCGCTCACCGGCGCCTCCGGCATGCCCTACGGCATCCGCCTGCTCGAATGCCTGATCCGCAGCGGCACGAAGGTGTGGCTCATCTACTCGCAGGTGGCGCAGATCGTCGCGCGCGAGGAGATGGACCTCAAACTGCCATCGCAACCGCGCGAAGCCCAGCGCCACTTCGCCGCACTCTACGGCGCGAACGAGGGCCAGCTCGACGTGTTCGGTCGTGAAGACTGGTATGCGCCACCGGCTTCCGGCTCCAGCCCGGCGGACGCGATGATCATCTGTCCGTGCTCGATGGGCACGCTGGCGTCGATCGCGGCCGGCCTCGCGCAATCGCTGATCGAGCGCGCCGCCGACGTTGCGCTCAAGGAAGGCCGCAAGCTGGTGCTGGTGCCGCGCGAGACGCCGTTCAGCGCCATCCATCTCGACAACATGCAGCGCCTGCAACGTGCCGGTGCCGTCATTCTCCCGGCCAATCCCGGTTTCTATCATCGGCCGCAAAGCGTCGCCGACCTGGTCGATTTCGTCGTGGCTCGCGTCCTCGACCAGATCGGCATCGACAACGACCTGGTGGCCCGCTGGGGCGCCCCGGTGCCGGCGCGCGAATAGACCCCGCCATGGCCAACGATCACAACCTGCGCATTCCGGTGTTCCCACTCGACACGGTGCTGTTTCCGGGCGGCGTGCTGCCGCTCAAGATCTTCGAGCAGCGCTACCTCGACATGACCAAGGCGTGCGTGCGCGACGGCACGCCGTTCGGCGTGTGTCTGATCAACGACGGGCAGGAAGTGGGGCCGGCCTTTCCCGCCGAGGTGGGCTGCATCGCCCGTATCGAACAATGGGACATGCCGCAACTGGGCATCTTCAATCTGGTCACCCGGGGCCAGCAACGCTTCCGGCTGCTGAACACCGGGACCGAGGCCAACGGCCTGCTGGTCGGTGAAGTCGTGCCGATGGAGGCCGAGCCGCGCGTCGCGGTCGATGCCCGCCACGAACGCTGTGTCGACATCCTGCGCCAGCTGGTGGAGCGCTTCGGCGCCGAGCATTTTCCCGAACCGCACGATTTCGCCGATGCCTCGTGGGTCGGCTACCGGCTGGCCGAGATCCTCCCGATCGACCGCTTCGAGAAGCAGCGCATGCTGGTGGGCAACGACGCCATCGCCCGCCTCGACCGCGTGCAGCACCTGCTCAAGCGCGGCTGAACAGTCTGCCGGTTTCGCGAGCGAGCGAGCGCAACAGGCGCTTTATCGGCGCCGGCAAGGCAGCGCCCACGGCATCGTCGAGCGCCAACCACATCCTGCCTGGTTCGTGTGTGGCGGGCGCTGCCGCGGCAACCCGCACCAGCCACGGTTCGAGTGCGAGCGTGAAGTGGGTGAAACCGTGCTCGAATGATGTCAGCGGTTCGCAATCCGCAACCGAGACCCCATACCGGTTCGCGATGCATTTGATCGCCTCGGCGTCATTGCCATCGGTCTCGGGCAGGCTCCACAGGCCGCCCCAGACACCGGTCGGCGGGCGTTTTTCCAGCAGCACGGTGCCGGCGTGCACACACACCAGCAGCGCCGCACGCCGATGTGGCAATACCTTCTTCGGTGGTCGCCCCGGAATCGACGCCGTGAGCTGCTCGCGATGCGCGACGCAGTCCGGGCGCACCGGACATTCGCCGCAGCGCGGCCTGCCACGTACGCATACCAGACTGCCCAGATCCATCTGCGCCTGCGTGTAGATGCCGACATCGCGGCCCGGCATCAGGGATTCCGCATGCGCCCAAAGCACCGCCTGCACCCTGGGGTCACCGGGCCAGCCGCGAACGCCGAAGTAGCGCGCCAGCACCCGCTTCACGTTGCCGTCGAGAATCGCGCCGCTCTCGCCGAAGGCGAAGGCGGCAATCGCGGCAGCGGTCGAGCGCCCGATGCCCGGCAGAGTCTCGATGACGGCGGCGGTTCGTGGAAACACGCCGCCATGCTCGCTCATCAACAATCTTGCCGCGCGACGCAGGTTGCGGGCGCGGGCGTAGTAACCGAGGCCGCTCCAGTGCTGGAGCACGTGGTCTTCGCTGGCACTTGCAAGCGAGCCGACATCGGGAAAGCTCCGCATGAACCGTTGGTAGTAAGGCACCACCGCCGTGACCTGCGTCTGCTGCAGCATGATCTCGGAGACCCAGATGCGGTACGCGTCGCTGGTGCCCTGCCACGGCAGACCGTGGCGCCCGTGAACCTGCTGCCACTCGACCAAGCGCTCGGCGAATCCCGGCGTCACCACCCCATCGTGTCCGGTTCACCCTTGAAAGGGCCGGCCAGATCGGCACCCGGCAGCTCGACAGGTACCCGTTTCGCCACTGCTTCCAGCCGCGGCGGCCGGGGGTAATCCCGGACGGATTCCTGCCCGGGCGCGGGCGCAATGGCGAACGAGGGGCGGGTCATCGGCGCGGCGGGCAATCTGGAGCGGGTGAAGGGAATCGAACCCTCGTATGCAGCTTGGGAAGCTGCCGTTCTGCCATTGAACTACACCCGCGATGCGGCGAATTCTACGATGATTCCTGCGCGGTGGGGATGAGCGGCTCGGGGTGCCGGCAAACACGGCTCGTTACCGCATTGCGATCTCCGCGTCATGCGCTGCCGGGAGACCTGACTCCACCTCAGGTCCCGCGGGCTGCGCCGCCCCGCGGCTGCTCAGAACAACCGGTCTTTCTCCATCGCAGCCACCGGCACGTCCACCGACTGATCGATGGTCGCGGACAAGGTGATCCGGTAGGCCTTGCGGAACCGCCGGACCGCCGCTATGTTCGAAGTTGCGAAGTTCAATGCACAGGAACGGGTGACAAAACCATGATCAAGGCAATCTCCAGTCGTATCGCGATCGCGCTGTTCGCGGTCGTCATCGGTTTCGCGATGACCGTCGGCGATGCCGACGCGCGTCTCGGCGGTGGCCGCAGCTTCGGCAAGCAATCGGGCAACGTCATGCGGCGCGAGGCGCCCGCCCAGCCGGGCGTTCCGGCGCAGAAGCAGAACAACGCGAACCCCGCGCCCGTGCAGCAGCCACCCGTGGCCGCGCCGCAGCCCCAGCGCAATCGATGGCTGGGCCCGATCGCCGGCATTGCCGCCGGCCTGGGCATCGCCGCCCTGATGTCGCATTTCGGCTTCGGCGGTGCGATGGGCGAGATGATGGGCTCGCTGCTGCTGATCGGCGGGCTCCTGATTGCCGGAATATTCGTCTTTCGTCTGCTGCGCCGTTCGGCCCCGTCTTCCGCTCCGCAACCCGCGTATTCCGGTGCGGACACCACGTCCGCCAATGCCTATCGATTCGATGTCCAGCAGCCGGCCGCGGCGGCGTTGCCGGCCACCACCGGCCCGGTGAGCGTCACCGGCGAGCCGTTGCGTCCGCTCGGCGCGCCCGCCACGACAACCATCGACACCGGCCCGGCATCGACCGCCACATGGTCGGTCCCGGCGGACTTCGATGTCGACGCCTTCATTCGCAGCGCCAAAGTGTACTTCGTGCGCCTGCAGGCCGCCTGGGACGCCAGCGATCAGGCCGATATCCGCGAGTTCACCACGCCCGAGATGTTCGCCGAGATCAAGCTCGACATCGCCGAGCGCGGCGCGCACGCCACCCACACCGATGTCGTGGAGATCGAAGCCGCCCTCCTGGGCCTCGAAGACGACGGCTTCAATGCGCTCGCGAGCGTGCGCTTCCACGGCCTGATCCGCGAATCGCGCGACGCACCGGCGGCACCGTTCGTCGAAGTCTGGAACCTGGTGAAACCCGTGGCGGGCAAGCAGGGGTGGCTGCTGGCCGGCATTCAGCAGGAGAAGCCCGCTACGGTTGTGCCCTGAACGGCAATACGGTATCGAGCGAGCAGTGATCGGTCGCCTTGCCGGGTGGCCGGGTCAGCACCGCCGCCGGCTTGCCGCCGGCGAGCGAACCCGGGTCGAGTAGCCCCAGCAGGCTCTGGCTGACGACCAACTGGTCCAGCGTCGCGTGGCAACCGTGGCGCGCGGCGGCGCGGCGATCCACTTCCACCACTGCCATCGCGCTGGCAGGCGGTTTGCCGTCGTCGATCTCGGGAAACAGGTTGCGAACGGTCGCCGGATCGATCGGACCCGCCGGGTCGCTGCCGTCTGACCGCGCCGGAAACCGGCGGCGCACCTCCTGCTCGAGATCCCGGTTCCAGTCGCCCACGATCAGGAAGGCATTGCCGGCATTCGCCTGCCCTTCGATCCATTGCTCCAGCGGCGACGCCTGCTGCTGCAGCACCGGACACGCCGCATTGCGGGGGTTGTCGAGACGCCCGCCGGGACAGCCGGATTTGAGGTGCACGTTCAGCAATGCGATGTTGCCACCATTCACCCGCAGGACCAGTTCGAGCCCGCGCCGCACGCGATGCCCGACGCGCGGTTCGTCTTCCAGGCTCAGGGCGCGGATTTCGCGGCATCGCGGTTGCAGACCGGCGGCTTCGCGAACCGCGAAGCCGATGTTCTGCGCGTCTTCGCGCGTGGTGAAGCAGGCGACCCGAAAGCCCTGCGGCAACACCGCCTGCAACGCTGCAGGGCCCCGCACTTCCTGAACCGCCAGCAGGTCGAGCCCGCGGGCCGCCATGTCCGCCAGGGCGGCCCGCAGCGGGCCCAGTTTCAGCGCTTCGTAGTCGGCGGCGGAGAAGATGCGATCGCGCCGATACACATCGCACATCGGCAGCCCGGGCCCGGGCTTCTCGTTCGGCCAGTTGCGCGCCTCACAGGTCTGCCAGAACCCCGCCGCGTCCAGTTCGCGCGGGTCCGCGAGCCACTCCAGGTTCCACGACGACAGGCGCAGCGGCCCCGCCCACGCCCCGCCATGCACCGCGTCCCGACCCGTAGTCCGCAGGTCGTCGCGGGTGGCCGAGGTCGCACACGACATCGACAGGAACAGCAGGGCCGTCAAGGTGGGCCGGCGGAATCTCATGCGCCTCTTTCGGGGGCGATCAGGCCGCGACCTTCCTGGACCGCATGGCAGGCGACCAGGACGTCGGCGGTCGCCGGCAGCAGCGCCGGCTGCTCGTTGCGGCAACGCTCGTTCGCCAGCGGGCAGCGCGGATGAAAGGTGCATCCGCTCGGCGGCGACAGGGGATTCGGCACCTCGCCGGGGATCGCCGGCCGTGCGATGCCGGCCATCGACAGGTCGGGGATCGCGTCGAGCAGCAGCCGGGTGTAGGGATGTCGCGGACGGTTCAGCACGTCGTCGCGCGGACCCAGCTCCACCACCCGGCCGAGGTACATGACGCCGACCCGGTCGGCGACATGGTCGACCACCGCCAGGTTGTGCGAAATGAACAGATAGGTGAGCCCCAGCCGCGCCTGGAGATCGCGCATCAGGTTGAGCACCTGCGCCTGCACCGACACGTCCAGGGCCGAGGTCGGCTCGTCGCAAACCAGGAATTCCGGATTCGACGACAGCGCCCGCGCCACCGAGATCCGTTGCCGCTGCCCGCCGGAGAACTCGTGCGGATAGCGCGCGGCGTCGCGGGCGGACAACCCCACCTGCTCCAGCAGTTCGCCCACCCGCGACCGCTCGGCCACCCGATCCGGCACCAGGCCGTGCACCCGCAGCGGCTCGCCCACGATCGCACCCACACGCCAACGTGGATTGAGGCTCGCATACGGGTCCTGGAAGATCATCTGCATGCGCTGGCGCTGCCGGCCGGCAGCGCCGGATCCACCGCTGTCGGCGGCGATCACCGCCCGCCCGTCGAACAACACGCGGCCGCGGGTCGGCACGTACAGACCGACCGCCAGGCGCGCGAGCGTGGATTTGCCGCAACCGGATTCGCCGACCAGCGCCAGCGTTTCACCGCGCCGGATCTGCAGCGAGACGTCGTCCACCGCCACCAGCCGCTGCCGTGGTGCCCGCGAGAGCAGTCGATCGATCCACGGCGGCGACACGTCGAAGTCGCGACCGACCTGCTCAAGCGCCAGCAACGGCGGATCAGGATGCGTCATCGGGATAGAGCCAGCACGACACCTCGCTGCCATCGGCCGGTGTCGGTTGCGGACGCTCGCGCAGGCAGCGATCGAGACGACGTTCGCAGCGCGGATGAAACGCGCACCCGCCCGGGATGGCATCGAGCCGCGGCATCGCGCCGTCGATCTGCGTCAGCCGTGTCGCCAGCGAGCCTCGCTTCGGGATCGCGCCCATGAGCCCGGTGGTGTAGGGATGGCGAGGCCGCTGAATCACATCGCGTACCAGACCGATCTCGGCCACCCGCCCGGCGTACAACACGGCAACGCGGTCGGCCATGGCGGCGATCACGCCCATGTCGTGGGTGATCAGCATGACGCCCATGCCGCGATCGCGCACCAGGCGCGCCAGCAGCTCGATGATCTGCGCCTGCGTCGACACATCCAGCGCGGTCGTGGGTTCGTCGGCGATCAGCAGTGCCGGCTCAGCGCACAGGGCCAAGGCAATCACGACCCGCTGCCGCATGCCGCCCGACAACTGGTGTGGGTACTGGTCGAACCGCTGCGCCGGCGCCGGGATGCCGACCTCGCGCAGCAACGCGACCGCGCGCTCGCGCGCCTCGTTGGCCGTGACCTGGAGGTGCGTGCGTATCGTCTCCGTGATCTGGGCACCGACCGTGAACAGCGGGTCGAGCGCGGTCAGCGGATCCTGGAAGATCGCCCCGATGCGCCGGCCCCGGATCGCACGCAGTTGCGCCGCCGCCAGGTTGTCGATGCGTCCGCCCTGGAGATGAATCTCACCAGCGGCGATGCGCCCCGGCGGTTGCAGCAGCCCGAGCACCGCCATGCCGGTCAGCGACTTGCCGGCACCGGATTCGCCGACCACGCCGAGCACCTCGCCCGGTGCGATCCGCAGCGACACATCGTCGATTGCAACCAGCACGCCGCGCCGCGTCGGAAACTCGACGCGCAGATGGCGGACGTCGAGCAGCGGTCCGGTCGCGGGCGATCCCGTCATTGCAGTGCGCGCCGGGCCGCCAGCCCCCTTCGGCGAAGGCGGAGCCCAGCGTAGCCTGGGGGTGCGGAACGAAAGGACCTTCGAAGCGGAGGGGCCCCGTCCACAGGGTTCCCCGAGGAACGGGGCGCCCCCTCCTGAGGGGGAAGGCGGAGCGCAGCGCAGCCTGGGGGTGGGCATCTCATCGCAGTCGGGGATTCAGCGCGTCGCGCAGCCAGTCGCCGAGCAGGTTCACCGACAGCGCCAGCAGGACCAGGGCGGCGCCGGGAAACAGGCTCATCCACCAGTCGCCGGAAAACAGGAAATCGTTGCCGATGCGGATCAGCGTGCCGAGTGACGGCGTCGTGACCGGCATGCCGACCCCGAGGAACGACAGGGTCGCCTCGGTGATGATGGCGGTGGCGAGATGGATGGTGCCGATCACCAGCACCGGGCCGGTGACGTTGGGCAACAGGTGCCGGAACATGATGCCGCCCGCCCCGCGCCCGATCAGTTGCGCCGCCTGCACGTATTCCTTGCGACGCTCGACCAGGGTCGAGCCGCGCACGGTGCGAGCGTACTGGACCCATCCCGAAAGACCGATCGACAGCACCAGCACCCAGAGCGCGAGTGTGGAATGCATCTCGCCGGACAATGCGACCCGCGCGATGCCATCGACCAGCAGCGCGATGAGGATCGCCGGAAACGACAATTGCACGTCGGCGACGCGCATCACGATCGCGTCCACGGCACCGCCCACATAGCCCGACACCAGCCCCACCGTGACGCCGATCACCATCGACAACAGCACCGAGGCGATGCCGACCAGCAACGAGATGCGGGCGCCGTAGAGAATGCCCGACAGCACGTCGCGCCCCTGATCGTCGGTGCCGAGCGGATAGCTCGCCTTGCCCTCGGCCAACCACGCCGGCGGCGATAGCGCATCGAGCAGGTCGAGCGACGCGAGATCGAAGGGATCGTGGGGCGCGAGCCAGGGCGCGAATGCCGCGGCGCCGATGCACACGAACGCCACGATGGCAGCGACGATGGCGACCGGCGATTGGCGCAGGCTCCAGCCGAGATCCGAGTTCCAGAGGCGCGCGGCGACTTGCAGCACGCGCGACTACGCCCCGAGGCGGATGGCGCGCGCGCCGCGCGCCACTGCACGACATCGCGCCCCGCCGCCGACCGCCGCCGGGCGGCTGGCAACCGCTGGCATCGGGATGAGCCGCATCACTTCACCGTCACCCAGCGCAGGTAGTTGAAGCTGTTGGCGAGCTGGACCACGTCGACGGTCTTGCGCAGCCCCCACGTGAGCATCTGCTGGTGCAGCGGAATGTGCCCGATGTCGTCCTGGTGCAGCTTGAAGGCCTCGGCGATCATGGCGTTGCGCCGGGTCTGGTCGACCTCGGAGGCGATCTGCCGGGTCAGCGCGTCGAGCTTGGGGTTGGAATAGGCACCGAGGTTGGACTGCCCCTGACCGCCTTCGCCGGGCGTGGCCATCAGCGCGAACAGCGCGTTGTGGCTGTCCAGGCTCGCCGGGGTCCAGCCGAACAGGTAAAACGACGCGTCGCGCTTGATCACCTTGGGAAAGAACAACGCTTTCGGCTCGGCCACCAGGTTCACCTTGACGCCCACCTTCGCGAGCATCGATGCGACCGCCTGGCAGATCTCGGCATCGTTCACGTAGCGGTCGTTCGGGCAGTTCATGCCGACCTCGAAGCCCGCGGGATAACCGGCCTCGGCCAGCAGCTTCTTCGCGGCTTCCGCATCGTGTGGCAGGCGCTTGTTCAGTTCGGGCGCGAAGCCGCGGATCGTCGGCGCGACCATCAGGCCGCTCGGGGTCGACGCATTGCGCATGATGCGGCTGCGGATCGCCTCGATATCGATGGCCTGGTAGAAGGCCTGGCGCACGCGCCGGTCCTTGAACGGGTTGCGCCCCTTGATGTTCGAGTACAGCAACTCGTCGCGCTTCTGGTCCATGCCGAGAAAGATGGTGCGCATTTCGGGACCTTGGATGACCTTCAGGTTGGCCGCCGCCTGCACCCTCGGTACGTCCTGCAGCGGCACCGGGTTCATCATGTCGATCTCGCCGGAGATGAGCGCCGCCACCCGCGTGGCGTCGTTGGCGATCGGCGTGAACACCGCCTCGGTCACGTTGTGCTCGGCCTTGCCCCACCAGTCGGGATTGGGCACCAGCACCGTCTTGACACCGGGCTCGCGCGACTTGAGCGCGAACGGCCCGGTACCGTTGGCGTGGTTGCTGGCGTAGTTCTCGGTGCCCTTGCGCACGTCCACCGGCCGCAGCGTGTTGTTCTTCTCGCACCACGACTTCGACAGGATGTACCAGTTGCTGATCGCCTGCGGCAGGATCGGATATGGGTCGGTGGTGATGATGTCGATGGTGGTCGCGTCGATCTTGCGGATCTCGCGAATCGGCGCGAGATACAGCTTGACGTCGGAGCCGTCGCCCCTGGCGCGCTCATACGAAAAGATCACGTCGTCGGCGGTGAACGGGCTGCCGTCGTGGAACTTCACGCCCTTGCGCAGGTTGAAGCGCCACACGGTGGGTGCCGTCTGCTTCCAGTCGGTGGCCAGCGCGGGCGCGGTCTCGAGCCCCTTGCCAAAGCCGGTGAGCCCTTCGTAGACGTTGCCCATGAAACCCAGCAGCAACGACTCGTTGAGCATGTAGGGATCCATCGACATCACGTCGCCCTGGTCGGCGAAGCGGAAGGTCGCGGCGTGCGCGCCCACGCTCGCGGCCAGCACGCACGCCGCGACAATCAACGCGCCGCGACGGATCGCCGGCTTCAAGCGACACTCCGCTCGACGCGCGTGGTCGTGGCCCTGGTCGTGGCCGTGCCCCGCAACGGCATGGCGGCTTCGGCGAGCGCCGCAAGATAGCCGGCGCCCAGCGGGATGACATCGTCGTTGAAGTCGTAGTGCGGGTTGTGCAGCAGGCAGCCGCCCGCGCCGCCACCCTGGCCGAGAAACACGTAGGCCCCGGGCTTCACCTCGAGGAAATAGGCGAAGTCTTCGCCGCCCATGGTGGGGTCGGCATCGTGCACGACGTTGCCGGCGCCGAAGATGCGTTCCGCGACGCTCGCCGCGAAGGCCGCCTCGCGTTCGCTGTTGACGGTGGGCGGGTAGCCCTTCGAGTACTCGATCTCGGCGACGCCGCCGAGCGCGGCGGCGACACCGGCGGTGATCTCGCGCACCCGGCGCTCGGCCAGCGCGCGCGTTTCGGCGCGGAAGGTGCGCACCGTGCCGAGCAGGTGCACGGCGTCCGGGATCACGTTGTGCACGCCGGTCTGGCTGGTGTGCAGGGAGCAGATGCTGACCACCACCGAATCGACCGGCGCGACATTGCGGCTGGCGACGGTCTGCAAGGCGGTGATGACGTGCGCGGCGACCACGACCGGATCGACCGCGAGATGCGGCAGCGCACCGTGACCGCCCTTGCCGCGGATGGTGATCGCGACTTCGTCGGTGGCGGCCATGACCGGGCCCGGGCGCACGGCGATCTTGCCGGGCGCGAGTTCGGGCCAGTTGTGCAGGGCATAGACCTCGTCGGCCGGAAAGCGCTTGAAGAGCCCGTCGCGGATCATGACATCACCCCCCCCGCCGCGCTCCTCGGCGGGCTGGAAGATCACATAGGCCGTGCCGTCGAAGTTGCGGGTCTCGGACAGGTAGCGGGCGGCGCCCAGCAGCATGGTGGTATGGCCGTCGTGGCCACAGGCGTGCATCCGTCCGTCGTGTTGCGAGCGATGCGGCCGCTCGGCGAGTTCGTGCATCGGCAGGCAATCCATGTCGGCCCGCAGGCCGACGGCATGGCCGCTGGCAGTGCTGCGACCCGGAATCACGCCCACCACGCCGGTGCCGGCCAGACCGCGATGCACCTCGATGCCGAGCGTCGACAGGTGCCCGGCGACGATCTCCGAGGTGCGGTTCTCGGTGAACGCGAGCTCGGGGTGCATGTGCAGATCGCGGCGCACCGCGATCAGGTCGGCGTGATAGCCGCGCACGTGGTCGACGGGAGTGGTCACGGAAGCTCCTTCAAGAGGTTGCGGCCGCGGGCCGAAGCCGGGGATCGACCGCGCGATACAGGAGATCGACACCGAAATTGATGGCGACGAAGATCGATGCGATCAGGCACAGATGGCGCGCGCGCCGCGCGCCACTGCGCGACATCGCGCCCCGCCGCCGGGCGGCTGGCAACCGCTGGCATCGGGATGAGCCGCATCACTTCACCGTCACCCAGCGCAGGTAGTTCCAGCCGTTGACGAGCTGGACCACGTCGACGGTCTTGCGCAGCCCCCACGTGAGCATCTGCTGGTGCAGCGGAATGTGACCGATGTCGTCCTGGTGCAGCTTGAAGGCCTCGGCGATCATGGCGTTGCGCCGGGCCTGGTCGACTTCGGAGACGATCTGCCGGGTCAGCGCGTCGAGCTTGGGGTTGGAATAGGCACCAATGTTGGACTGGCCCTGACCGCCTTCGCCGGGCGTGGCCATCAGCTGGAACAGGGCGTCGTAACTGTCACTGGCCGCCGGGCTCCAGCCGAGCAGGTAGAACGAGGTGTCGCGCTTGAGAATCTTGGGAAAGAACAACGCTTTCGGCTCGGCCACCAGGTTCACCTTGACGCCCACCTTCGCGAGCATCGATGCGACCGCCTGGCAGATCTCGGCGTCGTTCACATAGCGATCGTTCGGGCAGTTCATGCCGACCTCGAAGCCGGCCGGATAGCCGGCCTCGGCCAGCAGTTTCTTCGCGGCTTCCGCATCGTGTGGCAGGCGCTTGTTCAGCGCCGGCGCGAAGCCGCTGATGGTCGGTGCGACCATCAGCGCGGCCGGCGTCGCAGCGTTGCGCATGATGCGGCTGCGGATCGCCTCGATGTCGATGGCCTGGTAGAAGGCCTGGCGCACGCGCCGGTCCTTGAACGGGTTGCGCCCCTTGATGTTCGAGTACAGCAGTTCGTCGCGCTTCTGGTCCATGCCGAGAAAGATGGTGCGCATTTCGGGACCTTGGATGACCTTCAGGTTGGCCCCGGCCTGCACCCGCGGCACGTCCTGCAGCGGCACCGGATGCATCATGTCGATCTCGCCGGAGATGAGCGCCGCCACCCGCGTCGCGTCATTGGCTATGGGTGTAAACACCGCTTCAGTCACGTTGTGCTCGGCCTTGCCCCACCAGTCCGGATTGGGCACCAGCACCGTCTTGACCCCGGGTTCGCGCGACTTCAGCGCGAACGGCCCGGTGCCGTTGGCGTGGTTGCTGGCGTAGTTCTCGATGCCCTTGCGCACGTCCACCGGCCGCAGACTGTTGTTCTTCTCGCACCACGACTTCGACAGGATGTACCAGAGGCTCACCATCCGCGGCAGGATCAGAAACGGCTCGGTGGTGACGATGTCGATGGTGGTCGCGTCGATCTTGCGGATCTCGCGAATCGACGCGAGATACGGCTTGACGCCGGAGCTGTCGTCCCTGGCGCGCTGGTACGAGAAGATCACGTCGTCGGCGGTGAACGCGCTGCCGTCGTGGAACTTCACGCCCTTGCGCAGGTTGAAGCGCCACACGGTTGGAGACGTCTGCTTCCAGTCGGTGGCCAGCT
>JANXYG010000146.1 GCA_025350245.1 Betaproteobacteria bacterium
GTCGGTGCGAGCCGCATTGCCCCGCTCACTCCACCGTCACGCTCTTCGCGAGGTTCCGCGGCTTATCGACGTCGGTGCCGCGCGCCACGGCGGTGTGATACGCCAGCAGTTGCAGCGGCAGCACGTGCAGGATCGGGGACAGCCAGCCGGCGTGGTCGGTGAGCTTGATCACGTGCACGCCGTCGGACGGTTCGATCTTCGTGTCGCGGTCGGCAAAGACATACAGTTCGCCGCCGCGGGCGCGCACTTCCTGCAGGTTGGATTTCAGCTTTTCCACCAGCGCATCGTTGGGGGCGATGGCCACCACCGGCATGTCCTCGTCCACCAGCGCGAGCGGCCCGTGCTTGAGCTCGCCGGCCGGATAGGCCTCGGCGTGGATGTAGCTGATCTCCTTCAGCTTGAGGGCACCTTCGAGCGCGATCGGATAGTGGATGCCACGGCCGAGGAACAGGCAGTGATGCTTGGCGGCGAAACGCCGGGCCCAGGCGATCACCCGCGGCTCGACCGCGAGCACATGCTGGAGCGCCGCGGGCAGGTGCCTGAGCTGGGCAAGAAGCTCGGCTTCGCGCCTGGTGTCGAGCCGGCCGTTGAGGCGCGCCAGCGTGAGCGTGAGCGTGAATAGCGCCGCGAGCTGGGTGGTGAACGCCTTGGTCGAGGCAACGCCGATCTCGGGGCCGGCACGGGTCAGCAGGCGCAGGCGTGACTGCCGCGTCAGCGTGCTCTCGGCGGCGTTGCAGATGGTGAGCGTGCGGGTGTGCCCGAGCGACTTGGCATGCTGGAGCGCGGCGATGGTGTCGGCGGTCTCGCCCGATTGCGAGATGGTGAGCACGAGCGCGTTCGGGTCGGGCACGGTGTCGCGGTAGCGGTATTCGCTCGCGACTTCCACGTTGCAGGGAATGCCGGCAATCGATTCCAGCCAGTAGCGGGCCACCAGCCCGGCGTGGAAACTGGTGCCGCAGGCCAGCACGGTCACGAGCGACACGCCGCCCAGCACCTCGGCGGCTCCCTCGCCGAACAGCGCCGGCGTCGCCGACCGCAGCGCGACCAGATGTTCGAGCGTGTTGGCCACGGCGCCGGGCTGCTCGAAGATCTCCTTCTGCATGTAGTGCGAGTACTGGCCCAAGTCGACGTCATCGGCCGACAACTGACTCTCGTGCACCGGGCGATCGACCACCGCGCCGGTGGTGTCGACGATGCGATGGCCGGTGAGGCTGATCTCGGCGACATCGCCTTCGTCGAGATAGACCATGTGCCGCGTCACCGCGATCAGCGCCGACGCGTCCGACGCGAAATACCCGGCGCCGTCCTGCAGGCCCAGGCACAAGGGAGCGCCCTTGCGCGCGCACACCAGGTGCGATTTTTCGTCGAGCCACGCCACGCCGATGGCGTAGGCGCCTTCGAGCTCGGCGATGGCCGCGCGGGTGGCGCCGAGCAGATCGCGCTCGCCCCCGAGATGGCTGTGGATCAGGTGCGCGATCACCTCGGTGTCGGTGTCGGAGGCGAACGCATAGCCTTCGGCCTGCAGCCGCGCGCGCAGCGGTTCGTGGTTCTCGATGATGCCGTTGTGGACCACCGCAAGCACGTCGCGGCTCACATGCGGATGCGCATTGCGCTCGGTCACGCCGCCATGGGTGGCCCAGCGGGTATGCGCGATGCCGGCGTTCCCGGTGAAGCGTTGCTCGCTTGCCAGCCGCATGAGCTCGGCCACTCGCCCGGTGCTGCGCAGGCGCCGCAGCGAGCCGTTCAGCACCGCGACGCCGGCCGAGTCGTAGCCGCGGTATTCGAGCCGTCTCAGGCCGTCGAGGAGGACGGGGACGATGTCATGGGTGGCGATAGCGCCGACGATGCCGCACATGGTTATCGGGCCGGGCCGGGCGGCTGCACTTGCACGCGCGCCGCGCAGCCGGTGACCAGGGCAGGGCGGAACAGTATCGGGGGGTGACCACGCATCGGCGCTATTTTTTCTCCGCCTTCACCGGCCGCTTCCATGCCGGCACGGTGGTCTGTCGTGCCCGCGACACCGTGAGCTGGCCTGCCGGGGCATCCTTGCTGAGCGTGGTGCCGGCGCCCAGCGTCGCCCCCTTGCCCACGCGCACCGGCGCCACCAGTTGCGAGTCCGAGCCGATGAAGGCGTCGTCCTCGATGATGGTCTGGTACTTGTTGGCGCCGTCGTAGTTGCAGGTGATGGTGCCGGCGCCGATGTTCACGCGCTGGCCGATCTCGCAGTCGCCCAGGTAGGCGAGGTGGTTGGCCTTGCTATGGTCGCCGAGCGTCGAGGCCTTGATCTCGACGAAGTTGCCGACATGCACGTCGGCGCCGAGCTTCGCGCCCGGGCGCAGACGCGCATACGGACCGATACGCCCGTTGGTGCCGACCACCGCATGGTCGAAATGCGAATAGGCGGCGACCTGGGTATCCGCCGCGATGACCGAATCGCGGATCACGCAATAGGGGCCGATGCGCACGCCGGTGCCGATCGACACCTTGCCTTCGAATACGCAGCCGACATCGATGCTCACGTCGGTGGCGCAGATGAGTTCCCCGCGAACGTCGATGCGGGCAGGGTCGGCGAGGCTCACGCCGCCCGCCATCAGGCAGCGGGCGTTTTCGCGTTGCCAGATACGCTCGAGCGCGGCCAGTTGCTCGCGGCTGTTCACGCCCATCACTTCCCATGGCTGTGTCGGCGAGCAGGTGACGATCGGTATGCCTTGATCGGCCGCCATGCCGATGATGTCGGTCAGGTAGTACTCGCCTTGAGCGTTGGCGTTGGTCAGCCGGCCAAGCCAGCCAGTGAGCAGACTGCTCGGCGCCGCGAGAATGCCGGTGTTGATTTCGCGGATGGCGCGCGTGGGCTCGTCGGCGTCTTTCTGTTCCACGATCCGCAGCACCGCCCCATCGGCGCCACGCACGATGCGACCGTAGCCCGTGGGGTCATCGAGCGTGATGGTGAGCAGGCCGATGCCGTTGCTCGCGACTTCCACCACACGCCGCAGCGTGTCGGCGGCGATGAGCGGCACGTCGCCGTAGACGATGAGCGTGAGGCCTTCGGGCAACAGTTGCGGCAGGGCCTGGCGTACGGCGTCGCCGGTGCCGAGCTGTGGTTCCTGCTTCACGAATGCGGCGCCCGACGCCGCAAACGCCTGTGGCACGGCATCGCCGCCATGGCCATACACCACGACGGTCTTCAGCGGGGCGAGCGATTGTGCTGCAGCCATCACGTGGCCGAGCAGCGATCGTCCCGCCAGCGCATGCAGCACTTTGGGCAGCGCGCTTTTCATGCGCGTGCCCTGGCCGGCAGCGAGAACGACGATCTGGACAGGAAGCACGGAAAGGCTCGGGGAGATGGGCGGCAACCGCGGATTATGCCCCTTGCGCGCCGCGACGCCTCAACGGCGCTGGCCGCAGCACCGGGTGCGCGAGGCCTCGGTGAACGCCCATTCGACCACCGCTTCCTGGACCGCGGCGGCAGCTCGCGCATTCGCATGGTTGATCAGGCTCACGACGATGAGAGTCCGCCCGCCCTCGCCGTGGATGTAGCCCGCGACCGCCCGCACGTTGTCGAGGAAGCCCGACTTGAGGTGAGCGCGGCCGGCGACGGCCGAGCCACCGGCGAAGCGCTTCTTCATGGTGCCGTCGACGCCCGCGATCGGCAGCGACGACGCCAGCTCGGGCCCCAGCGGACCGGTCCAGGCGAAGTCGAGCAACCGCGCCAGTGTCGAGGGCGAGATGCGCTCGATGCGCGACAGCCCGGCGCCATTCTCCATGACCAGTTCCGGCGCCGCGATGCCGCGCGCTGCCAACCATTGGATCACGATCGCGCGCGAGGCCGCGAGCGTTGCCGGCGCGTCGCGACTCGCGCTCAGGTCGAGGAACAGTTGCCGCGCCATCACGTTGTTGCTGTTCTTGTTGATGTCGCGCACCACTTCGAGCAGCGTGGGCGAGTCGATGCCGGCGAACGCCACGGATCCGGGCGCCACCGCGCCGTCGCGCACCTTGCCCGCGAAGCTGCCGCCGAGCTGGCGCCACAGGTGGTCGAACAGCGCCCTCGCATAGTCGGGTGGCGACAGCAGACTGAAGTGCTTCACCTTCTCGCCGCAGCTCGCGGCGTAGTTGCCGTTGAAGGTGAGTGTCGAACCGGCGACGTCGACTTCCGGCTTCTCGGGCCAGTCGGTGCAGGCGCCATTGCCGGCCACGAGATTGTTCACGATCTTGACGCCGGCGAGCGGCGGCTCGGTGAGGATGCGTACCGTGGCGGCCGCGCCCTCCGGAATGAAGGTGAGCCGCACCGCCTTGAAGTTGATCAGCAGCGCATCGGGGCCCACGTTGTAGGGGCGCGCTGCCTCGCCGTCGAATGCGGCAGGGTCGAAGGCGCCAACCGCGAACCGGCCGCGGTCGAGCACCAGATCGCCGCCGATGTCGCGCAGTCCGCGCGCGCGCGCATCCCGCAGCAACATCCAGAGGGCCTCCATGGTCAGGCGCGGGTCCCCGCCGCCGCGCAGCACGAGATCGCCGTCGAGTCGCTCGTTCTGGAGCTTGCCGCCGAGATGCAGTTCGGTGCGCCACGTATAGGCGGGGCCGAGCAGATCGAGCGCGGCGATCGTGGTCACCAGCTTCATCACCGACGCCGGATTGCTCGCTTCGCCCTCGCGATGGGCGAGCAGCATGCGTCCGCCCGGTTCCATCACCACGACGCCGATCGCAGAGGCCGGGATCGACGCTGCCTTCAATGCAGACGCGACCGACGCCGGTAGTGTCGCAGCGTCAGCCGATGCCACCGCCAGCGGCAGCAACGCGAAAGCGATGAATCGCGGCCACCGGCTGTGGTCACGCAGGCATGTCGGGTTCATCCAGGCCACTGTCAGCACTCCCGGCGGGTGGTTGCCACGCAAGAGCGGCGCGGCTTGCCAGGTTCGGGTTGTCGATCGAATCCGGTGCGAACGCGAGTCGGCGGTGCCTCATCGCAGTGCCCGAACCGGATGCGGCGCATCGTATCTCGCCGTGAATGCGTCGGCACTGCAAGTTGGCTCTCAAGATTGGCGCTTTGGCGTCGATCTTGCTCAGTGCAGGTGGCAGTTCTCGTGCAGTCGCCTCGGCGAATGTCGCGGCGGCGTGATCGGATCGTGTTGACTTCAAGGAGGCACATCTTGGTTGAGCTTCTCGAGCGCATCGAATCGCAGATGTCGGCCACCCGGCTCCCGCTGGTCGCCATCACCGTCGCGGCAGTTCCCTGCCCCGACACCCCCGTCATCATGACCCTGCATTGGCATGGCTTCCTCGAGGGCAAGCTGATCGACATCGATGACGCGCAGCCGCTCAGGTTCACGTCGGTACCGAGTTCCGCCCTGCAACTGAACGACCGCTGGAACGACCTGCGCGACCTCGATCTCGCCACGATGGAAGCCGGCTGGGAACTCGGCGCCTGGGACGTCGCCCGGGCCGAACTGCCCTCCTGTGTTCGTCCGGGCGCCCCGAACCAGGAGGCGATGGACTGCCTCAAGGCATTCGGCCAGTTTCCCTGGGGCGTCGACGGCAATCATGTGGTGGTGTCCGACGCGCCCGATGCCGGCGACCTGGTCGCCGCTGCCGCTCGTCGGGGCTACCTCATGTGGACCTTCCGGCCGGTTCACGGCGGCATCTGGGGCGAAGTGGCGGATGACGTCACCTTGCGCGCCGATGGCACCCGCGAGGCGCCCTGCCCGGTCGAATGCCTGCCGCCCACCGTCGACCGCACCCGGCGCACCGTCTACCGGTTTGGGCGCTCGGCAGGCCCGATCGTCGCCCACTGAATTTTTCGGGTTCCTCCCGCAGGGCCGTGAGCCCGCGCACCGCGCGGGCTCTTTTTTCGACCCGGATCGGTCTCTGAGCCCCGTTTTCGCGTTTTCAAGGGGTTGCTCTGCGCACGGCATATCCTTATGATTGGCACTCTACTCAGGTGAGTGCTAGCAATATTGCGGCGCTCTATTCGTCAACCGCAGCAAGAGGAAGGTAACCCCATGAAAATCCGCCCGTTGCATGACCGTGTGATCGTCAAGCGCCTGGAAGAAGAGCGCAAGACCGCCTCCGGCATCGTCATCCCCGATTCCGCCGCCGAGAAGCCCGACCAGGGCGAAATCGTCGCCGTCGGCACCGGCAAGGTGCTCGATGACGGCAAGGTTCGCCCGCTCGAAGTCAAGAAGGGTGACCGTGTGCTGTTCGGCAAGTATTCCGGCCAGACCGTCAAGGTCGATGGCGAGGAACTGCTGGTGATGCGTGAGGAAGACCTCATGGGCGTGGTCGAGGCGTAAGTCTCCCCGTCACTGCATCACTGCTTTCCCAAACAAACTCAGGAGATATCCGACATGGCAGCCAAAGAAGTCAAGTTCCACGACAACGCCCGTCACCGCATCGTCGCCGGCGTCAACGTGCTGGCCGATGCAGTCAAGGTCACCCTCGGCCCCAAGGGTCGCAACGTCGTGCTCGAGCGCTCGTTCGGCGCCCCCACGATCACCAAGGACGGCGTGTCCGTCGCCAAGGAAATCGAACTGAAGGACAGGTTCGAGAACATGGGCGCCCAGATGGTCAAGGAAGTCGCTTCCAAGACCTCCGACGTCGCCGGTGACGGCACCACCACCGCCACCGTGCTGGCCCAAGCCATCGTCCAGGAAGGCATGAAGTACGTTGCCGCCGGCATGAACCCGATGGACCTGAAGCGCGGTATCGACAAGGCGGTTGCCGCCGTCGTCGAAGAGCTCAAGAAGATCTCCAAGCCCTGCACCACCAGCAAGGAAATCGCGCAGGTGGGTGCGATCTCCGCCAACGCCGACGACGACATTGGCCAGATCATTGCCAACGCCATGGAGAAGGTCGGCAAGGAAGGCGTCATCACCGTCGAAGACGGCACCGGCCTGAACAACGAGCTCGAAGTGGTCGAGGGCATGCAGTTCGACCGCGGCTACCTGTCGCCGTACTTCATCAACAACGCCGACAAGCAGAGCGCACTGCTCGACAACCCGTTCGTGCTGCTCTACGACAAGAAGGTGTCCAACATCCGTGACCTCCTGCCGATCCTGGAGCAGGTCGCCAAGGCCGGCCGTCCGCTGCTGATCGTCGCCGAAGACGTCGACGGCGAAGCGCTCGCCACCCTGGTGGTAAACAACATCCGCGGCATCCTCAAGACCTGCGCCGTCAAGGCACCGGGCTTCGGCGATCGTCGCAAGGCGATGCTCGAAGACATCGCCATCCTCACCGGCGGCACGGTCATCGCCGAAGAAGTCGGCCTCACGCTCGAAAAGGCGTCGCTGACCGACCTCGGTTCGGCCAAGCGCATCGAAGTCGGCAAGGAAGAAACCACCATCATCGACGGTGCCGGCGACGCCGCGGGCATCGAAGGCCGCGTCAAGACCATCCGCAAGCAGATCGAAGAGTCGACCTCCGACTACGACCGTGAAAAACTGCAGGAACGCGTGGCCAAGCTGGCCGGCGGTGTTGCGTTGATCAAGGTCGGTGCCGCGACCGAAGTCGAAATGAAGGAAAAGAAGGCGCGTGTCGAAGACGCCCTGCATGCCACGCGTGCGGCAGTGGAAGAAGGCATCGTTGCCGGTGGCGGTGTTGCATTCATCCGCGCCCGGGTTTCGGTCGTCGTCAAGGGTGACAACCTCGACCAGGACGCCGGCATCAAGATCGTGATGCGTGCCATCGAAGAACCGATGCGTGCCATCGCCGCGAACGCCGGTGCCGAACCGTCGGTCGTGATCAACAAGGTGGTCGAAGGCAAGGGCAACTTCGGCTACAACGCCGCCAACGACACCTACGGCGATATGGTTGCCATGGGTGTTCTCGATCCCACCAAGGTGACGCGCTGCGCGCTGCAGAACGCCGCCTCCGTCGCCGGCCTGATCCTCACGACCGATGCGATGGTCGCCGAACTGCCGAAGGACGAATCGTCAGGTGGTGGACATGGTGGTGGCGGTATGGGTGGCATGGGCGGCATGGACATGTAAGTTCGCGCAACCCACGGCGAACCAGTAGTCGGGAGCCCCGCCTTGTGCGGGGCTCTTTTTTTGCATATTCTGCGTTGGCAATCAGTGTCTTTGCTGCGCCGCGAGCCTTGGCTCGGCGTGCGTGGCTTGCGGGGCCGGCAAGACTTCAGGTCGAAAGTCGCCGTTTCTCGTACCGGATTCAAACTGCAAGAACGCAGGGGAGGATTCATCGCCATGGCGCAACCATCCATGAACTGGGTCGCTATCGACAGCGACCCCCGGTTCCAGGAACTCCATCAAAAGAAAAGCCGGTTCCTCTGGGGGCTGATGATTTTCTCGATCGTGTACTACTTCCTGTTGCCGATCGGTGCCGGCTACTTTCCGGCGTTGTTCCGCGTCAAGATCTGGGGACCGATCAATTTCGGCATCCTGTTCGCGCTCTCCGAGTTCATCGTCGCCTGGGGCATTGCCTGGATCTACGCCCGCCGCGCCAATACCGAGTTCGACACCATGAGCGAGCAGATCAACCGCCTCGCTGCGTCGATGGGAGCCACGAAATGAAGGTCTTTCATGCCGTCGCCGCCTTGCTGCTTGGCGTGCTTGCCTCTCCCGCTTTCGCGGCGTCCGTTGGCGCCGTGCCGGCGCGTTTCCGCTGGCTCACGTTTCTGGTGTTCGGCCTGATCATCGGTCTCACCATGTACGTGACCTACCGGGCGGCAAAGCGCGTCACGAGCGCGAGCCAGTTCTATGCCGCCGGCCGTTCGGTATCCGGCATCCAGAACGGCTGGGCCATCGCCGGCGACTACCTGTCCGCCGCTTCGTTCCTCGGCATCGCCGGCCTGATCTCGCTCTACGGCTACGACGGCTTCATGTACTCCGTCGGCTGGCTGGTGGCCTACATCACGGTGCTGCTGGTCATCGCCGAGCCGTGTCGCAATATCGGCAAGTACACGCTCGGCGACATTCTCGCCTTCCGCAACGACCCCAAGAAAGCCAAGACGGTCGCGGCCATTTCCACCATCACGGTGTCGATCTTCTATCTCACCGCGCAGATGGTGGGCGGTGGGGTGCTGGTCAAGACCCTGATCGGCATCGACTACGAAGTGTCGGTGATCGGCGTCGGCGTGCTGATGCTCGCCTACGTGCTGTTCGGCGGCATGGTCGCCACCACCTGGGTGCAGATCATCAAGGCCATCCTCCTGGTGGTTGCCTCGATCCTGCTGGTCATCTTCACCTGGGCGCCCTACGGCTTTTCGCTGCCCGGTTTCCTGCAGGCGGCGGTCGATTCGGCAAACGTCCAGGGTCAGGTCACCAAGCTGATCGGCGATGCCGCGAAGACGATGACGCCGCAGGAGCTCGGTCAGCGCTTTCTCGAGCCGGGCTTGTACCTGAAGAGTCCGATCGACCAGATCTCGCTCGGCATGGCGCTGGTGCTAGGCACCGCCGGCATGCCGCACATCCTGATGCGGTTCTTCACCGTGCCCACCGCGAAAGACGCGCGCGTGTCCGTGCTCTGGGCGATGGGCATCATCGGCGGGTTCTATGTGCTCACCCTGTTTCTCGGGCTCGGCTCGGCGATCAACGTCGGCCAGGGCGAGATCACCCGTATCGACAAGGGCGGCAACATGGCGGGCCCGCTGCTGGCCCAGTTCCTCGGCGGCGGACCGGAAAGCCTGCTCGGCAATCTGTTCCTTGCCTTCGTCGCGGCGGTCGCCTTCGCGACCATCGTCGCCGTGGTCGCCGGATTGGTGCTCGCCTCGGCGTCGGCCATGTCGCACGACATCTGGGTCGGCGTGGTCAAGGGCGAACATGCCACCCAGGAGCAGGAAGTGCGCGCGGCGCGGGTCTCCGCGGTCATCGTCGGCATCATCGCGATCCTGATCGGCATTCTGGCCAAGGGCCAGAACGTTGCTCATCTCGTGGCGCTCGCCTTCGCGGTGGCGGCATCGGGCAACCTGCCTTGCGTGCTGCTCACGCTGTACTGGCGCAAGTGCAATACCGGCGGCATCGTCGCCGGCATGCTGGTAGGGTCGATCTCCGCAATCGGGCTGGTGATGGTGTCGCCTAACATGACCTATCCGATCATCGTCAAGGCCGCCCAGGAGAAGGCCATCAAGGGCGCCGACGATGCCCTGGCCAAGCTGAACGATGCTCTCGCCGCCGCCACCGATCCTGCGGTGCAGGAAAAGCTCAAGACCGGTATCGCCGACAAGGAAAAGGCGAAGAAGACCGCGCAGGACACCATCATCAAGCTCGGTGACTCCACCACCAGCCTGGTCGGTCTGGAGAAGCCGTTGTTCGATCTCAAGAACCCCGGCCTGATCTCGATTCCGCTTGGCTTCCTGGCGGTGATCCTGGGCTCGCTGCTGTATCGCGACAAGCGTGCCGACGACATGTGGGACGAGATGTACGTCCGTCAGAACACCGGCATCCACGCCGAGGCCGCAGCCGCGCACTGATCACACGCCTATCACCCACAACGGCCCGCGGAACATTCCGCGGGCCGTTTTTTTACCGGCGCCTGCGGGTGGGCGTCAACCTTAGAAAAGCCCGACCACCTTGCCGTTGTCGTCGAGGTCGATGCGTTCGGCCGATGGCACCTTCGGCAGTCCCGGCATCGTCATCACGTCGCCGCATACCATCACGACGAACTCCGCGCCGGCGGCGAGCCGTACTTCGCGAATGTTGATGGTGTGCCCGGTCGGCGCGCCCTTCGCGTTCGGGTCGGTCGAAAACGAGTACTGGGTCTTCGCCACGCACACCGGGTAGTGGCCGTAGCCGTCGTCCTGCAATTTCTGGATCTGCGCCTTCACCTTGGCATCCGCGGAGACGCCCGCCGCGCCATAGATCTTGGTGGCGATCGCCGTCACCTTGTCCATCAAGGTGGCGGACTCTTCGTAGACGAACTTGAAGCCCGACTTGCCGACATTGCGGTCGATGATGCCGACCACGGCATGCGCCACGTCCTCCGCGCCCTTGCCGCCCTCGGCCCAGTGGCGCGCGAACACCACGGGCGTGTCGTGCTTCGACAGGCGCGAGCGCAGCAGCTCGCGTTCGCCGTCGGTGTCGAAGGTGAAGTTGTTGACCGACACCACGCATGGCAGGCCGTAGTGCTCGCGCACGTTGTAGACGTGCTTCTCGAGGTTGGCGAGCCCCTTCTCGAGCGCGCCGAGATTCTCGTGGTTGAGCTCCTTCACCCCGATGCCGCCGTGGAACTTGAGCGCACGCAGGGTCGCGACGATCACCACGGCGTCCGGGCGCAGGCCCGACTTGCGGCATTTGATGTCGATGAACTTCTCGGCGCCCAGGTCGGCGCCGAAGCCGGCCTCGGTGACCACGTAGTCGGCGAGCTTGAGGCCGGCGCGCGTGGCCAGCACCGAGTTGCAGCCATGCGCGATGTTGGCGAACGGGCCACCGTGCAGGATCGCCGGGTTGTTCTCGAGCGTCTGCACCAGATTGGGCTTGAGCGCGTCCTTGAGCAGCACCGCCATCGCGCCATGCGCCTTGAGGTCGCGCGCGGTCACCGGCTTCTGGTCGCGCGTATAGCCGACCACGATGTTGCCCAGACGCTGCTTGAGATCCTTGAGCGAAGTGGCGAGGCAGAAGATCGCCATCACCTCGGACGCCACCACGATATCGAAGCCGTCCTGGCGCGGATAGCCGTTGGCGGGGCCGCCCAGCGCCGCCGTGATGTCGCGCAGCGCGCGGTCGTTCATGTCGACCACGCGCTTCCAGGCGATGCGGCGGACGTCGATGTCGAGCTCGTTGCCGTGATGGATGTGGTTGTCGAGCATCGCGGCAAGCAGATTGTTGGCGAGCGCGATGGCGCTGAAGTCACCGGTGAAGTGCAGGTTGATGTCCTCCATCGGCACCACCTGCGCATAACCGCCGCCGGCGGCGCCGCCCTTGACCCCGAACACCGGGCCGAGCGACGGTTCGCGCAGGCAGATCAACGTTTTCTTGCCGATGCGGTTGAGCGCATCGCCCAAGCCCACCGTGGTGGTGGTCTTGCCTTCGCCCGCCGGGGTCGGGCTGATCGCGGTGACCAGGATCAGCTTGCCGTCGGGTCGTCCGGCCAGGCTGTCGATGTAGTCGAGCGACAGCTTGGCCTTGTAGTGCCCGTAAGGCTCGAGATGGGCATCGTCGATGCCCAGGCGGTCACGGGCAATCGCGGTGATGCGCAGCATCTTCGCCCGTTGGGCGATTTCGATATCGGACAACATCTTCTTTTATCCTCCCCCTTGGATCGTTGTGGGTGCGGCCGGCCGACGATGGGTCGTGGACCGGCGCATGATTTTTTTGCCTATGAAAGCCGATTCGACATTGGCGATAAAAGCATAAACATCTTTTATGGAGGCAGCGATTGGATTTGGATAAACTCACGAACGGTCGAGTCAATGGGCCAACCGCGACCGCGGCCGAATCAAACTGGAGGAGTAACGTGTTCGCAACCGACCGCAGCATCGCGGCAGATGATCCTGAACTGTGGGACGCCATGCAGCACGAGCTGCAGCGGCAGGAAGACCACGTGGAACTCATCGCCTCCGAAAACTACGTGAGCCCGGCGGTGATGCGGGTGCAGGGCTCGGTGCTTACCAACAAGTATGCCGAAGGCTACCCGGGCAAACGCTACTACGGCGGTTGCGAGTATGTCGACATCGCCGAGCAGCTCGCGATCGACCGCGTCAAGCAACTGTTCGGCGCCGCCTACGCCAATGTGCAGCCGCATTCCGGTTCCCAGGCCAACGCGGCGGTCTACATGTCGATGCTCAAGCCGGGCGACACCATCCTCGGGATGTCGCTGGCCCATGGCGGCCACCTGACCCACGGCGCGTCGGTCAATTTCAGCGGCAAGCTGTATCACGCTGTGACCTACGGCCTGGATCCGGCCACCGAAGCCATCGACTACGACCAGGTCGCGAAACTCGCGCTCGAGCACAAGCCGAAGATGATCGTGGCCGGTGCCTCCGCGTACTCGCTGGTCATCGACTGGAAGCGCTTCCGTGAGATCGCCGACAGCGTCGGCGCGTATTTCCTGGTCGACATGGCGCACTACGCCGGGCTCATCGCCGCGGGCGAATACCCGAATCCGGTGGGCATCGCGCACTTCGTCACCTCCACCACGCACAAGACCCTGCGCGGCCCGCGCGGCGGCATCATTCTCGCCGACGCTGAGTTCGAGAAGCCGCTCAACTCGATGATCTTCCCCGGCATCCAGGGCGGCCCGCTGATGCACGTCATCGCCGCCAAGGCGATGGCCTTCAAGGAAGCGCTGCGTCCCGAGTTCAAGACCTACCAGAAACAGGTCAAGGCCAACGCCAAGGCCATGGCAAAAACGCTCACCGAGCGCGGCCTGCGCATCGTGTCCGGCGGCACCGAAAGCCATGTGTTCCTGCTCGATCTGCGCGCCAAGAAGATCACCGGAAAGGAAGCCGAGGCGGTGCTCGGCCGGGCGCACATGACCGTCAACAAGAACGCCATCCCCAACGACCCCGAGAAGCCTTTCGTCACCAGCGGCATCCGCATCGGCTCACCGGCGATGACCACGCGTGGTTTCGGCGAGCCCGAGGCGGCACAGATCGCCAACTTCATGGCCGACGTGCTCGAAGCCCCCGGCGACGAAGCCCTGGTGCGCCGGGTGGCCGCGGACGTGACGGCGCTGTGTGGGCGCTTCCCGGTCTACGGGCCCACGTTCCACAATTGACCGGGATGCCGGTGCCGCATGCCGCGATGACGCCGTCGCGGCCTTGGCGGCCTCGGCATCCGACCGATCGATCACACACAAAAACGAGGAGACGCATCATGGCCGGTCGCAATTTTCTGTTCGTTCCCGGACCCACCAACGTGCCCGACCGCGTGCAGCGCGCCATGGTCGTTGCGATGGAAGATCACCGGTCGTCCAAGTTTCCCGACCTCACCCGCTCGATCTTTGCCGACCTGAAGAAGGTCTTCAAGACCGAGACCGGCACCGCGATCATCTTCCCCAGCTCCGGCACCGGCTGCTGGGAGGCCGCGCTCACCAACTGCCTGTCGCCCGGTGAAACGGTGCTGGCCTCGCGCTTCGGCCAGTTCAGCCACCTGTGGATCGAGATGGTGGGCAAGCTTGGCTTCAAGGCCGAGGTGGTCGATTGCGACTGGGGCGAGGGCGTTCCGGTCGAGCGCTATCTCGAGATTCTCGAAGCCGACAAGGGCCATCGCATCAAGGCCGTGCTCGCCACCCATAACGAAACCGCCACCGGCGTCACCAGCGACATCGCCGCCATCCGGCGCGCCATGGATGCGGCCAAGCATCCGGCGCTGCTGATGGTGGACGCCGTCAGTTCGCTCGCGAGCATCGACTTCCGCATGGACGAGTGGGGCGTCGACATCTGCGTCTCTGGCTCGCAGAAGGGCCTGATGCTGCCGGCCGGCCTGGGCATCGTCTGCGTCAGCAAGAAAGCGCTGGCGGCCCGGGAGAAATCGACCCAGCCGCGCTGCTACTTCGACTTCGGCGAAATGATCAAGGCCAACGGCACCGGCTACTTTCCGTACACGCCGCCGCTGCCGCTGCTCTGCGGCCTGCGCGAATCGCTCAGCATCATCCTGGAAGAAGGGCTCGACCAGATCTTCCATCGACACCACTACCTCGCCTCGGGCGTTCGCGCCGCCGTGCAGAACGGCTGGAAGCTCGAGCTGTGCGCCAAAGCGCCGAAGTGGTACTCCGACACGGTGTCGGCGATCGTGGTGCCCGAAGGCATCAACAGCGCCCACGTCATCGATGTGGCGTTCAGGCGCTACAACCTCGCGCTCGGCGCAGGCCTCTCCAAGGTGGCCGGCAAGGTGTTCCGCATCGGCCACCTGGGCGACCTCAACGAGCTGATGCTGATCGGCGCGCTCGGTGGCACCGAAATGGCCATGCTCGATGTCGGCATCAAGGTCGAGCCGGGCAGCGGCGTCGCGGCGGCCATCAAGTACTGGCGCGGCAACGACAACATCCCCAAAAAGCGCGTGGCCCGCAGCGAAGTCGTCTACGCCTCCCAGTCAACCGGCTCCACCGAGGGCAACTAAAGTGACGACCCCCCCAAGCTTCCTTTGGTCGCTACCCCTCACTGGGGGGCCAGCGCCCTTGGGAGCGGCCTGGCGCGCGCTGTGATGAGTCATCGGGTGGTGTTTCTCGAGCGCAACTCGGTCAAGGCGACGATTCGTCCGCTCACGTTCGAGCACAGCTACACCGAGTACGAGTCGACCACCGCCGACCAGGTGGTGGAGCGCCTCGCCGACGCCACGATCGCCGTCATCAACAAGACCCAGTTGCGCGAGCCGGTGCTGGCGCAATTGCCCAAGCTCGAAATGATCGCAGTTGCCGCCACCGGCTATGATTGCGTGGATGTGGCGGCCTGCCGCGCCCGCGGCATCGCGGTGGCCAACATCCGCAACTACGCCGTGCACACCGTGCCCGAGCACGTGTTCGCGTTGGTGCTCGCCCTGCGTCGCAACCTTATCGCCTACCGGCAGGACGTAGAGAACGGCGTCTGGCAGAAGTCGCCCAACTTCTGTTTCTTCACCCACAGCATTGGCGACCTGCACGGCTCCACGCTCGGCATCATCGGCGAAGGCGCGCTCGGCCAGGGCACGGCCAGGATCGGCCGCGGGTTTGGCATGCGCGTGCTGTTTGCCGATCACGCGCCACCCAAGGCCGACAACGTCGAATTCACGCCGTTCGATCAGGTGCTCGCCGAGTCCGACGTGATCTCGGTGCACTCGCCCCTCACGCCCGCCACGCGCGACCTCATCGGCCTGCCCCAGCTTCGCGCCATGAAGCGCAGCGCCATCCTCATCAACACCGCCCGCGGCGGCCTCGTCAACGAAGCGGCGCTGATCCAGGCGCTCGACGAAGGCCTGATCGCCGGCGCCGGCTTCGACGTGCTCACCACCGAGCCGCCGCGCGATGGCAATCCGCTGCTCGACGAGCGCCGGCCCAATTTCATCCTGACGCCACACGTGGCCTGGGCTTCCGATGACGCCATGCAGTTCCTGGCCGACCAGCTGATGGACAACGTCGAGGCCTGGGTGACGGGCAAGCCACAGCATCTGGTGACTTGAGGCGACGTTTACCCCCAACCTCAGACCAGGGGCAGGATCGCGCTCTGGTTGACGCTTCACCCCCTGGTATTTACCATGCGCCCTCTTCAGTGCGGTGCAGGTCTGGGCCGCGCTTCAGATTCTGGCCAAGTAGCTCAGTCGGTAGAGCAGCGGATTGAAAATCCGCGTGTCGGTGGTTCGATTCCGCCCTTGGCCACCAAATCCCCCCTCTGAAAAGCCCTGAGCGTGCCGACGCGCAGGGACTTTTCGTCGGCAAGTCGCTTGCGATGCCGTGCGCCGGACACCCCCGGTGCGTCAGCCAGGGCTTTGGTCGCCGCTTAGATTCGCAAGCGAAACCGCAGGGAGTTGGCCGCTTCCGTCATCGAGATTGACGCGGGAGCCGCGCGAGCTATGCTCCTGCCATCATCCGCCCGACCACACCAACAAGACCACTGATAAGGTGCGCGCATGCCCAAGCAAAAGAGCAAGGCCGACGCCAAAGGTAACGGCGCCTCGATCGGCTACGAAGCACAGCTCTGGCAGATGGCCGACGCCTTGCGCGGCAGCATGGATGCCGCCGAGTACAAGCATGTCTGCCTCGGTCTGCTGTTCCTGAAGTACATCTCCGACGCCTTCGAAGAAAAGCACGCCGCCCTGGTGGCCGAGAAGGCCCAGGGCGCCGACCCCGAAGACCCCGACGAATACCGCGCCCAGAGCATCTTCTGGGTGCCGCCCGAGGCACGCTGGCCGCAACTGAAGGCGCAGGCCCGCCAGGCTACCGTCGGCGAAATTGTCGACGGCGCGATGGCTGGCATCGAGCGCGACAGCCCGGCCCTCTAGGGCGTGCTGCCCAAGGACTACGCTCGCCCTGCGCTCGACAAGCAGCGCCTCGGTCAGTTGATCGACATGATCAGCAACATCTCATTCACCTCCCCTCGCCCACCGGGAGAGGGGCCGGGGGTGAGGGAAGCCTTCCGCACGACCGCCGCAACCAAATACTCTTCATCGACGCCCGCAAGCTCGGCCCGCTCGTGGACCGCACCCACCGCGAGTTGACCGACGAGGACGTCGCCCGCATCGCCGACACCTACCACGCCTGGCGCGGCGAGAAGGAGGCGGGTGAGTACGCCGACGTGCCCGGCTTCTGCAAGAGCGCGCCGCTGGACGAGGTGCGCAAGCACGGCCACGTGCTCACGCCCGGCCGCTACGTCGGCGCCGAGGCGGTGGAGGACGACGGCGAGCCGTTCGAGGAGAAGATGCGGCGGCTCATTGCGACGCTGCGCGAGCAGCAGGCCGAGGCCGCGAAGCTGGATGCCGCGATTGCCGCCAACCTGAAGGAGCTTGGGTATGGCGGGTGAGAACTTGGCGGCGACTACGATCGGCGCGCTGCTCGCTCGCGATGGTGGGAGTGTCAAAACGGGACCATTTGGTACGACACTCAAAGCAAAGGAGTACTCGAAGACGGGCGTTCCTCTAATTTCCGTCGGCGAGGTCGGCTACGGGTCGCTGCGCATTCACGAATCGACGCCTAGAGCCCCGCGTGAGGTAGTTGAGCGCCTACCCGAGTACGTGCTTCAGGCAGGTGACATCGTCTTCGGGCGCAAAGGTGCCGTCGATCGTTCGGCAATGGTCAAGCCCGAACAGGCCGGCTGGTTCCTCGGCTCAGACGGGATTCGGCTGCGCTTACCGAGCACATGCGACGCTCGGTTCATCGCATATCAGCTGCAGGGTTACGAGGCTCGTTCGTGGTTGCTTCAGCGCGCGACCGGCACGACGATGGCATCTCTCAATCAGAGCACGATTGAACGCTTGCCAATCGCCCTCCCGCCGCTCCCCGAACAACGCGCCATCGCCCACATCCTCGGCACGCTCGACGACAAGATCGAATTGATCCGGCGGATGAACGAGACGCTGGAGGCGATGGCGCGCTCGCTCTTCAAATCGTGGTTCGTGGACTTCGACCCCGTCCGCGCCAAGGCTGAAGGCCGCGACCCTGGGCTGCCCAAGCCCCTCGCCGATCTCTTCCCTGCCCGCCTCGTCGACTCCGAACTCGGCGAGATTCCGGAGGGGTGGGGGGTACGGCCGCTTCGTGACCTGACAGCCTACCTCGCGCGTGGGATTGGGCCCGAGTACATCGAGTCCGGCGGCGTGTGTGTTCTGAATCAGAAGTGCATTCGGGATCGGCGCATAGATTTCACGAAAGCTCCTCGTCACGACCAGAGCAAAAAGTCTACAGATGGCCGCCTTCTGAGTCGTCTCGACGTACTTGTGAACTCCACTGGAGTAGGAACTCTCGGACGAGTTGCCCAACTGTTGTGCTTGCCGGAGCCGGCAATCGTCGATTCGCACGTGACCGTGCTCCGAGCGGCGCAGGATGTTGACCCTTGGTTCCTCGGTATTGGTTTGACCGGCCGCGAGGTCGAGATAGAGGCGCTCGGCGAAGGATCGACAGGTCAGACAGAATTGAGCCGAGTCCGCCTGGGTGAACTGGTCTGCTTGGTACCTCCGAGTGAGGCGCAGAAGCAGTTCGGTCTCGCTGCGGCCCAACTGCTTGAGCGTCTATCGAAGGCCCAGCAGGAGTCGAGCACTATTGATGCGCTTCGCGCCGTAATGTTGCCGAAGCTCATATCCGGCGAGCTGCGGGTGGAGGATGCGGAGAAGTTCATTGGGAATACGATCTGATGGCCGATGCCCTCGCCTCTCCCTTCATCATGCACGGTGCCCGCGATGCGATGGCGGGCGGGCTCGTCTATATCGAGCAGCAGGTGAAGAGCATTGAGCGGGCGGTAGCCGAGAACCCCGGGCTCGCGTTTGACCTCGCGAAGACGCTGATCGAGAGCGTGTGTCGCACTGTGCTCGGCGAACGGAACATCGCATTTGGAGAGACCGATGACCTCCCCAAGCTGTTCAGGACGGCGAGCCAGACCCTGCCATTCCTTCCCCCGAACGCGAGCGGCGAAGCGGAGATCCGCAAGAGTCTCGCACAGACATTGGGGGGCCTACATACCGCTATTCAGGGAATCTTCGAGCTGCGTAATCAGTGCGGCTTCGCGTCGCACGGGGCGGGTGCCCCACGCCCTCAGATGGAGTCCGTCCAGGCGCTGCTGGCTGCGGAGGCGGCGGACACGATCGTCGGTTTTTTACACCGCGTGCACCGGCAAGACCCTACACCACCGCGCTCATTGCTATCGGTGTTCGGAGACCACACCGAATTCAACGACACTGTGGATGAAGAACACGGCATGATCCAGATCTACGACGTGCAGTTTCGGCCTAGTGAGGTGCTCTATCAGATGGAGCCCGAAAGCTACCGCGCGTGTATCTGGCCGGGTTCGAAGCCGAGGCTGAGCCTGACGATGCCGAGGGCGGGGATGCAAGCGAGAGCAAGACTGAGGTGGCGCCATGATCATTGTTTCCCCCGCGCGCTGCTAACCTAGATATGGATCCACGCGTCACGGAGCTTCATTGCATCATGCCTATGGCCAATGTGGCGTCGGTGCTCATACATGGGTTGCTTTCCTATGAACGAGCGGCGAAGCTACCGCATCATTCCGTTGCGCTGCAGCCGGTGCAGGATCTGCGCGACAAGAAGCATGTGCCGGGTGGGTTGAAGCTACATCAGTACGCCAATCTGTACTTTCACGCGCGCAACCCGATGTTGCACAAGCGGCTGCCGGAGCTAAATGCACTGTGCGTGCTGCGAGTGTCAACGCAGGTATTGGCGTTGCCTGGTGCGGTCATCACCGACCCGAACGCGGCGAGCGACTACGTTCGTTTCTATGCACCTGGGCAGTGGCAACTGCTCGACTGGGATGACATCTTCGCGATGGATTGGCGCCACCCGGGCGATCAGATTGCTTACTGGCGACACAAGTCGCGGAAGTGCGCTGAGGCGCTGATTCCTCACAAAGTAGAGCCCCGGTTCCTGACTGGGGCATATGTCGTCGATGTGGCAGCGGGGGGCCCGACTTGCGGCGTTCGGCTGTACGCTACCGATTGCTGCCGACCCAGTTCTGTTCTTTCGCTGACGGGTTCAAACTATGGCCATGTTCAAGGCACTGATCGGGGATCTCTTCGCAAGCCGGGCGCAGACGATGGTCAACACCGTCAACTGCGTTGGCGTGATGGGAAAGGGCGTCGCACTGGAGTTCAAAAAGCGTTGGCCTGCGATGTTCGAGGACTATCAGCGTCGCTGCGAGCGCAAGCAGGTACGGTTGGGCGAGCCGTACTGCTATCGAGACGGCTCAGGTGTCTCCATCATCAACTTCCCGACCAAGGATCATTGGCGTTCGTCTGCTCGTGTCTTGGACATTGAACGGGGGCTTGACTACCTCATAGTCCATATTGGCGAATGGGGCATCACCAGCGTGGCGATGCCGCCCTTGGGCTGTGGCAACGGAGGACTGGAGTGGTCGGAGGTCGGGCCGATGATCTACCAGAAGTTGCGTAACTTGCCGATCGATGTGGAGGTCTATGCGCCGTATGGCACGCCGACTCAGCAATTGTCGGAGTCGTTTCTGGCTGCTCCGGCACAGATGTCGTTATCGGGGCGGGGGCATCGAAGTGAAAAATTGAATCCAGACTGGATAGCGCTGATGGAAGTACTGCGCGAACTGCAGGCGCAGCCGTATGCGAACCCTGTGGGCAAAACAATCTTTCAGAAGCTCTGTTACGTCGTCACCGAAATGGGCGTGCCCACAGGTTTTTCGTTCGGCAAAGGCAGCTATGGTCCGTACTCTGATGATGTGAAGGTGGCGCTGCACGAGTTCGCCAACCGGAGTTGGGTGCGAGAGACGCCCCTGGGGCGCATGGTGGCGCTGACAGTCTGCCAGCAGTACGAGGAGGATCGGAGGAAGTTCGCACCACAGATCGAGACGCACGCCAAGAAAATCGCGAAGGCAGTTGATCTGTTCAGCCGAATCAAGACGACAGAGCAGGCCGAAGAGGTGCTGACCGTGCTGTATGCCAGTCGCCAACTCAAGCAGGCGAAGGGCGTCGACACTGTCGCTGAAGATGACCTCTACGACTATGTACTCGGATGGAAGAAAACCTGGAGAACCGAAGCGAAGAAGCACTCGGTGGCTAGCGCCATACGAAATCTCGTGCTGCTCGGATGGATGCGGGTGCAGATTTGCGAGAACTTGATCGAATCGTCGTAGAGCTATGGCTTCATTCGACGAGTTTGTCATCGAAGCGGCCGCCCCCTCGCCAAGCTCGAAAGTGTCGGCTGGCAGGTCTGTAACGATGCCGAGATCACCCCTGACGAACCCGCGGCAGAGCAGGACGACCACGACCGAGATGCCGAAGGCAGAATCCGCGATGCGTCGGCGTGGGTGATCGCCTTCGACAACCCTGCGGGCTACGACTACCGTTTGGCAGCGAAGGTCGAGGTCACGACGGCCAAGTACAAAGCGGCGATGTGTGTGACCAACCGGACGGCCAAGAACTGCCTCCACAAGCTTGGCCTCTTTCGCATGAAGGGGGCGGGTCGAGCGACGCGCTATGAAAGTGTGCGGACATGACCGGGGGCCAGACCGCAAATAGAGCCATGGATCGGGCAAACATGGCCCGATTCTTTCGTCGTCACCACATCGCGTCTACATGCTAGCCAACGCTACTGCCGCCCATGAGGCCCATCGATGCATTCGAGCAATTCGCAACCGGATGCCTCGCCCGACAGAGGAACGGCGACCAGCAGGCGGTAACGTTCGCAAGAAGGCGCGATACGCTGCTGCCCAAACTCATCTCCGGTGAACTGCGCGTGAATGATGCCGAGAGATTCATCGAGGTGACTGCATGAAGAAGACGCTCGTGAACGGCACGCACAGCCCGGCGCGCATCGAGTACCTGAAGGTGCAGAACTTCCGCGCGCTGCGCGAGGTCGAGTTCAAGGACCTCACGCCGCTGACGGTCCTGCTCGGTCCCAATGGCAGTGGCAAATCCACGGTGTTCGATGTGTTCGCGTTCCTCGCGGAATGCTTCGAGCTTGGCCTGCGCCGCGCCTGGGACAAACGCGGCCGGGCGAAGGAACTGAAGACGCGCGGCAGCGATGGACCGGTGACCATCGAGATCAAGTATCGCGAGCCCGGCTACCCGCTCATCACCTATCACCTGGCGGTGGATGAACAAGCGGGTGGCCCGGTGGTCGTGGAGGAATGGTTGCGCTGGAAGCGTGGAAGTCACGGACAGCCATTCCGCTTTCTCGATTACCGCGAGGGCAAGGGCAAGGCGGTCAGCGGCGATCAACCTGACGAGAAAGACACGCGCATCGACGTGCCGCTGAAGTCGGCCGACCTGTTGGCAGTCAACGCACTAGGTCAGTTTGCCGAGCATCCGCGCGTCGCTGCGCTTCGCGACTTCATCACGGGCTGGTATGTGTCATATCTGTCCGCCGACAGTGCGCGCGGTCAACCAGAGGCTGGCCCTCAGGAGCGAATGAGCAGAACGGGCGACAACCTGGCCAACGTGATCCAGTTACTCGCTGAGCAGCACGGTGAGCGGTTGGAGCAGATCTTCGAGGTGTTGCGGCGCCGCGTGCCGCGCATCGAACGTGTGCAGGCTGACCCGATGCCCGATGGCCGGCTGCTGCTGCAGATCAAGGACGCCCCGTTCAGCCGCCCGGTGCTGGCGAAGTACGCATCCGACGGAACGCTGAAGATGCTGGCGTATCTCGTCATGCTGTACGACCCGGCGCCGCCGCCATTCATCGGCATCGAAGAGCCCGAGAACTTCCTGCACCCGCGGCTGCTGCCTGAGCTGGCGGAAGAGTGCCGCGCAGCCAGTGACCGCACGCAGTTGCTGGTGACGACCCATTCGCCTTTCTTTCTGGTTCGTCAGCGGAATCTGTGGGTGAATTTAAGTCATTTCACCGGTGTTGAATGGTTCAGGAACCGGTGCAGCTTTCTGCAAGTAGCGTCGATGGCGTTCTGTTCGGTCTCGGAGATTCGCGGCCAGATCAGCGGCCCGCCG
>JANXYG010000148.1 GCA_025350245.1 Betaproteobacteria bacterium
CCACCATCGTCAGCATCTCGCATGAGCCGGGACTGGCCGCGCATCACACCCGGGTGCTGGAGATCGACCCGGTCGCCGGCACGCTCACCGCCGCAGCCTGACGCCCACCCCCAGGCTGCGCTGCGCTTCGCCTTCCCCCTCCAGGGGGCGCCCCGTCCTCGGGGGACCCTGTGGGGAGGTGACACCCACCCCCAGGCTGCGCTGCGCTTCGCCTTCCCCCTCCAGGGGGCGCCCCGTCCTCGGGGGACCCTGTGGGCGGGGCCCCTTCGCTTCTGAAGTCCCTTCGTTCACCACCCCCGGCCTGCGCGTCAATCGCCAGCGCCGGACGCGACCGTCACCCCGGTGCCGCGCCCGGCCACCGTCGCCAGCAACCGGTGCTCGAGCGCGGGCCAGTCGGCATCGCCGACATCGTCGACCACGACTTCGAAGCGGCTGTCGCGCCGCCAGGCGACCGGTTCCATGTCCCAGGTGCCGTCGACCCAACTGAACAGCGCCCAGTCGCGATCGATGCGGAACACGCCCTTGGCACGATGCAGGGGCGCGCCACCGATCGAGCCACCGGAGAAACCGGAGAAACCGGCGAACAGCGTCGAGAGCGCGGGGGCGTCGAACCAGGTGTCGCGCGCGAACAGCCAGCCGCAACTGCGCTCGCCCAGGCCGGCGCCCTCGCGGCGCAGGAACGCGCCCGGTTCGGTCGGCGCAACGGCGGCGAGCGGGATCACGATGCGGGGCGCCGACGGCGCACGCGTGCTCGCGTGTGCACCGGAATGCGCCAGCGCCCGATCCGGGCTTGCGCTCAGATCCAGCCAGGCGGGCTCGATCCGCCCGCCGCTCACCTGCGCCACCACCATCTTGGGCGGATACATCGCTCTGGCCCCGGCCTCGAAGGCGGCGAGTTCCTCGATGGTGGCGAGATCGCGCTTGTTGGCCACCAGCACGTCGGCCAGCATCAACTGGTCGGCATAGACGTCGTGCTCGCGATAGCGCCGCTGCGCGAACTGGCGCGGGTCCACCAGGCAGATCACACCCTTCAGGTCGAGCGCCTTGCGCATCCATTCGTCGCGCAGGCTGTCGACGATGCGGGCGGGATGGCCCAGGCCGGTGGGCTCGATCAGCAGGCGATCCGGGCGGCGCGTGCGCAACACGCGATTGATGGCGACCCGCAGCAGCGGCGCGCTGGTGCAGCAGATGCAGCCGCCGGCCACGTCGCGCACCTCGACATCGCCACCGGCCGCGGCAATCACCGCCGCATCGATGCCGATCTCGCCGAACTCGTTCACCACCACCGCCCAGTGCTCGTCGGGCGGCTTCACCGACAGCAGATGACGGATGGCGGTGGTCTTGCCGCTGCCCAGAAACCCGGTGATCACGGTGGTCGGCACCGGCATCATCGCACTCACGGGCATCGCACCGTGCGCACCGTCGTACCTGGAAACCGGCTCTGCAGATCAGCCAGCGAGCGCGCATCGGTGGCGGCCGGCTGGCGCAGGAACAGCCCGCTCTGGCGAACCTGCTGCGCGCGCGCGCCGCTCACCGCGGTGCGCACGCCCTTGCCGCGCAACACGTCGAGAAACCGCCGCGCACCGTCTTCGTTGCGGAAGATGCCGAGCGAGATGGCGTTCTCCCATTCACCGCGTTCCTGCACCAGGAAGGTGTCGGCGATGCCGAGCTGCCGCAGCTCCGACACCTTGCGCGCCGCCGCGTCGTGCGAAGGCTGTGGCGGAATGAACACCCACCAGCCGGCCGTCACCGACACCGGCGCCGGGTACAGGCGCTCACCGAACGCGAGCTCGGCAACCGCCGCCCGGGCCCGCGTCAGTTCATCGGGTGGAAACGGACTCCACTCGATGCACGCGGCGGCGAGCGGCACGACCGCGGCGGGTTCGCCGCCATCGCGCACGATGCGGATCCGGTCGGCGTTGAGCTGGCTCTGAAGCAGCGGCGCATCATCGGTGGGGCGCTGCGAGTCGGAAAAAATCCAGGCGGCGAGCGCCAGGTTGGCCACCAGCAGGATGGCAACGACGACTCTCATGCCGCGGCCATCGCCACCACCAGGCCCTCGAGCACAAGGTGCTCGACGATCTCGACGGTGCCAGCCAGTTGCGGTGCGACCTGGACCGCGGCGCCGCCGGTGAGAACGATGCGTGGCGCGGTGCCCGTCCACTCCTCGAGCCGGCGCGCGACGCCGGCGATGGCACCCGCGGCGGCATACACGGCGCCGCTTGCGATGGCGTCGGCGGTGTTGGCGGGGAAGAACACGAAGCGCCCGGGGTTCCCTTGCAGAGCCGGCACGCGGGTGGCGAGCGCCGCGCGCATGAGTTCGACGCCAGGCGCGATCACGCCGCCGATGAACTCGCCGCTCGGGGCGAGCGCATCGATGGTGGTCGCCGTGCCGCAATTGGCGACCACGCAGGCGCCCCGATGGCGGGCCCGGGCGCCGATCAGCGCCGCCCAGCGGTCGGGGCCGAGGCGCCCCGGTTGCTGGTAGCCGTTGATGACATCGCCGCAGGTTGCCGACGCGGCATGCCAACGGATCCTGATCGCCATTGCCGCCAGGACACTCGCTATTCCGGCGCCCGCCGCATCACCGGCAACGTTCGAGACGATGGCTACGGTGGGCCTCGGTCCGACGCTTTCCCATTGCGCCCGCAGCGCGTCGTGGTCCAGCGTCGCGACCGCGCCGGTGGCAAGCCAGCCACCATCGCCGCGCATGCCCCACTTGATGCGGGTGTTGCCAGCGTCGATCGCGAGCACTGGCTCAGGCACGGACATCGGCAGGCGCCGGTGCCGCCGCGCGCAAGCTCACCTCCCCGCCATGAAAGCGTTGCAGCCCGGCCGACGTCTTCAGGACCAGCGCGCCGTCGGGAGCGGTGCCGTGCACGCGCCCCGCCACCGTCGAGCCGTCGCCCAGATGCACCAGCACCTCGGCATCCTGCAAGGCATGCCAGCGGCGAAACTCGGCCTCGAACGCCGCGAAACCGTCGACGGCGAAACGCTCGGCGCAGGCCGCGAGTTCGGTCAGCACCATGGCAAGGAGGCGATTGCGATCGGCGCCGGCGCCGGCCTCGTCGAGATCGGCCACCGGCTGGTCGATCCGCCCGCGCTCGCCGCTGCCCAGGCGCACGTTCAAGCCGATGCCGATCACGGCGGCGGCCGGGCCGAGCGCGTCGCCCTGGACCTCGATCAGGATGCCGCCGAGCTTGCGCCCGGCAAGCTGGATGTCGTTCGGCCACTTCAGGCCGACGCCGGTGGCGCCGACGGCATGCAGGGCCCGCGCGACCGCGACACCGACCATCAGGCTCAGGCCGGACAGCCCGGCCGCCCCCTGCTCGAATCGCAGCAGCACCGAGAAGGTCAGCGCGCCGCCAAGGTTCGCGATCCAGGTTCGGCCGCGCCGGCCACGCCCCCCGGTCTGCACTTCGGCGGCGATCACGGTGCCAGCCCGCGCGCCCTGCGACGCCCGCTCCAGCAGCAGCGCATTGGTGGAGCCGACAGCATCCACGACCTCGATGTTGAAACTCGCGGCGGCGACGCCGAGCAACGTGGCGACGCGACGCGCGTCGAGCCACACCGGCGGTGGCGTCACGCGATAGCCCCGGCTCGGCACCTTCTCGACCGCGAGCCCGAGCGACTGCGCGTCGCGGATCGCGTTCCAGACGGTGGCGCGGGTCACGCCCAGGCGCGCGGCGATCGCCTCGCCAGAGTGGAAATTGCCATCGGTCATCAGCCGCAGGGTAGCGAGAGTGAGCGGATTCATCCAGGGATTATCGCAGCGGGCCCGGCGCGCCGCCACGCGGCGATCCGCCACGGCGGAAACGCCTGGCGCCGATGCTATATTCAGCCTCCGTTCAGCGGTGGCCCTTTCATGCGATCCAGACTTTCAGCGTTGTTGCTCGCCGGGCTGCTGGCGCTGGCCGGCGGCGCGGCCGATGCGCAGCAGTTTCCGGTCAAGCCGATCCGGATCGTCGCGCCGTTCACGCCCGGCGGCACGGTCGATCTGCTGTCGCGCCTGCTCGGACAGCGCCTGTCGCAGCTCGCCAGGCAACCGGTGGTGATCGAGAACCGACCCGGCGCCGGCGGCAACGTCGGCATGGAAGTCGTCGCGCATTCCGCGCCCGACGGCTACACGCTGGTGATGGGGTCGATCGGCACCTGCTCGCTCAATCCGCACCTGTACGCGAGCCTGGGCTACACCGTGGAACGCGATTTCGCGCCGGTGATGCTGGTGGGCTCGATCGCCAACCTATTGGTGGTGCATCCGAGCGTGGCCGCCAACAGCGTCAAGGAACTGGTGGCGCTCGCCAAGGCAAAGCCCGGGCAGCTCACCTATGCGTCGTCTGGCTTCGGCTCGTCGCTGCACCTGTCGGGCGAACTGTTCAATGCGGTGGCCGGCATCGATCTGCAGCACGTGCCCTACAAGGGCTCGGCACCCGCCATCAACGACATCGTGGGTGGCCAGATCAACGTGATGTTCGACAACATGCCGTCGATGTTTCCGCAGGCGCAGGCCGGCAAGGTGCGGCCGCTCGCGGTCACCGGGTTGAAGCGCTCGCGCCTGTTTCCCAATGTGCCCACGATGCAGGAAGCGGGCTATCCCGGCTTCGTGATCGCGCCGTGGTTCGGCGTGCTCGCGCCCGCCAAGACCCCGCCTCAGGTGCTGGCGCAACTCAACGCCTGGCTCAACGAAGCGCTCAAGGACCCGATGGTGCAGAAGCGCCTGGAGGACATCGACCTCAACGACGGCGGTGGCAGCGGCGCCGACTTCGCACGGCTGATCAAGGCCGAGTCCGACAAGTGGGGCAAGCTGATCCGCGAGAAGAACATCAAAGCGGAGTAACGCCCACCCCCAGGCTGCTCTGCCCTTCGCCTTTCCCCTCCAGGGGGCGCAGCGTCCTCGGGGAACCCTGTGGGCGCTGTCCCTTCGCTTCGGAGGTTCCCTTCGGCAGGAGGGGTCAACTGCCGGCCTCCGCGGCGAGATCGGCGCGCAGCGCGGTCTTGAGCACCTTGCCGTAGTTGTTCTTCGGCAACGCCGCCACGAACCGGTAGCGCTTCGGCCGCTTGAAGCGGGCGATGTGATCCAGGCACAACTGGTCGAGCGCCTCCACGGCCGGTGATTCGCCCGCGCGCGCCACCACGAACGCCACCACCTCCTCGCCCCATTCCGGATGCGGTGCGCCGACCACGGCGACCTCGGCGACGCCCGGATGCAGCAGCAGCACCTCCTCGACCTCGCGCGGATAGATGTTCGAGCCGCCGCTGATGACCAGATCCTTGCTGCGGTCCTTGAGCGTCAGGAAGCCATCGGCATTCATGGCGCCGACATCGCCGGTATGCAGCCAGCCACCACGCAAGGTGGTGGCGGTGGCGTCGGGATTGCGCCAGTAACCACGCATCACGGTATCGCCGCGCACCAGTACTTCACCGATCTCACCGAAGGGCAGGGTCCGGTCGTCGGCATCGACCACCCTGACCTCGACCACCGTGTGCGGCATGCCCACCGACGCCAGACGCGCCTCGTAGTCGGGATGATGGACGTCGACATGCCGCGCCTTCGACAGCGCCGTGATCGTCATGGGGCTCTCGCCCTGGCCGTAGATCTGCGCGAACTTCGGGCCGAGCACCGCCATGGCGCGCTTGCAATCGGCGACGTACATCGGGCCGCCGCCATAGACGATGGTCTTGAGACCGCGCGTGTCGGCGGTCGCGGCGCGCGGATGCTCGATCAGCCGCTTGACCATGGTGGGCGCCGCGAACATCGTCATGCCGGTGTGCACCCCGGCGAGATCGAGGACTTCGCCGGGGTCGAAGCCGCCGCTCGCGGGGATCACCTGCATGGCCGCGGCCGCGATCTGCGGCAGCATGTATTGGCCGGAGCCGTGCGATATCGGCGCGGCATGCAGGATGCAGTCGCCGGCGGCGATGGTATCGACATCCGGAAAATAGCTGGCGGTCATGATCAGCAGGTTGCGATGAGTGATCATGGCGCCCTTCGGCTGGCCGGTGGTGCCGCTGGTGAAGAACAGCCAAGCCACGTCGTTGGCATCAATCTCGGCGATCGGCGCGGCATCGCCGGCCATGAGCGCCTCGTACTCGGCCGACTCGACATCGATCAGACGCAGGCCCGCCACGGCGAGCGCCGACAACGGCTCGGCCAGGTCGGGCGTGACCAGGCACAGCTTCGCGCCCGAGTGCGACAGGATGTATTCGAACTCGCGCGGGTGCAGCTTGGCGTTGATCGGCACCGCCGTGAGGCCGGCGTGCCAGGCGGCGAACATCGCCTCGACGTACTGCGGACAATTGCGCATCGCGAGCGCGATGCAATCGCCCGGCACGAGGCCGAAGCGACGGGTCAGTTGCCCCGCCAGCGCCGCGACGCGCCGCTCCAGTTGGGCAAATGTGTGCAGCGTCCGGTCACCGAGCGCCACCGCGCCGAGCGAGCCGCTGGCGAGCGCCGAACGGCGCAACAGCGTTGCAAGATTCATCGTGACTCCTCCCGGGCCGAAGGATGGCACAAGCGCGCGAGTCTGGCGAAGCGCTGCATCGTGGGCTCAACGCGTGATGGAGTACCGCGCTACACTCACCGCGCCAATCCGCCGAGGAGTGCAGAGCCATGAAGTTCGTCGCGCAACTGCTGGGAGCCCACGTGGCCCGCTATCCGGCGCTCGGTCTGGCCGACGTCTACAAACTGCTGCATCAGGCCGCGCTCGGCCCGGCGCATGCGGTCGATGCCCTGGCCGCCCGCGACCGTCTCGAGGCCGAAGCCGCGACGCTCGGCCCCGGCCCCGACGAACCGGTGACGGACATCGTGTCGCCGGACGGGCG
>JANXYG010000018.1 GCA_025350245.1 Betaproteobacteria bacterium
CGGTTCCAAGGATACGCCGCCGCAGTACCCGGTAAGCGGCCAGATCCCCTCGCGGCGTCCGCCCGGTTCGCCCGATCCTCCACCATGTTGTTGAATCTGCCTGAACCGGATCCGTCGCCCCCAAGGCGCGGCAGGCCGATCCCAGGAGATTGCTTTTGTCAGTGAATTTTGATGGTCTCGGCCTTTCGGCCGAACTCTTGCGTGTCGTGTCCGAAGAAGGCTACGAGCACCCCACTCCGGTTCAGGCCCAGGCCATTCCGGTCATTCTTGAAGGGCGAGATGTCCTCGCCGGCGCCCAGACCGGCACCGGCAAGACTGCTGGCTTCACGCTGCCGATGCTGCAGCGGCTGGCCGCCCAGGACCTCGCCGATCCCGCCGGCAACCGCCGGGTCCGAGCCCTCATCCTCACCCCGACCCGCGAGCTTGCCGCCCAGATCGAGGAGAGCGTCCGCACCTACGGCCGCCACCTCAACCTGAGGTCCACGCTCATCTACGGCGGCGTCGGCATGACGCCCCAGGTCGATGCGCTCAAGCGCGGCGTCGACATCCTGGTGGCCACGCCCGGCCGCCTGCTCGACCACATCGGTCAGAAGACGGTCGACCTGTCGGGCATCAACACCCTGGTGCTCGATGAAGCCGATCGGATGCTCGACATGGGCTTCATCCGCGACATCCGTCGCATTCTCGCCACGCTCCCCGCCAAGCGCCAGAACCTGCTGTTCTCGGCCACCTACAGCGATGAAATCCGCGAACTCGCCGACGGGCTGCTGCACGACCCGGTGCTGATCGAGGTCGCCCGCCGCAACGCCGAATCCGAGCTGGTTGCCCAGCGCGTGCACCCCGTCGATCAGTCGCGCAAGCGCGAACTGCTCGCCCACCTGGTCGCCACCGGCGACTGGCGGCAGGTGCTGGTGTTCGCCCGCACCAAGCACGGCGCCAACCGCCTTGCGCAGCAGCTCGACAAGCAGGGCATCGAGGCCGACGCCATCCACGGCAACAAGAGCCAGCCGCAGCGCCTCCGGGCCCTGCGCAGCTTCAAGGAAGGCACGATCCGCGTGCTGGTCGCCACCGACATCGCGGCCCGCGGCCTCGACATCGAGGAGCTGCCGCACGTCGTCAATTTCGAACTGCCCAACGTCCCCGAAGATTACGTGCATCGCATCGGCCGCACCGGCCGCGCGGGCAGTTCCGGCGAGGCGATCTCGCTCGTCTGTCACGAAGAGCTGCCGCTGCTAGCGGACATCGAGAAGCTGATCCGCCGCAAGATCGAGCGCTCGATCGTCCCTGGTTTCGAGCCCGGCTCGGTTTCGGAAGCCGCACCCGACACCGCCCCCGAGCGTCGGCCGCAGCGCGGACGCGACCCTGCCGTGCCTGAAGACGGCGTCGTCGCCGTACCCGGATCAAGCCCCGAACGTCGCGGCCGCAATCGTCGCGGTCGTGGTGGCGAAGGGCGAGGTGGCGAAGGTCGAGGCAAGCCGAATCCCGGTGTATCTGCGCCAGGCGTTGAGGTCCCGCGGGCGCCGCGGGTCCAGGCCGAAGCAGAATCCGAAGCGGAATCCAAAGCGGAATCCAAAGTCGAAACCGACACCTCGCCGCCACCGCAGTTCCAGCCCGAAACCGATGGCAACACGCCGCGCCCACCCCGGGCGCAGGCCGAAGCCGATGGCAATTCCATTCGCCCACCGCGCCAGGCGCGGGCCGAAGGTCGGCGTGGCGACCAGGCCCCGCGTGTCCAGGGCGAACCCGACGGCAATGTCCTGATTCCTGTGCGGCAAGCCTCCGCCAGCGACGATTACGACGAACGCCAGCCGCTCTCGAACGCGTCGTCGATGTTTCCGTCTTCTGGGCGCGTGTTCGGCGAGCCGAATACGCGCGGCGGCGGTCGCAGCGGCGGCGGCAAGCCGTTTCGCGGTGAATCTCGCGGCAACGGCGGCGGCAACGGTCCGCGTCCGGGGATTGGCAACGCTGGTAACCGTGGCGCCAGCGGCAATGGCAACGGCAACGGTGGTGGCCGAAATGGCACTACCGCCGGCAGCGCTCCCCGCCCTGTCGGCGGACCAGCCCGTCCGGCACAGGGTCGCGGGCGTCGTTCGGGCAGCGGAGCGCCGGCACGCCCCGGCGGCAATCCGCGCCGTCCCGATTGAGTTACCCCGCCCCCCGCGCCCTTCGGTCGCTACCCCCTACTGCGGTGCCAGCGCCCTTGGGGGCTGAGGCCGGACACGGTGATGCCGATGCCTCGGTACTACCTCGCTAACCTGCGATCGGTGACCTGCCGTTGCTGACCTTGTCCGAAGCCGATCTCGATCGCCTGGAAGGCCTGCTATCGGGCGAGCGGCATGGCGACAACGCCATGCCGGTCGATGCCTTGCAGGGCTTTCTTTGCGCTGTCGCCAGTGCGCCTGAAGCGATACCGATCAGGCGTTGGCTCGCTGCCGCGCTGGGCGATGAGCACGACTGGGAGAACGACGTCCAGTCGGCTGACGTGGTCGCGCTGCTCAAGCGATTTCATCAGGAGATCGTGCTGGTGCTGGTCGAAGGCATCCAGGTCGACCCGATCCTCTATCCGGTCTCGGACGAAAGTACCGAGCTCGACTATTCGATGTGGGCGCTGGGCTATCTTGAGGGGGTCGATCTGGCGCAACCGGCCTGGGAAGCCGCTGGCGACGCCGATGAAGTCGAAGACATCCTGTTCCCCTTCCTGATCCTTGCCGGCGGTCTGGAGCACGATGCCGTGCTGCGAGCTTCGCTCGATCTCAAGCCGCAGGAAGAACAGGCGCTCATCGAGAACTGCCGCGACGAACTGCCCGAAGCCGTGCAGGACGCCTTCGACTTCTGGGCCGAGAAGCGCAAGCCCGACACCTTCCGGCGCGACGGTCCCAAGGTCGGTCGCAACGACCCCTGCATCTGCGGCAGCGGCAAGAAGTTCAAGCAGTGCTGCGGCGCCCCCCACACCGAACACTGAATGCCGTAGTCCGTATCGAAGGCATGCGCCGGACGCTTCCGCCGCAGATACCGGTCAGACCTTGCTCGTCGCTGGTGCCGGGCGCGGCCGTCGCAGCTCCTTGAACTCGTCCAGTTCCCACGGCCGCATGGCCAGCAGCAGGGTCGAGGACCGGCGCTCGCCCAGCGGCAGGTGCTTTTCGTCTTCGTGCAGTTCGGCAAACTCGTTGGCGAGCCGGCGCAGCCGTTGCAGCAAGATGGCCAGGGAGCCGGGCGAGAGCATGGCGTTGGACAGCAGCATGATCTCGTCCTTCTGGTCGAACCGGGCCCGGAAGAACTCGTTCTGGGCGCGTGCCTTGAAGTATTGCTGGATGGGTCCGTTCGGCAGCCACGTGAAAGTGTGGGTGACCAGCAGCCGGATGCGGTTCTCTGGCAGCAGTTCCAAAAAGTGGATGCTGTCCAGCCGCAGCAGCAGGGTGACGCATTCGGCCTTGGTCAGGGCGTAAGCACCGCTGATCTCCTGCACCGTGAGGTGATTGAGCGCGCACACGGCCACCAGCAGCAGCTTGCGGTCGCTCATGATGGTGCGCTCCTGCTCCATGGTCAGTTGCGAGACGGCGTCCTTGCCGCCGGCACTTTGCCGCACCAGCTCGACCATGGTGGTGCCGGCCAGGCTGCATACCAGTTCGAAACGCTCCAGCGTGAAACCGCCACGCGAGAACAGGCGTTTGATGCTGGCTTCGCTCAGGGCCAGCGCTTCCCCGACCTTGAGGTAGCTGATGCGCCGGGCACGCAGCGCACGTTTCAAGGCGTCCATCAAAGTCGCGGTTTCGGCCATCGGGTCTCCGGGGTCGTTGGAGGTGTCGCGTATTTTGATACTTCGCGGCGCGATGGTAACAACTTGTGCCTGTCGTTCCCGGAAATCATCGGCGCTCGCGCAGCATCCGAAGCGTGCGCGGACATCGCGCGACCTCGACGGGGAGACCGACATGAGCAATCAGACACTGGAACTCGCTTTCAGCCGCGCGCTCGCGCGCAAGGCACTGGTGCGGCCCGACCTCATGGCCGAATGCTGGTCGTATCTCGCGGTGTCGGCCTCGGTGGAGGCGGTGCACGCCAGCAGCGCAGCGCGTGCGGCGACCGGATCGTGCGACCCGGGCATGGGTGCCGATCCGCTGGCGTCGGCCTGACGATCCCGGCGGCAGCCGCCGGCAGTCACGCGTTGCCGACGGCCTGTTTCAAGCCCCGGCGGCGAGCCGGGCGCGGATCTCCTCGATCCGCTGGCGATTGACGCCGAAGTCGCTGCTGCCCAGGCGCGACGCCGAACGCACATGGATGATCCCGTCGTCCGGCGGAAACCAGAACTCGACATCGTCGACGAAACCCAGGAGCGCCGTCTGGTACTCGGCGTAGAGATACTCGGCGGTCTGGGTGACGATGGTGACGCGAGGGGGGCCGCGCACGATGCCGGCCAAGGCGCGCATGGCGGCTTCCCGCGTTCCCTGGTATCGCAGGGGCGCAGTCGCGTGGTAGCCCTCGGTCACCTGGCTGTGCACCGCATTGGGCGATGGCGGGGGCGGCTTCAGCCGGCCGTTGCGCACGCCGAGGTCGTTCGGTCGTTTTCCCGGAAACAATCGCATTATCTTTCCTCGCGTGGTGCCGGCGGCAGCGTCGGGCCGCCGGCCGGTTATCATCGGGCACTTCGACGGCGGTTGAAAGCGGCGCCGGCGCCGTCATCTCCCCCTGAATGGGGATCGTGACCGTCGCCCGTGGGTCACGCAGTCGCATCCCCGCCGTTTCCTCGTTCCCGCTTCCGGAGGTCGTTTGCCACCAGTCACCCAGGGCCTTCTCGGCCTGAATATCATCGGCTTTGCCCTGCAGGCGCTCATCGGGCCGGTCATCGTGGTGTATTTCGGCCTGTGGCCGATGGCCGGTGTCGACCAGTCCGGCGTTCCGCCGTTCGAGATCTGGCAGCTCCTCACCTACGGCTTCCTGCATGGCAGCCTGACGCATCTGCTGTTCAACATGCTCGGCTTCTACATGCTCGGTCGCAAGGTCGAGCGATTCCTCGGCAGCCGCCGCTATCTTCAGTACTACCTCACGTGCATCGTGACCGCCGCGGTGGCGCAATTGTTCGTGATGAACCTGATGGGTTCGCCACCCTCGCCCACGATCGGCGCCTCCGGCGGCGTGTTCGGGGTGCTGCTGGCCTACGGGCTGCTGTTCCCGAAGGACGTGATCATGATGCTGATCCCGCCGATTCCGATGCCGGCGCGCTGGTTCGTGGTGATCTACGGCGTCATCGAACTGGTGCTCGGACTCACCGGCTCGCAAACCGGGGTCGCCCACTTCGCCCACTTGGGCGGTCTGGTTGGCGGCTTCTTCCTGCTCCAGTTCTGGCGCAAGGCCTGGCCTTTTACTTGACCACCGCCAGGCTGCGCTGCGCTCCGCCTTCCCCCTCAAAAGGGGGCACAGCGTCCTCGGGGGACCCTGTGGGCATGTGACGTCCACCCCCAGGCTGCGCTGCGCTCCGCCTTCCCCCTCAAAAGGGGGCACAGCGTCCTCGGGGGACCCTGTGGGCGCTGCCCCTCCGCTTGCCGACAGTTCTTCGTTTTTGGGATTTCCGGCGATTATTGGTCTGAGCGCATGGGCGCGAATGGCAGGCCGTTGGGTTTGAGCCGGATGCCGGGCGCGAGCCGCCGCCACGGAAAATCGGCCGGATCGGCCAGCATCGGGCCGGGTGCCTTGCAGACCAGGATGCGTTCGGCGATGGGCGCGAAGTCGGCGCGGAAATGCACCGAGCTCTTGTTGACCAGTATTGCCTCGGTGGTGGGCTCGATGCCGGCGAAGCGATACATCTGCTGATCGGCGAGCTGCGGCTTCTCGCAGGCGACCACCACGCGGATGCCGCCGATCCGCAGGCAGGCCGCCGGCCCGATGGCCATGCGTGCGCCGCGATAGAACGGCCCGGTGCAGGTGAAGCGCCCGTCGTGCAGGCCTTCGACCGTGAACGTCGCCGCGAACGGCGCATCGCCGGCGATGCCCGACTTGCCGCCGAGCCCGATCGTGAGTTCGGCGCCGACACCCACGGTGTGTGCCGCGCGCGCGGCGGCGGGGTCCACCATCAGTCCGATGGCTGCGCGCTGCGCACCGGCGGTCACCAGCGCTCGCAACATGCCGGTGGTGTCGGAATTGCCGCCGGCGCCGGGATTGTCCTGCGTGTCGGCGATGACTACCGGCCGCGTGGCGCGCTGCGCGATCGACATCGCGAGCCGGACGCCGTCGTCGGGTGTGAACACCTCCATCTCGAAATCGGACTCGGCCTCCGTCACCAGCGCTGCGATCCGGTCGGCCGCGCGATCCACTGCGGCGACATCGGCGCCGAGGGCGAAGACCGCCGGCCCGCAACCGGGAAAATCAGCCGCGGGAAACCCGGGCGTGAACGACACGCTCGCAACGCCATTGCCTTCTAACGTGGCCAGTTCGCGATACAGGGTCTGCATCGGTTCGAGCATCGTGCTCTGGGCGCCGAGCGGGATCAGGAACGGGATGCGCCGCACCGCGCAATAGGGGCGCGGACTGCCACCGAAACGGCTGCGCAGCAGATGCGCGGCGCGAGCGCCGGTATCGGCCATGTCGACATGCGGATAGGTGCGATAGGCCACCATTGCATCGGTGTGGCGCACCATGCCCGCCGTGAGATTGGTGTGCAGGTCGAGGCTGGCGATCAGTGGAACATCCGGACCGATCAATGCGCGCACGCGCGCCAGCAGTTCGCCTTCACCGTCGTCGAGATGCTCGGTGACCATCGCGCCGTGCAGGTCGAGGTAGACCGCGTCGACCGGCATGGCCGCGCGCAGCCGCGCCAGGATCAGGCCGGCGATGCGCTCGAAGGCGTCTTCGGTGACATGGGCCGAAGGGCTGGCAGCCGCCCAGGCGAGCGGCACCAGCAGGTGCCCGTCGGGACCCATGGCGTCGATGAAGCCGGTGATCGGCAGGTTGATGCCGGCGACACCATCGAACAGCGCGGCGCCTTCCAGCAGCGGTGGCCAGCCGCCACCGCGCACGAACTGGTCGAAGGTGGCCTTGCTGGGGGCGAAGGTGTTGGTTTCGTGCTGGAAGCCGCCAACGGCGATTTTCATGGGATGGACGCTGGAGTGACAGGGGTGACGTGGTCAGCCGCCAGCGACGTCAGCCACAGGCAACAACCGTGACCACCGATTGTCGGCGGCACAGCGCTGCGTCGCAAGGGCAAGCGGCATCGGGTTTCCCTCATCCCCGGCCTTCCCGGAGGGAGAAGGGCGCAGGCGACATTCCTTCTCCGAGAGCAGGAGACATCCCTTCTCCGGAAGCAGTAAACATTCCTTCTCCGGGAGCAGTAGACATCCCTCTCCCCCCCGGGAGAGGGACCGAGGGTGAGGGATGCTGGGCAATGTCGCCGATCAGCGGGGCATTACCCCGGCCCCACGTCCGGCGCTTGAGCCCTCGCTGCCGGAGAAGATGGCCTTCTTCACGATGGCGTGGACGCCCCAGTTGCCGTCCACCACTTGCGCCACGCCGAAATCCACCGCCACCGCCATCACCGGCCCCGGCCCAGTGCAGATGTGCATGCCCGTTCCTTTGCCGGCGCCGCCCTTGACCATGCGCTCGGCATCCTCGTTGGCATGATGGGTGAGCGTTTCGATGGTCACGAAATCAGCCGACTGGACTTCGACCGCCGGCTTCAGATTCTTGCTGAAGTAACCCCAGTGCACCGTGTCGGCGGTGGCGGGAATCTGATAGTGCGAAAGTGTGGTGCGGGCGGTGCCGGTGGCGGTATTCGCCAGCGCCGAGGCGCCGAGTGTTCCCAGTGCGGCGACCGTGCCGCTGCCGGCCGCATCCGCGGTGCGTGCCCGCGCGCGTATTTGCTAGACTCGCCGCATCGCAACAACATGGATTCTCGCCATGCTCAAAGGCAAATCAGCCGTCGTCACCGGTTCCACCAGCGGCATCGGCCTCGGCATCGCACGCGCGCTCGCCGCGCAGGGTTGCAATGTCATGCTCAATGGCTTCGGCAATGCCAACGAGATCAAGGCTGCCCGCAAACAGATCGAGCAGGAGTTCGGCGTCAAGGCGCTGCACTCGGGCGCCGACATGAGCCGGCCATCGGAGATCCACACCATGATGTCCGAGGCCGAACACCAGCTCGGCGGCGTCGACATCCTGGTCAACAACGCCGGCATCCAGCACGTGGCGCCGGTGGACGAATTTCCGCTCGACCGCTGGGACCAGATCATCGCCATCAATCTGTCGTCCAATTTCCACACCATCCGCGCCGCGTTGCCGGGCATGAAGCAGCGCGGCTGGGGCCGCATCATCAACATCGCCTCGGCCCACGGGCTGGTCGCGTCGCCATTCAAGTCGGCCTACGTCGCCGCCAAGCACGGCGTGCTTGGATTGACCAAGACGGTCGCGCTCGAAACCGCGAAGTTGCCGATCACCTGCAACGCCATCTGTCCGGGCTACGTGCTCACGCCGTTGGTCGAGAAACAGATCGAGGACCAGGCCAAGGTGCACGGCATCCCGCGCGCGGAGGTGATCGACAAGGTCATGCTGGAGCGGCAGCCATCGAAGGAATTCGTCAAGATCGACGATGTCGCCACACTCGCGTTGTTCCTGTGCGCCGACGCCGCCGCCAGCATCACCGGCACCTCGATGTCGATCGATGGCGGGTGGGTGGCGCAGTGACCCGCCGGTCATGAACCCCGACGAGGTCGATGCTGCCCCTTCGTTCAAGATCGACGCCCACCCCAGGCTGCGCGCCGGCTTCCCCCCCCAGGGGGTGCGCGTTCCTTGGGAAACCCTGCGGGCAACGTGAGCCTCGCCTCCGCTATGGCTTCTTGGTCTCGGCCGCCTTGGTCAGCCGGTCGAGCGCGTCCGGCACCAGCCGCTCGATGAAACCGGCCGCGAACGACCAGACCAGCAATTTTCCGAGAGTTTGCAACCCCGGCCCTGGCAATCCGACCAGGGTTCCGGCCGTGCATGCCGCGACGTCGGTGGCGACCACCGGAAACATCGGGAAGGCGGTCTTCGCCAGATCGGCACTGAACACCACGGCCGTGAGCCCGCTCTGGAAGAAGAGCATCAGTACCAGCGAGAAGATCACGCCGAACAACAGGCTGAAGGTGATGCCGATCTTGCCGTAGGCCAGCGCGGTCAGCTCCTTGAAAGAGCTCTCGGCGCCGCCGCCGTGTTGATCGCTGTCGTTGCGCATGCGCCGCATGATGCTGGTGAAGGCGCCGAGCAGGCCGAAGAACATCACCACCAGTGGCAGCTTGGTGTTGCAGCCCGCCGCCGGAAAATGGAACAGCAGCAGCGTCAGCAGAGCGATGCCGAGAAAGGTGCCGAACAGCGCGATCTGCTGGCTCAGGAATAGCTCCTCCCGCACCTGGTTCTGCGCGTAGCTCCACTGGATGTCGTTCAGCACCGCCGCCAACCGGCTGCGCAGCCAGGTCTCTATGCCCTCGCGTTCTCGTGCCGGCGTGGCTTCGTCGGACCATTTTTGCCACAGTTCCGAGAGCTTCTCGGCCGACACTTCCTGGTCGTGCTGGCGCTTCAGGAACTCGAACTTCTGGTCGACCACGCTGCGAAACCGCTCCAGCAGCATCGGCGCGCGCGCGTGCAGCGCAGGAAAATCCTGCAGTTGCAGGACTGCCTTCTCCACCATGAACACCTGGCGCATGTAGCTCTGCAGCCAGACGCGGGGGACAATCGGATCGGCGGCTGCCGACTTCTGTTCGTGTTCATCGACGGCGGCCGGCATACCGCCGATGGTCTGTAGTGGTTGCGCCTGCCGAACCGCATCGCCATCGGCGTCGTCGTCATGCGCCGCCAGTAGCGCCGCATGACAGCGTTCGATATCGGCGAATGCGGCGAGCCGGGTGCGCCGCAGTTCGAGCGGAAACGATGCGTACTCCGACAGCACGTTGGCGAGGTAGCCGGCATCCTTGCGCCGTATGTACGGGTAGAGCAGCCGGTGCTTGGTGCGGGTGAACCCGTCGACGAACTGTTCGAACATGCTGTCCCCCTTCGCAAGGTGGTGTCGCGTGCGGCCGAAGCCGTGGCTACATCATCCACCCCGCAGTATCCGACATTCGGACGGCATGCGATTAGGAGTACGGCACTCTTCCAAGCGAAGGGGCAGCATCCACAGGGCTCCCCGAGGACGCTGCGCCCCCCTGGGGAAAGGCGCAGCGCAGCCTGGGGACTACCGCCACGCCACGCTCACGGCGTCGAATCGGCGCCTGGTGTATTGCTGCCTCACCGGCTACGGCCAGACCGTGCCATACGCGCCGACTGCGCTTCCGCCTTGGCTGTACGCCCTGGCGATGTGGCCGCGGTACCGGAGCCGGAGACGGAGACGGAGACGGTAGCCATGTTCCTCGCCGGTCTGGCGGGCCTGCTGGCGATACGCCGGCGACCAGTGGGGGCTTAGTCACGTCGAGGGCTTCGGCCCTTTTGGCGGTCCGGGGCGACCGCCCCCGGACGTTCGTTTTCTCGGGGATGTCCGGATGGCGCGTTACGAGCGCCTGCCGATCTTTACGGCGGCGGTTGATCTGACAGGTAGTGTCGAGAAGCGGGTGGTGCAGTAGGCGCCACCACGTCACCCGGCCAGGAGCGGCATGGCTGTCGGCTGGGGGGGGGCTCAACCCGGTTCTGATTCGGCGGCGGCGGCCGCGCGCCGTCGCGCCCGCTCGGCCTCCTCTTCGATGACCGCGTCGATGTCTTGCAACAGCGCGTCTACGTCGGGCGGCCTCTCGTCGTGCACGAATCGCCCGGTGAGCGGCACGTCCGGGGTGAGGGCGCCGGCGGCGTAGAGCGCCCAGATCTCGTTGCCGTAGTCGGTTTGCAGCACCTCCGGCGCGAATTGCGCGAAGTAGGTGGTGAGATTGTTCACGTCGCGCACCAGCATCGACTTCGCGTGGTTGTTGCTGGCGGCGTTGATCGCCTGCGGCAAGTCGATGATCACCGGGCCGTCGGCATCGACCAGCACGTTGTATTCGGACAGGTCGCCGTGGACGATGCCGGCGCACAGCATAAGCACCACCTGGCGGACCAGCCCGGCGTGGTACTCGCGGGCCAGTGCCGGGGTCAGCACCAGATTCTCGAGCCGCGGCGCGGCGTTGCCGTCGGCATCGGTCACCAGCTCCATCAACAGCACGCCTTCGTGGAAGTTGTACGGCTTCGGCACGCGTACGCCGGCGCGGGCGAGCAGAAACAGTGCGTCCACCTCCGCATGTTGCCAGGCCGCTTCCTGTTCGCGGCGCCCGTAGTTCGAGCCCCGTTCCATCGCCCGCGCCTGCCGGCTGTTCCTGACCTTGCGGCCTTCGGTATAGGCCACGCTCTGGCGGAAGCCGCGCTTGTCGGCGTCCTTGTAGACCTTTGCGCACCGCACCTCGCCGTCGCAGATGACGACGAACACCATCGCCTCCTTGCCGCTCTTCAATTGCCGGACGACCTGATCGACGAAGCCGTGTTCGGCCAGCGGTTGCAGGCGCGGTGGAATCTTCATCGGTCAGCCGACGGCGTAGCCATAGCGCAGGTTGCTGCGCTGTCCGCCCTCGGCGAGGTACTCGCGTTTGCGCCGTGCGATGCCGTCGTCGAGATCGGCGTAGGCCTTCGGGTCGATGTCGTAGAGCCGCGCCGAATTCAGGCCCAGGATCGCGCTCTTCACTGTGCCGGTCGCGTCGCCGAGCGGCGCGAAGCCATGGCCGCGCTGCATGTCCTCGGGAATCTCCAGGCGGCGCAGCGCTTCGAGTTGCCACTGCGGCGCACCGGTCCACACGGCATCGGAGCCCCACACCACATGGTCAGCGCCCAGGCCGCGCACGAGCGTGCCCAGGATGGCGGCAGCGAGCTTCGGCTGCGCCACGCTGGTGGTGGCGAACACCTGGCCCAGATCGCCGTAGACATTGGTCACGCCGAACTGCTCCGGAATCTCGGCCAGATCGGTCACCCAGTCGATGCGGCCGGTGGTTTCGAACTGTTCGAGCGCTTCCTCCGGCGTGCCGCCCGCTGGAAAGCGATAGCCCGAGTGATAGATGATGAAATTGAGCATCGGCCAGTCGCGCGCGGCTTGGCCCACATCGCTCACGTCGCAGAAGTTGCGCAGGTGCGGGTACTGGCGCTCGACCGATGGTGGATACAGGCCCTTGTGCACGCACACGTTGCGGATGCCCACCTGCCACAGCCGTTCGTAGAAGGGGTAGAGCCGCTTCTCGTCGTCCATGCGCCATGGCTTGGCCATGTCCTTGTGGGTGTTGTCGCCGATGGTGTAGCCCTTGAACGAGTCCGGCTTGTCCTCCGCGATGGCGCGGTCGACTTCCTCGACCCAGCCGAGTTGTCCGGGGGCGAAGATGGCGTGGCTCAGCATCCGGCGGGTGCCGCTCTGGTCGTTCACCCGCTTGCGCGCCTGCGCCATCATCTGGTTGGTGAGGAACCAGTCGGCCTTCACTTCCGAGGGCGCGCTCGAGATGAGCGCAATCTTGGTGTCGCTGTCGAGGTAGATCTCCTTCATGTAGTTGTCGAACTTGAGATCCGCGATGGTCTGCGGCCGGTCGACGAGATCGGGATTCCAGCCGGCGCGGCCCACGGCTTCGCGCATGCGCACGAACACGTCCAGACGCGTGTCGTCGCGCAGGAAGTGCGTGTGCCCGTCGAGTACGAACTGGTCGGCAAGGCCGGCGGCGCGCGCGTTCGCCAGTTCGGGCGTGGCGGCCTCGGCGCGGTTCACGCCGAACACCGGTCCGTACACATCGTTCATCGCGGCGAACGCGGCCGCCATGCCTGCCGCCGTGCGGAAGAACTGGCGCCGCGTGAGGCCCTGGTGTGAGGCGCATTCGTCGCCCAGTTGCGCCAGCCGCTGCTCGACCTCGCGCTGCCGTGGCGTTTGCGGAATCGGTGCGAACTCGTCGCTCGACACGCTTTGCGTCGGGATCGGCGAATCGAACGGCAGCGTCTCCGCCGGCATCAGCGCCAAGCGCTCCTCGTCACTCAACAGGTCCATACCGACTCTCCTCGTGTACCCGGGCGGGGCGGGTGCCAGTATGCAGCCGGCGTCGTGGCCGACGCCGAACATCAGAGGATCGAGAACGTCTTCGAACCGGAAAGTGCTGATCGTGCCGGGTCGGCGTGCACGAGCCGACGTGCCTCAGGGTGCTATCCGTTATCCTTCATCCTCGCCAAATTTGCCCGATACCCCACGCCATGCAGACCGAAAGCTTCATTCCCGGCAAGGATGCCTCGCTCGAATCGACCATCCACACCATGCAGCAGAAGCTCGCTACCCGCGGTTTCACCCTCGATGAATCTTCCTGGCTGAACCCGGTGGAGGCAATCTGGTCGGTGCACGTACGCGACCATGAATGCCCGATGCTGTTCGCCAACGGCAAGGGCGCAACCATGCTGGCAGCGCGCGCCAGCGCCCTGGGCGAGTTCTTCGAGCGGCTGGGCACCCATTATTTCTGGACCCATTTCCACCTGGGTGCGACCCGCGCCAAGCGGCCGTTCGTCCACTATCCGCAGGAGCGCTGGTTCGCGCCCACCGACGACGGCGGCGGCTGGCCAACCGAACTGCTCAACCCCGAACTGCACGCTTTCTACAACCCCAACGGCAACATCGACAGCGAGGTGCTGGTTGACCTGAACTCCGGCAATGCCGACCGTGGTATCTGCGCGCTACCCTATACCCGCCTGCGCGACGGCGCCGTGACCTGGATCCCGGTCAACATCATCGGCAACCTGTATGTGAGCAACGGCATGGCGGCCGGCAATACGCTGATGGAGGCGCGCAGCCAGGCGCTGTCGGAGATCTTCGAGCGCCACATCAAGTACCGCATCATCCGCGAGGGGCTGTGCCTGCCCGAGGTACCCGACGAGGTCATCGCGCGCTATCCCGGCATCGCCGCCGGCGTCAAGGGATTGCGCGACGCCGGCTTCGGCATCCTGGTGCGCGATGCGTCGCTGGGCGGGCGCTACCCGGTGATGAACGTGACGCTGCTGCATCCGAAAGACCAGGGGTGCTTTCCGAGCTTCGGTGCGCATCCGCGCTTCGAGATCGCGCTGGAGCGTGCGCTCACCGAACTGTTGCAAGGCCGGGCGCTGGAATCGCTGGAGGGCTTTCCCGAGCCCGGATTCGACATGGAGGAGATCTCGCTTGCCTCCAATCTCGAGATTCACTTCGTCGATTCGAGTGGCGTGACGAGCTGGGATTTTCTGGGCGATACCCCGGATCACGAGTTCACCGACTGGAACTTCAGCACCACCACCGCCGAAGACTATGCCTGGCTGTGCGACTGCATCCACGCCGAGGGCCACGACATCTACGTGGCCGACTTCGCCGAGCAGGGCGCCTATAGTTGCCGCATCCTGGTGCCCGGGATGTCCGAGATCTATCCGGTCGAAGACCTGGAATGGGAAAACAACAGCATCGGCAATCGTATCCGCCCGGCGGTGGTCGATCTGAACGCGTTGAGCGATGAGCAATCCGCGGATCTGCTCGCCGACCTGCAAACGCTGAACCTCAACGACGAGCGGCCGCTGTGGGAAATCCTCGGCCTGGCGATACCGATGGGCACGGTGTGGAAGCAATTGCGCATCGGTGAACTCAAGACCCTGTTGGCGCTCGCCATCGGCGACGAGGAAGCCACGCGCGAAGGCTGCGACTGGATCCATCACTACCAGCAGATGAACCCGCAGCGCCGGCTGGTGTACCGCTGCATCGAAAGCCTGATGAACCTGGACGACGCCGACAATCACCGGCGCTCGCTGGTGTTGCTCTACGGCGCGGACACCGTGCGTCAGGCCGAGGCGTTGCTCGATCGCCGCGAGCGCTTCTTCGGACTCGACACGCTCGGTGCTGACTTTGAAGGCAGCGCCATGCACCAGACGCTGCTGGTGGCCTACGACAAGCTGTTCGCGGAATCAGCGGCCGCCTGAAAAAGGGAAGGCGCTTGTCCTCCCTCGCCCTCCGGGAGAGGGACCGAGGGTGAGGGCTGCGCCCTTCGGGGAAGGCGCAGCGCAGCCTGGGGGTGGACGTCACCTCAACTCTTTTTTCCGTCTCCCGACTGTTCGTAGGCGTGGCCGACCTTGTAGATGGTGGCTTCGTCGAAGTGCTTGCCCACGATCATCATGCCGATCGGCAGGCCTGTCACCATGCCGCAAGGCACCGTCATCGCCGGATGGTGCGACACGTCGAACGGGCAGGTGTTGCCGATCTGTTCCAGCGCGCGCTGGAACACCAACTCGCGACTGGCGTCGGCCGGCGGCAGTGGCGTCGCCTTCATCGCCATGGTCGGCAGCACCAGCACGTCGTACTCGGCCAGCGCCTTGTCGTAGGCCGCGGTGAGGCGGCGCGCGATGTTGGTGGCTTTGCCGTAGTAGTGCGAGCCGTGATACTTCTTGATGTACGCGCCGAAGGCGGTCAGCACCTTGGTGGTTTCCGAGAGTTCGTTGGCCCGGAGCTGCCAGCCGTGCAGCTTGTCCATCATGCTGGTCACGTACAGGTCCGGCCGCGACAGGCCGTAACCATCACCGCCCATCATGGTCTGGGCGATGCCCTCGACGCCGATCGGGGTCCAGATCGCACCGCCCAGCAAGTGCATCGGCACCGAAACCTCTTCGACCTTGGCGCCGAGCTTCTTCAGCACCTCGATCGCCTTGCGCACCTTGGCGTCCGATGCGGCTTCGGATTCGGGTCGGCCGAAGCCCTCCTTGAGCACGCCGATCTTCATGCCCTTGATGCTCTCGCCCAGCGACTTGGTGTATTTCACTTTCTGCGATGCACCGTACTGGCGCGGATCGTAGCCGTCATGTCCGGCCAGCGTCTCCAGCATCAGCGCATTGTCTGCCACCGTCTTCGTCATCGGCCCGCAGTGGTCGATGGTGATCTCGATCGGCATGATGCCAGTGTAGGGCACCAGGCCGTGGGTGGCCTTCATGCCGACGATGCCGCACCACGACGAGGGCATGCGCACCGAACCGCCCTGGTCGCCGCCTAGCGCCATGTCGGCTTCGCCCAGCGCGACCAGCACGCCGCTGCCCGATGATGAACCGCCCGCGGAGAAGCCCATCTTGTGCGGGTTGTGCACCGGCCCCTTGGCGCCGGTGTGGCTGCCGCCCGAGATGCAGTACGACTCGCAGTGCGACTTGCCGATGATCTCGGCGCCGGCATCGAGCAGGCGCGCCACCACGGTGGCATCGATCTCCGGCACATAGCCTTCGAGGATCGAGTTGCCGTTCATCATGGGCACGCCGGCCACCATGATGTTGTCCTTGATCGCGATCTTCTTGCCCTTCAGCGGACCGCTGGCCGCGCCCTTGATCGAGGTCTTCACGTACCACGCGTTGTGGGTGTTTTCCGCCGGACCGGGAAAGTAACCGGGGGTGCGCGGGTACTTCACCGCCGGCAGCTCGTCGGGCATGAAATCGACCAGGTTGTAGGCGTCGACGTTGGGCTTGATCAGCCCGAGGTACGACTTGACGTCGTCGTCGGTGAGCGCGAGGCCGACTTCGGCTGCGGCTTCGCGCAACTGGGCTGGGGTGGGCATCTGTACTGCCATGGGTCTCTCCTGGATTCTTTTGCGGTTGGATGAAAACGACAATGCATCGGTGACACGAGTTCGCACGGCATTGCGCGAACAAGGGGCATCGCCCCTCAGGGCGCCAGCAGCCGCACCAGTTTCGGATCGTCGCGCACGCTGGCCGCGGGGCCTTCGAGCGCGATGTGACCACGATCCATCACGTAAGCGTACTGTGCAACCGACAACGCCATCTTCACGTGCTGCTCCACCAGCAGGATAGCGATATCCGCGGCCAGCGCCACCAGGCGCTCGGCAATCTCGTCGATGACGCTGTGCCACACGCCTTCGGTGGGCTCGTCGAGCATCAGCAGGTGCGGGTTGCCGAGCAGCGCCCGGCTGATCGCCAGCATCTTGCGTTCGCCGCCCGACAGCGTGCCCGCCTGCTGCGACAACCGCTGCCCGAGCCGCGGAAACAGCGCGATCATCTCCTCGATGCGGTCCTCGCCTTTCGGATCCGCGATCGCGCCGACCAGCAGGTTCTCGCGCACGGTCAGCCGCGCGAACACGCCGTGCTCCTGCGGCACGTGGCCGATGCCGCGCTTGACTCGGGATTCGGTTGGCATGCGGGTGCAGTCGATGCCATCGAACTTCACCGAACCGCGCGTTGGCCGCAGATCGCCGGCCAGGGTCTTGAGCAGCGTGGTCTTGCCGGCGCCGTTGCGGCCGAGGATCGCCACCCCGCCGCGCGACGGCAGCCGCAGGCCCACATCGAACAGCGCCTGGCTGGTGCCGCAGTAGGTGCACACGCCCTCGGCGTGCAGCAGCACGTTCTCAGCCATTGGCAAGATATGCCTCGCGGACGCGCTCGTCGCGCTGCACGTCGGCGGTGGCGCCGGTGGCCACCACCTGTCCTTGATCGAGCACGGTGAGCGAATCGCAGATGTCCTTGATGAAATCCAGATCGTGCTCGACGATGAGCAGCGAGCATCGCGCCTTGATCGGCGCCAGCAGCTCGCCGGTGGCGCGCCGCTCCTGTGGACTCATGCCGGCGGTGGGCTCGTCGAGCAGCAGCAGCTTCGGTTCGCGCGACAGCGCCATGGCAATCTCGAGCCACTGCTGCTGGCCGTGCGAGAGTTCGCCCGCGAGGTCGTCGCGACGCGTGTCGAGCCGGAAACGCGACAGGTAGTCCATCACCTTGTCGTGCAGGCGCCGCCGCGATCGCGACAGCAGCAGCGCGAACGGGGAATCGTGCGCCTGTAGCGCGAGCAGCAGGTTGTCGTAGACCGACAGTTGCGGCAGCACCGCGGTGATCTGGAACTTCAGGCTCATGCCGGCGCGCGAGCGCTCGGGCGGTGTCAGCCGGGTGATATCCCGGCCCGAGAGACACACCGTGCCACTGGTGGCGATCTCGGCCCCGGCAATGCACTTGAGCATGGTGCTCTTGCCCGAGCCGTTCGGCCCGATCAACCCGTGGAACTCGTTGTCGGCAACGTCAATGTGGGCGTTCGACAAAGCGGTCAGCGTGCCGAAGACCTTGGTCACAGCGCGCACCTCGAGCAGGCTCACGTCGGCGCCTCGGGCACACGGTCCGGATGCTGGCTGTCGACGCTGCGGGTGCTGCGTCCGAACGACCCGATGCGCTCGCGGTCGCTCACCAGCAGCCCGATCAGGCCGGTGGGGCGAAACATCACGGTGCCCAGCAGCAGCAGGCCCAGCACGATCGGCCACCCGGTTTCGAGGAAGCCCTGGATGGTGGTGCCGAGCACATCGAGCTGCGGCAAGGCGTAGGTGATGAGCTCGATGATCGAAACCCCGAGCACCGCCCCCACGATCGTGCCCACCCCGCCGAACAGCACGTAGAGCACCGCCTGCGTCGACAGCACCGGGCCGAGTTGTCCCGGGCCGACGAAGCCTTCGTGGAAGGCGAACAGGCCGCCGGACACGCCGGCGACGAAGCCGGCGATCGAGAACACCAGGCCCTTGTAGGTCTGCACCCGGTAGCCGAAGAAGGCGATGCGGCCTTCCTGCTGGCGGATGCCGGCCAGCACCAGGCCGAACTGCGAGCGCACCAGAGCACGCACCAGCAGGTAGGTCACGGCGAGGATCGCGAGCGCCAGGTAGAAGAACACCGCGCCTTCCTCGATCTCGAACCTGCCTGCGGTGAGGCGCGGCAGCGACGAGATGCCGTTCTGCCCGCCGACTTCCGACCAGCCGCGCGCCAGGCGCTCGACCACGTACGAACCGGTGAGCGTGCCCAGGGCGACGAACACCGCCGACGGGATGCGCTTGCCGAAGATCACGATGACCGCGACGACGAACGCCACGGCAAGGCCGAGCAGGCCGGATAGCGGCAGCAGCAGGAACACCGAGGTGACGCTGGCCTTGGTGGCCAGCAGCGCTGTCGCATAGCCGGCCACGCCGAAGAACAGCGCCTGCCCGAAACTCATGATGCCCGCGTACCCGTAGACCAGGTCGAACGAGATCGCGAGCAGCGACAGGATGAAGATCTTGGTCGCGAACAGGACCCAGAATTCTTCGAGAATCCACGGCAGCGGCAGCGCGACCAGCAGCAGGCCGAGCTCGATCCAGGGCAGGTTCCGGCACTGCCGGGACGTATGGATGGGGGATTGGGTCATGTCTGCGTCAGCGCCGGAGAAGGTGCGGCAGCGACCTGCCGCACCATTCTTGAGCCGTTAACCGGGGTCAGGCCTTCAGGCATTCCTTGGGGTCGACCATGCCGGTGCTCTTTTCGACGATCTCGTACTTGCCGCTCTTGGCCACCGCGATGTACATGTCCATCTTCACGTGGTAGGTGCCGGGCACCACCGCGCAACCGCCACCCGGACCTTCAGCCAGCTTGGCGTTGTCGAGCGCGGCGGCGACATCCTCGCGCTTGACGCTCTTTGCCGCCTTGACGGCTTCGGCCCACAGATTCAGGCCGCGCCACATGCCGGTGGAAGCGCTGCCGGCGGTGAGGGGGCTCTTGGTGCCATAGAGCTTGGTGTACTTTTCCTGCAGCTTGTTGCCGAACGGGTCGTTCACGGCCTTGAAGTAATCCAGGCACGAAGCCAAGCCTTCGATCTCGTTGGCGGGCGTGATGTTGAGCGCGTTCTCGTCGTAGTACACGCAGGCCAGGCGCCCGCCCTTCTTCTGGAAGCCGGCCTCGTTGAGCTGCTTGAAGAAGGTGGCGACGCCCGGCGGGATGGTGGTGTTGAACACCACGTTCACGCCGCTGGTCATGATCTTGTTCACCACCGCGCTGTATTCGTTGTGGTCGACCGGGAAGTACTCCTCGCCGACGACTTCGCCGCCGTTCTTCTCGATGATCTTGCGGGCATACTTGTTCAGTTCGTGCGGCCAGACATAGTCGGCCGATGGCAGGTAGAACTTCTTGCCGCCGTTCTTGATCAGCCACGGGATGAAGGTGTCGCACTGCTGCGCCGGGGTCGGGCCGGTGCAATAGAGATACTTGGTGCACTCCAGGCCTTCGTACAGTTGTGGATAGATGTAGAGCGTCTTGCCGCGATTGACGATGGTGTCCTTGATGGCGTTGCGCATCGAGCTGGTGATGCCGCCGAACACCACGGCCACCTTGTCCTTCTGGATCAGCTTGCGCACGCGGGTCACGGCCACCTGCTCGTTGCTCGCCGTGTCTTCGAGGACGATCTGCAGCGGCCGTCCGAGCAGGCCGCCGGCCGCGTTGATCTCGTCGATCACCATCTTGGCGACGTTCGAGTTGGGGATGCCGGCGTAGCCGATCGGACCGGTCAGGTCGGTGGCGATGCCGACCTTGATCGGGTCGGCTGCCCAGGCGCCGCGCGGATTCAGCAGGTAGCTGCCGCCGCCCAGGGCCACTCAGCCGGTGAGTGCGCCACTGCGCTGGATGAAGTCGCGGCGGGCTGAAGACTGCGGGAACTGCGGGTCGCGGTCGCGCTTGCTCATTTCGATTTTCTCCTCAGGGTGGACAGCAGGCCTTCCGGCCTGAACTTGACGATGATGATGGCGATGACGAAGACCAGCACATCGGCGACCACGGGCTTGATCGCCCACGGCAGCGCCGAACTGGTGGCGCCGACCAACGCGGCGCCGGCCAGTGAACCCTCGAAGCTGCCCATGCCGCCGAGCATGACCGCGAGGAAACCCTTGATCAGGAAGGGAACGCCCATGTCGGCGCTCATGGCGTAGATCGGGACCATCAATCCGCCCGCCAGCCCGGCGAGCGCGGAGCCGAATGCGAACGTGCCGGCGTACACCCGGTTGGTGCTGATCCCGGAGGCGCGCGCCAGGGCAGGATTCTCAAGGGCGGCGCGCACCTTCAAGCCGATGCGGGTGCGCGTGAGCAGCAGGTAGCAGAGCACCATCACGATCGCGGTGACCAGGATCACGACCGTGCGCCATTTGCTGACCAGCACGTCGCCGATCGCGAACGATCCGGAGAATGGCGCATCGACAGAATAGAAGCGTCCGGCGAGCAGGGCGCGCACCGACTCGCGCAGCGCGAGGCCGATGGCATAGGTGCCGAGCATGGCCGAGATCGGCGAGTTGTAAAACCGCTGGATCGCGATGCGTTCGAGCACGAAACCCACCAGTGCCACGGTGAACGGTGCGGCGCACATCCCCATCCAGGTGGGCCAGCCATTGAGCTGGAACGCATAGACCGTATAGGCCCCGAGCAGCACCAATTCGCCGTGGGCGAAATTGAAGATGCCCATCATGCTGGCAATCACGCCCAGGCCGAGCACCACCAGCACGAAGATCGCGCTGTAGGCCAGCATGTCGAAAACGAACGGCACCACGTTCAAGCGATTGTTCCGGGCGCAGCGCAGAATCCGGATGCCCCTTTCCGCAGAAAGCGTTCCGAAAGTGCCAACCGCGTCGAAGTGGCGTGAAGAACGATGTCGATCTCCTGCTGGATACCGCGGGTGGCCACGTCTGCAACATGCCGGTCACGCAGCCCGCTGCTCCGAGTTTGCGCTCGATGCGGGTGCATGGGTTTTCAATCTTGCCCTGTTCTGGAACGGTATCCGGACACAGGTGCGGTGGCAATGCGCCTGGTCCGCAATTTCCGTTGCGGCCATGGCCGCTCGCGAGTAATTTCGCGACTGGTCTGCAAACTTCCAGGAGATCGCCATGGCTGC
>JANXYG010000031.1 GCA_025350245.1 Betaproteobacteria bacterium
TCGGTGGCGAGCGCCTGATCGAACAAGCCGACCTTCTCCAGCACGTCGGACACCGTCGTGGTGTCGACGGCAAGAAAGCGACTGCGGATGGATTCCTGTTCCGGGGTCATGTCGTCGGTTCTCCGTCGGTTCATCGATTCGGCAATACCTGGCCCGGCAGTTTCAACCCCGCGCGCGGCCAGTCCACTTCCAGCAGCGTACCGAAGCCCGACAGCGTGACATAGACCTTGCGCAGATCCGGGCCGCCGAAGGCGAGGTTGGTGCAATACACTTCCGGCGCGGCGTGGAACTCGAGCCACTCGCCGTCCGGCGAGATCACGCTGATGCCGCCGCGCATGAGCGTGGCCACGCAGATGTTGCCGCCCGCCTCGACCTTCAGCGAATCGAAGCGCTGGTAGCCGGGCAATCCCGCGACCAGCCTGCCGCCATGAGGCGAAGGGAAGGGCAGCTTCGCCAGTTCGCCCTCGCCGGTGATCTCGAACGACCAGAGGCGGCTGGTCTCGGTCTCGGCCACATACAACGTACGACCGTCCGGCGACAGGCCGATGCCGTTGGGGGTGATGATCGGGTGCACAGCCTCGCGGATGAAGCTGCCGTCGGCCCGTGCGTAGTAGACCGCGCCGCGATCCATCTTGCGGTCGTAGATCTTACCCAGATCGGTGAACCAGAATCCCCCTCGATCATCGAACACGATGTCGTTGGGTCCCTTGAGCGAAATGCCCTCGCATTCGGTGTAGAGCACCTCGACCTTGCCACTGCCGAGGTCGACGCGCTCGATGCGCCCGCCACTGTAGTCGTCGGCGCGGCGGATCGGGCGAAACAGTCCGTCCGGCTCGTGGCCGAACTCGAAGCCGCCGTTGTTGCAGACATAACACTTGCCGTCGAGGCCGATGGCCGCGCCGTTGGGGCCGCCGCCGAGATCGGCGATGACTGCCTGGCGGCCATCGGGCAACACCCGCGTGAGCGTGCGCCGGGCGATCTCCACCACGATAACCGAGCCGTCCGGCATCGCAACCGGTCCTTCGGGAAACTGCAGGCCGGTGGTCATTTCCCGGCCCGCGAGCTCGAGCATTCTGGTCATCTGCCTTGCCTCCTGTCTGGTGTGACTTCGCGGACGCTCTGCGGCCTCCGGCGGCACGGAAGATACCCGAGGTCTTTAGGATCGTCGTCGAAGGGTTGTTCTTCGCCGGATTTCACGGTGTCACCGGCAAAGGCATTGCCCCTGCCGATTTCGCCGCCAACCTGAGTTCCGGGCTGCTGCTGATGCTCGCGGTGCGCAACTTACTCGGCGGTGCCTGGTGGGGATGGACGGCCCTGTGCCTGCCGGCATCAGGAGCGGTCCATGCCATCGACCTGTGGCGTCGGTGGCAGCGCTGAGGTGACATCCCCCTGGCTCCGCTGCGCGTCGCCATCCCTGCGAAGGGGCGCAGCGGAGCCAGGGGGGGCTGTGGGCGCTGTCAGGTGATCGGTCAGTTGTCTATCCGCGCGCGCCGATTGCGCGGGTCGTCTTCTTCGTGCACATATTCGAAGCGGCTCGGCCCCGTGCCCCGCTCCTCGAGAATGACCGCCGTGCGCGCCCAGCCGAAGTAGGGCTTGTTGGCTTCCTTGAGGATCACCGCACCCTGCTTGAATTCGTCCATGTCCTTCCAGTTGAAGCTCTCGCCGCCGGAGATCCAGAAGATGCCCTTGATCACCGTGAGCTGGCGCTCGTCGGAGAATCGCTGCGGGTTCATCTTCATGCCCGAGGGCATGCGGTAACGCACCACATAAGGTCCATCGGCTGCCGGATCGCCGGATACCACGGCCATCTCGATCGGCTTGGAAATGCCGGGCACATAGCGCCATTCGAGCGCGTCGGCGGGGGTGTCGGCGGCGAAGGCGATACTCGAAACGGCAAGGGCCAGGGCGGCACAGGTGGATTTGGCAAAACGCTTCATGAGGCTTCCTTGTCTGGTGAGGTTGGTGCCGGAGCACCGGGGCTAGTGGGCGTTGCGCGGATCGTCGGCAGCGGAGACGTATTCGATACCGGTCGGACCGATGCCCTGTTCCTGGATCAGCGCGTCGGTTTTGGCATGGCTGTAGTGCGGAAGGTTCGGCCCCGTCACATAAAAACTTCCGGTCGGATACTCCGTGATCGCGTCTGGATCGTAGGTAGCGCCGACGGCGGATCGATAGGTTCCGCTCAACACCGTGACCCAGCGCTCATCCGGGTGCCGGTGCGGCAGCAGGCGGGTGCCGGCTGCCAGGCGGGCGCGGAACACGAAAGGTCCGGGCAGGGCCGGGTCACCGTACACCTTCGCGAGCTGGATCGTGGCCGGAATCGACGGCGACGAGCGCCATTGCAGTTGTTCGGGAAAAACGTTGATATTGGTAGCGGCGTCGCCACCCGCCAGCATGCTCGCGGTCGACAGCACCAACGCGATCACGGCGGCGGCCGTGGTAGATGCGTGACGGCGGCGGCTTCCAGTAGTCTGTTCCATCCGGCGATGTTACTCGCGTATGCGCTTTCGCGGCCAGAGGGCGACCGCATTGCCGACAATCACCAGGGCAACCCCGCCAGCAGCGGCAGCGGTCCAAACGTAGCCTTCGAAAGCGGTCGACACCGCCAGTGCCACGACCGGGTAGGCAACCGAAACGAACGAGGCGCGATCGGCGCCGATCCGATGCAGCAGGGTCAGATACCACCAGAACACGAGGATGGTGCCGGCACCGATGAGATAGAACAGCGACCCCAGGAACGTCGCCGTCAAGGGCAGCGCCGGCACGCTGCCGCGCGCGAGGGCGAGCAGCACGAGAAAGCCGGTGCCGTAGAGCAGGCCCCACGCGGTGGCACCCGACGCGGGAATGCCGCGGCGGCCATTGCGCACCGCCACCATCTGCCCCGCGGCCACCACCAGCAACGACACCAGCACCAGGGCGACGCCTTCCAGTTCCGCCGGACGCATCCGCAGCGTGGTGAGATCGCGGGCGAAGATCAGGCCCAGGCCACCGATCCCGCAGGCGGCGCCCGCCAGCACGCGGGGTTCGAGCCGTTTGCCATAAACGATCCGCAGCGCCACCGCATTGACCGGTACCAGCAGCGAAGAGAGCAGGGCAACGACCCCACTCGGCAATCGCGCCAGGGCCAGGTACGCGATCTGGTAGTTGAGCCCGAACATGAGCAGCCCCAGAGCAGCGAGACAGGCATGGTCGCGGGCAGTCAGTTTCGGCAACTGGCGACTCGCCAGCAACCACGTGAACAGCAGTACTCCGGCGCCGCCCATGCGATAGATCAAGGCGATCTCCACCGGCACCACACCGGTCTGCAGTTTCGCGGCAAGCCAGGTCGTGCCCCAGATGAGCGCGACCCCGGCGAACAGCAGCACATCCTTCATGCGCGTTGCCCGCAGTGTTGCCGGAAGTGCGCAGGCTTCGGGACTGGTCCGCGCGGTCGAACGCACGGAGTTCTCATTTTGCAGCACCGAGTTGCGGCATCATCGGCCCGCCGGCATCGGGTCTCATCGACGTGGTCGCTCATACCCATTCCGGGTCGATGATGACGATGACCGTCCGCCGGGCCAGGGGCGCGGCAAAAAGCAGGGCTGGAAGAAGCACCACGGTCACCACGACTGAGGCCCGGTAATTGCGGCTCGGGCTGTGATCTGAGCAGGCAATGGTCGGGATAGAGCGACGGGCTATTTCATCACCTCACTCCACCTCGACAGGGGAATAAACGGCGCCTCGGATTTTCCGAGGCGTTTTTCCACCTGCCTCGGCTCATCCAGGGGCGCCAGTCGCATTGCAATCGTGTGCCGGTTGGGATAATCTTCACAAAATACAGGCTTAGGGATATTAACGGCGAACATCCCACCCCGAGCAGGCCTGATGTTTGCAAGTCGATCGTTTCGGGAGATTTTCACCCGTGAAGAGCATCTTGCATCGATGGTTCACGTTGCCGACATTAACCTCTATCCACCTTTGGAGAAATCATGAAACTTACCAATTTGTTCGCCGTGGCGCTCACCGCGGCCGCGATATCCGCTCCCGCCTTCGCTGAGAACTGCGCCGATACCACCTTTAGCGCCCTCGCGGCCACATCCTGTGCCGGCGCCTTCGTCGGCAACATCAACGGAAATGCGTCGGAGATCACGTTCCTGAACAGCCAGTTCAGCGATACCTTCACCTTCCAGGGCAAGAGCGACGACACCCTCAATGGCCCGTTCACCAGCAATCCGGGCGGCTCCGGACCCAGCACTCTGACGTTCGATTCGGCCATTTCGGGCAATTTCGTTATCGGCCTCAAGGCTTCGAATCAATACAGCTACTACTTCTTCAACGCGCTCACGCCGATCAACTCGCTCACGTTCGACACCACTGCCGGCGTCGCCGTCAACAAGAGGGGCATCGCGCAAGACCTGTCGCACGCGGTCCTTTACTCCGGCTCGCCTGTTCCCGAACCCGAGACTTACGCGATGTTGCTTGCCGGTCTTGGCGCCGTGGGCTTCATGGCTCGCCGTCGCAAGAGCTGATCGCGTCAGCCTCGAGAAATGCAAACGGCCCGGAGATTTCCGGGCCGTTTTTTTTGGGCTGAGCACTATTTTCGCAATTTCCGGTGGCCACTGCAAACGCCTCCACCTGTGGCCGACACATTGGGAATTGCTCATCTCACTCGACCTGGTTGGTCTGGCTGGTCAGACGCAAAGATGAATCTTGCCAAATTTTGCCAAACTGACTAATCTTGAGCGATGAGCACCATGAATATATCCCTACCCGACACGCTCAAGTCCTTCGTGGATGAGCAGGTCAATCAAGGTTGTTACGGCACCAGCAGTGAGTATGTGCGTGAGCTGATCCGCAAAGATCAGGATCGCCTGCACCTGCGCGGTCTCCTGCTCGCGGGCGCGGCGTCTGCACCAGCAGCCCCGGTCGATCCGGCCTACTTTGAAGGGCTGCGTGATCGGGTGCGCAAGGCGGCCAAGGGCGGCACTCGCGGGTGACGGCCAAGCCAGTCGTTCCGCGTGAGCTGGCCAACCGGGACATTGACGACGCGATTGCCTACTACCTCAGCGAAGGCGCTGAACCAGCGGCGCTCGGCTTCATTGATGCCTTGGAGCAG
>JANXYG010000037.1 GCA_025350245.1 Betaproteobacteria bacterium
GCTGCGGCTGGTGGCCCAGCACACCTATGTTCATCGAGAAAAGTTGTCCAAGCCCCGCAAGCCAGGACCAAAACCACACAAATACATGACTCAGAAACATTGTTGATGAGCTACACGTGGCTTAACTTGGGTGGATTGCGCACGGACCGGATGGGCTGTTCAGCACCGCCCAGGTTGACGCCTTGTTTGCGACGCTGGATGCTGTCAGGGCAACGGCGGTTGCGGCGTGAGTGGTCGGGGCTTTCAGAGGCGCCAAGAGGACAGGAGAGGGGAAAGTGGTGTCAGGTCTTGCATGAACACATTCTGCCGACGAACGACGTCTGGACGGACTGGGCGTGTTCCCTGAACCGCGGTGTCGGGCAGCACAAACTATCCTTCACCCTGAAGCCTTGGTAGTTTCACGGGTAGTAACACCCCATGAACTCTGCGGCCACGCTTCTCGCCGCCACGCGGCGCAACCGGCTGGAGTGGATCGTTCTCTCAGAAGGCACAAAGATTGCGGGGTTATGGTGCCAGAGAAACAAGCTGGAGGACCTTGAGTTGGCCTTTCCTGAGCTTTCTTATGTTGACTGCAGTGACAATAATATTTCGTATCTTGATCTTTCACGCACGCCAAAGCTTAGGACGTTGAAGTGCAACAATAATCAGATAGAGGCGCTCGATTGCTGCTCTTGCGGAGACCTTCAGGTTCTCAAGTGTGATGAGCGGGTCCATTTGACAAAAAAGCTATCTCAGCACCTCATAAGATGAATGGTATGCGTGGGAATGCTAGGTCGCTCCGGTGGGATGAGGGATTTATCGCGAAGGTGATGGAAGGGAAATGGCCTCGAAGCTAAGCGTCTCCTGTGGATGTGGTTACACCGATCGCGCGGTTCTTGGAGGCCGAATGAGCGACTGGGAACGTGTGGGATGGTGTCCATGCTTTTGCGTGGATTGCCAATCGCTCGTGACCGTCAATCTGCGCGCCGATGATCCTCGCTGCCCGACTTGTGGTTCGACGTCATACACGACGTACGATGATCCACTTCTGAACAATCGGTCGAGCACCCAGGCGGTGGCGAGTTGGAACGTCCGGAGAGATGGCAGGGGCCTACTCGTGCTAACCCGGAGCCGACATTTTTGTCCTCGTTGCCGGGAAATGTCGCTCATGTTCCGCCTGGAAGGTCTCGGCGACTGACGTATGGCCTAAGATTGCATCAACCCACCTCACTATCGACCAACCTCTACAGGCTCATCTGGTGAGCCTGTAGAGGCGCCATGATGGGCACACCGACCTACAGAAGATGTGCGATCGCGATGAACCGAGTGCAGTTTCAGCGCGGAGTTTCGATGAGCGAGTTCTTCGAACGCTACGGTAACGAGGAGAAGTGCGAAGCGGCGTTGTTCGCCTCGTGCTCGCCATCTGGCTGGCGGTGTCCGATCTGCCAATGCGCCACCTTGACCACCGTCCTGCGTGAAGGTCAGCGTTATCGACAGTGCGGCATCCATCGACAACAGAGCAACGCTGAAGAGCTCACCCGGGAAACGCGAAAATCCTGTACTGCAACTACAAAGTGCCGCTCGTTGGGTGCTCCCCCTGCGGCACATGACAGCTTCGCCAGCGAGTCGCTGGGCAACCCGGCCCCAGCCTTCATCATCCAGCGAACTGGCCGACGTGGCGGGCTGATCCGGCGACCACGCCGGCTCCACAGATGAGTAAACTAACCTCCACTGGAGGCAAACATGGATGCATCTCCCGTCAGCCGCGACCCGGAAATAATGAGTGGAACCCTATGCTTCACAGGAACCAGGGTGCCTGTGAAGAACCTCTTCGATTACCTCGAAGGAGGTTCATCGATCGAAGATTTTCTGGAGGACTTCCCGTCGATCGGCAGAGAGACCGCGGTAGCGGTTCTCGAAGCTGCAAGAGGACACCTGTCCGCCGATGCGCCTGCTGGCCGTGCCTTCGACGCCTTCATTACTGTCGACAAGAACCTTCCTTACCAGCAAAACTTGGCGACGTTTCCAGTCGCCTGATCGGGCTGGCCGGAAGCGGTTCGGGTTCGGTTCAGCGTGAGCTCGCGAAGCTGGCACAGAGCGGCCTGGTCACCGTGAGATCAGTCGGCAATCAGAAGCACTACCAGGCCAACACCCAATCGCCCATCTTCACTGAGTTGTGCGGCATCGCCCAGAAAACGGTTGGTCTGGCCGAGCCGCTGCGGGATGCGCTTGCACCGGTGGTGCAACAGATCATCGCTGCCTTCGTGTACGGCTCGATCGCGAAGAAGTCCGACACCGCTAGCAGCGACATCGATCTGATGCTGGTCAGTGACGACCTCAGCTATGCGGACGTATTCGCCACACTGGAAGTTGCGAGCAGCAAGCTCGGTCGCACGGTGAACCCGACCATCCTCACCCGCAAGGAGTTCACCAAGCGCGTGAAGGCACAAGAGTCCTTCCTGAGCCGGGTCCTCGAACAACCCAAGGTCTGGATCGTCGGCGGTGAAAGTGACCTCGCCGTTTGAGACCCTGAGCGGGCCCGGAAAACCCCTGAAAGCCGAACCCCCGGATGCAAAGGAGTTCGCCGGGCTGACGCGTTCGGCGCAGGCCAGACTGCAGGATGCGCTCAACAGATCGCTCTCGCTGGAGAGCAGATTCGACCTGGCCTACAACGCCGCAGCCGCGAGCACGGGTGCGTCCGCCTCGCGCACCAGGCTGGGATTTCCGAGCAAGCCCGTCATCGCGGTAACTATTGAACAATGGATCGGCCCGACATCGTGATCGTGACGCCGACGCTGGCGGATGCCAACAACGGCAACTGGCGGACGGCCCGACGTTGGGCCCCAATGCTGTCCGGAGCTTACCGGGTGCGCGTGGCGGCAGCATGGGACAACGGCTATTTCCCGCCCGCCGACGCGGCAGCGCTTGCAAGCCTGCCGCAGCAGCTTCGCGACGAGCCGGCTAAGCTGGTTCAGCTGCATCGGCAGTGCGATGCACTTGCCGCGCTGTTCGACCCCGCGCAGGAAACTGCAGCCTTGCGTGCGCTGGTCGGCAAGCCCCTTGGTTCGCCACCCGCACCGCACCTCTCCAATCGAGAACCCCCATGAACGCACCCGACAGACCCGCCGAACCCCGCCTGACCTCGCTGTCGCACGGCGGCGGCTGCGGCTGCAAGATCGCGCCCGGCGTGCTGTCCGAGATTCTGAAGGGTACCGCGGCGATGCCGGTGCCGAAGGAACTGCTGGTTGGCATCGAGACGTCCGACGACGCGGCGGTGTACCAGCTCAACGCCGAGCAGGCGTTGATCGCGACCACCGATTTCTTCATGCCGATCGTCGACGATCCGTACGACTTCGGGCGCATCGCCGCCACCAACGCCATCAGCGACGTGTATGCGATGGGCGGGCGGCCGATCCTGGCGCTGGCCCTGGTGGGCATGCCGATCAACGTGCTGTCCACGCAGACCATCGGCCGCATCCTCGAAGGCGGCGCCTCGGTCTGCCGGGCGGCCGGCATCCCGATCGCCGGCGGCCACACCATCGACTCGGTCGAAGCGATCTACGGCCTGGTGGCGCTGGGGCTGGTGCACCCGAAGCACGTCAAGCGCAACGCCGATGCCCGGCCGGGCGACCTGCTGGTGCTGGGCAAGCCGCTGGGCGTGGGGGTGATGTCGGCGGCGCTGAAGAAGGGCGAACTCGACGCGGCCGGCTACGCGCGGATGATCGCCTGCACCACCCAGCTCAATACCCCCGGCCCTGACCTGGCTGCATTGCCCGGTGTGCATGCGCTGACCGACGTCACCGGGTTCGGCCTGGCCGGACACGCGCTGGAGATGGCCCGCGGCGCGCGCTGCGAGGTGCAACTCGAATGGTCGGCTGTGCCGCTGCTGCCAGGCGTGCGCGCCCTGGCGGCACAGGGCTTCGTCACCGGTGCATCGGGGCGCAACTGGGCCGGCTATGGCACCGACGTGGTGTTGCCCGCGGTGTTCGCCGCCGAAGATCAGGCCTTGCTGTCCGACCCGCAGACCAGCGGCGGTTTGCTGGTGTCCTGCGCGCCGGCCGAACTCGACGCGGTGCTGGCCGTCTTCGGCCGGCACGGCTTCGGCGAGGCGGTGGTGGTGGGTCGGATCGCCGCCACCAGCGGGGCACCGCGACTGGTGGTGAGCTGAGGCCCCCCGGCCTTCGCTGCGCTGCGGCTTCTCCCTCCTTCAAGGCGCGCACAATCCTCGGCAGATCCTGTGGGTGGTGCCGTGCGCGTCGGGGCCCCTGGGGCTGACCTTGCCCGGTCCGATGCGCCGGATCGCGCCTCTTCAGATCGCGATTACCGGAGGAGCAGTTGAATCATCACGGCCCGCGCGCCGTGCGAGATTGGCGTCGAAGGTGGCGAAGTCATCGCAGCCGGCGGCCAGTGCATGATGAAGCGCGTCAGCGAAGTCCCAGCCCTGTCGCATCTTTCCGGCAGCCGCGACGACGGCAGCCTGCTCGCCGACCACGGTGTTTTCCAGTATTGCGAGCTTTTCCATCGCGTCGGCGATCGCTTTCTGCGAATAGCCGTATCGCGAGCGCAGTACCCATTCCAGTTCCAGGATGACTGTCACCGGCACGTATACGCGTTGAGCGTTCAGGCAGGCCTGAGCACGTCGTGCCTGAGTCGGGTCATCCTGCACGAGGGCACGCACCAGCACGTTGGTATCCACGGCGCGCATCCGGTCAGCCCTCGTAGTCGGTGACCCGCATGTCTTTCACCGCCACCCGTGGTCCGGAATATTCGAGAATCGCCTGGATCTCGGAGAGCGTCGCGGTATTCTTCACCGGCGCCGGCGTAATGCGCGCACCCTTGCCCTCGACCCGGATGTCGACGCGCATCCCGGGCTTCAACCCGAGCGCCTTCCTGACGGCAGCAGGGAGAACGATCTGTCCCTTGGTGGACACCAGCACGGCGCTCATCGTTTGCTCCGGAAGTTTTACCAAGTAGGTATTCTACTTCAGCCGATACCCTGGTTTTCGACAGGCAAACTTAAACTTACTTCCCGTGAAAGCGATCCGGCCAAGTGGCCTTGGCGTCGAGTACTTCGAGATGGCTGGTGACGCCGGCCAGGTCAACCGTGAGGGGCGCCGAACGGGCCGCCACGGTGATGGCCGGACTTTCGGGGGGGGTGGGGGGGTCAGACCCGCACCATCGCCTGCACTTTACGGTACGCCGGTCGCGACCGGCATCCGGCGAGCCAGTCGGCCACGTTGCGATGGCCATCCAGCAGCGCCGGTACCGCCCCGACCCATTCGAACACCGCGGCGAGATTGATGTCGGCCACCGTGAACCGGGTGCCGACGACATGGCCATGGTCGCTCAGGTGCGCATCGAACACGGCGAAGGGCGCCTGCAGACGATCGAGCGCTTTCGCGGCCGCGGCGTTGCGGCGCTTGCTCGTGACCGGAGCTTCGTGGTGCAGCAGCAGCGTCAGGGCATCGGTTTCGACCTCGGTCACGGCCCAGAAGGTCCACATCAATATTTGCGCTTCTTCGCCGAGGGTCGCGGGCGCGAGCGCGCCGCCGTGCTTGCGCGCCAGATACAGGTTGATCGCCATCGACTCCCACACCACCAGCCCGTCGTCGTCGATGGCCGGTACGTGGCCGTTCGGGTTGATCGCGAGAAAAGTCTCGGTACGCGAATGATCGGCGGCGATCGGTCGGAAGTCGGTTTCGCGGTGCGTATAGGCCAGCCCCAATTCCTCGGCCAGCCACAGGTTGCGGTTCGCGCGCGACAAAGCTACGCCATAGATCGTCAACGCCATTCGGTTCTCCAGGGTTTGCAACCGCCCACGGACCGGACCGGCCCGCCGCCCGACGAATGGTACGGGTTGAACGGCGCCCACGGCGTGCAACGATCGGCGACAGCGGCTACCATCTGGCGGATGCCTATCCGACTCCCGACGGTAATCTTGGCGCTCGCAGCCATTGCAGTGTCGGCCGCGACCAGCGCCTTTGCTGCCCCCGAGAAGCCTGCGATCACGCTTGCCGTCGGCGGCAGGAGCACGCTTTACTACCTGCCGCTCACCCTTGCCGAGCGCCTGGGCTACTTCCGCGACCAGGGGCTCGAGGTCGAGATCGTCGACTTCCCCGGCGGCGCCAAGGCGCTGCAGGCGCTGGTCGGCGGCAGCGCCGACGTGGTGGCCGGCGCCTTCGAGCACACCATCGTCATGCAGACCATGGGGCAGAAGGTGCAGGCGTTCGTGCTGCTCAACACCAACCCCGGCATTTCGCTTGGCATCGCCACCGCCCAGGCGGCGCGCTACTCTTGGCCGAAGGACCTGAAAGGCATGAAAGTCGGCATCAGCGCGCCCGGTTCGAGCACGCAGATGCTGGTGAATCACCTGCTGGCGTCGGTCGGCCTGACGCCCGACGACGTGTCGTATGTCGGCGTCGGCACCGGCGCCTCGGCCGTGGCAGCGATGCGCAGTGGGCGCATCGACGCGCTGTCGAACGTCGAGCCGGTGATGTCCCTGCTCGAGCGCGACGGCACGCTCAAGGTGGTGGTCGAAACCACGACCGATGCCGGTACCCGTGCCGTGTTCGGCGGCAGGCTGCCGGCCGCCACGCTGTACGCGCGTGCCGCGTTCGTGCGGCAGAATCCGGCCACCGTCCAGGCGCTCACCACGGCGATGATCCGCGCCCTGAAATGGTTGCAGACGGCAACGCCGGATCAGGTCGCGGCGGCGGTTCCGCCCGAATACCTGCTGGGCGATCGAGCGCTGTATCTCGCGGCGCTGCAGAAGCTGCGCTCCACCTATTCGATCGACGGCCGTTTCGCGAAGTCGCTGGTGAAGAGCAGCTACGAAGTCCTGCTGAAGAACAACGCCGCGGTCGGGCGTGCGCCCGTGCTGTGGCTGGAGCAGACCTACACCAACGACTTCGTCGAGCAGGCGCTGAAACAGCTGCCTTGAAGCCGCCCGTGCTCGAGTTGCGTAACGTGACTTGCGCGTTCGGCGATCGCTCTGGCCATCGGCGCGAGGTGCTGCACGAGGTGTCGGTATCGGTCGCCGGGCGCGAGTTCGTCGGCATGATCGGCCCCACCGGCTGCGGCAAGACCACGCTGTTGAACGTCGCGGCCGGGCTGCTGGCGCCGGCATCGGGTCAGGTGCTCGCCGACGGCACCCTGCTTCGTGGTCGCAACGAGCGCGCGGGCTACATGTTCCAGTCCGACGCCCTGCTGCCCTGGAACACGGCGCTCGACAACATTGCCGTCGGTCTGCGTTTCGGGGGCATGGCGGTCGCACCGGCGCGGGCCGCTGCGCGGCAGTGGCTGGATCGGGTCGGGCTGGCAGGCTTCGGCGGACATTTTCCGCATCAACTCTCCGGCGGCATGCGCAAGCGCGTGGCGCTGGCCCAGGTGCTGGCCCGCGATCCGCCGCTGTTGCTGATGGACGAGCCGTTCTCGGCGCTCGACGCCCAGACGCGGGTACTGATGGGCGACGCGTTGCTCGCGCTGTGGCAGGCCGAGCGCAAATCGGTGTTGTTCGTGACCCACGATCTGGAGGAGGCCATCGCCCTTTCGGATCGGGTGCTGGTGCTGTCGGCCGGGCCGGCGTCGCGGGTGATCGCCGAGTTCGTCATCGCGTTGCCACGTCCGCGCGAGGTCGCCGAGATCCGGCTCACGCCGGCCTTCCAGGCAATCCATCGCGAGGTCTGGGACTGCCTGCGCACCGAGGTGCTGCGGGCCACCAGTACCGTCCAGGGCTGATGGTGCCTGCCAACTGGAAGCTCAGGGCCCTGCAGGTGATTCTGCCGCTGGCGCTGTTGGCCGTATGGCACGCCCTGACCGCCCTGGAGTGGCTGCCGCCGTTCTTCTTCGGGCGTCCGCTGGAAGTCGCGCGGCGGCTCGCCGAGTGGATCGTCTCGGGCAGCGTTTTGCCCCACCTGGCGGTGACGCTGGCGGAAACAGTGCTGGCGTTCGTGTTCGGCACCGTCGCCGGCCTGGCCTGCGGTCTGTGGTTGGGAGTGTCGCCGTTCGCGGCGCGGGTGCTCGACCCCTGGCTCAAGGGCCTGAACGCGATGCCGCGGGTGATTCTGGCGCCGATCTTCGCGGTCTGGTTCGGCCTGGGCATGACCTCCAAGGTGCTGCTCGGCGTGACGCTGGTGTTCTTCGTCGTGTTCTTCGCGGTGTTCCATGGCGTCCGTGGCACCGATCCCGCGCTGCTCGCCAATGCCCGGATGCTCGGGGCCACCCGCCGCGGCCTGCTGCGGCACGTCTACCTGCCGGGGGCTCTTGCGTGGACCTTCGCCAGCCTCCATGCCGCGGTCGGCCTGGCTTTCGTCGGTGCCGTCATCGGCGAGTATCTCGGCTCGGCCCGCGGCATCGGCTACCTGATCCTGCAGGCCGAAGGCGTGTTCGACATCGATGCCGTCCTCGCGGGCGTGATCCTGTTGACGGTCTGTGCGCTGGTTCTGGACGCGGCAGTCTCGGCGCTGGAGCGACGGGTACTGCGCTGGCGACCTTGAGCAGCATTTGATGCATCGCGGCAGAAACCTGGATCTGTTCGCATAAAACCTTTTAATACAATCGTATTTTGCCTCCGGGGCGCAGTAGCCGGAAGCTGGGCACCGATGATCGCGCATGGGGCGGCGCGCGCCGTCGGCAGCATGCCACGCTCGTTGCCCATGGCGTTGTCGTCTCATGACAACAACTGAAAGCGGACTCAGGATCGGGTCGGCGGTTGTGTCTGAGCAGTTTCGGTAGTACCTTTCAAAGCTGACAAACTGATCGAATCCATCTTTCGCGATTGGGTTTCGGGAGCGGTCGCCATGGCCACGAAGAAAACGTTGTTGAGCGGTTTCCGATTGCACGACCTCATGGCGGTGGCGGCGCGCTTGCGCGAACGCTTCCGTCATCCTGACCATCCAGCCGCTGCCATCGAGACCCCCCCGTTCCAGCGCAAGCGGTTGCCGCGCCTCCTGTTCGAGACCCTCGAACCGCGCCTGCTGCTCTCCGCCAGCCCGATCACCCCGCCGGTCATCGCCGCCAGCATCGATGTCGACTTCAGCGCCAATCTGGGCGCCGTCAATGCCGTCCTCCAGGTCGTCAGTTCCATCAACGGGCCCGTCCTGCAACTGACCAACAACGGCGCAGTCGTCGATTCCGAAATCCTCGACAAGGACGTCAAGGTCAACTTCAAGGGGTCCGCGTTCAGCGACTCCGTCACCATCGACATCCGGTTCGACGATGGCGTGGCGGGCACCAATCCGTTCACCGGCCGCACCATCTTCCTCGACTTCGACGGCGGCTTCGACACTCCTCTGGTAAACGACCAGGTCATCGTGGCGAGCAGCGGGCCCGATCTCTACACCCCGGCCAACCTCTTCATCAAGAGCTCCGACGACGTGGTGGTCAACGCCGGCATCACCACCTTGCAGGACCTGCAGATCGAGTCCACCAAGTCGATCACGGTCAACGCCGCCGGGTCGATCAACGCCGGTCGCGACATCTACCTCGCCGTGAACTCGGTGGCCAAGGCGGGAATCCTGGGCACCGACCTGCTGGCCAACGCCGGCGGCCAGATCACCGTCAGCGGCGCGACGCTCACCGGCGAGGACATCGGGCTGGTGGTGAATTCGAAGATCGCCATCGACAGCAAGGCGATCGACCTGTTCGGCGGTGTCGTCAAGGTGGTGGCGATCCAGGGGACGTCCGCGGCAGGCATCCTGGTCAACGGCGCGTCGGTCATCACCGCCAGTGCCGATCTGCTGCTGTCGGCAACCTCCAACGTGATCGCAAAGGCCGCCACGGCGCCGGATGCCTCGAGCAACAGCTCTTCCGCCGACGCCACCTTCGCGATCAACATCATCAGCAGCAGCGCCACCACCACGGTCGCGGGCAGCGCCAATCTCACGGCTGGCGGCAATGCCGACGTGAAGGCGCAGAACACCGTCGACATCGTGACCAGCGCCGACGGCACCGGGGGCAGTTCCAGCGGCACCGCGGTCGGCGGCACCCTTGCACTCACCATCCTGTCGGGCGACACCCAGGCGGCGATCGATGGCGCGGCGCGCCTGCGCGGTGCCACCGTGAACGTGGTTGCCAAGAGCGATCGCACGGTCGAGACCTTCGCCAAGGCGACCCAGGGCGGCGCCACCGACGACGGGACCCCCAACAACACCAAGAGCGAACAGAAGCTCACCGAGTTCGATGCCAAGGCCGACACCGGCGGCGGTGGCGGCAGTGTGTCGTTCGCTGCAGCGGTGGCCATCACCTCGATCACCGGTGACTCGATCGCGTCGATCTCCAGCACCGGCCTGGTACGGGGCGACAACGGCATCAACGTGCGCGCCGAGGCCAATCACCCCAACCCCCTGACCGCCGGCCGCTTCACCACCGTGGCGGATGGCTCGGCGACCAGCGGCAACGTCGGCGTCGGCGTCGCCGTCGCGATCAACATCGGCAACAGCGATGCGCGCGCCTTCATCGCCAACGCCGCGCAGTTGCAGGGGTCGACCATCGCGGTCGACTCGGTGCTGACCACTGCCGACCGGTTCGGTGCCCAGGCCACGTCCGGTGCGAGCGGTTCCAGCGTCGGCATCGCCGGGTCGCTCGCCGTCAACTCCGGGATCATGCGCAGCGAGGCCACGCTCGAAAGCGGCGCCACCACCACCATCATCGGCAGCGGCGGCTTCCTGCTGCGCGCCAACAGCACCACCGGCAACACGGCGAAGGCGTTGCCGCGCGCCGGCGTGTCCGGCGAAAGCCTGGGCGTGGGCGCATCGGTTGCCATCAACATCGCCGACACCGTCACCCGTGCCGAGATCGAGAACACCGCGTCGCTCGCCGGCGCCGGCGCGGTGACGGTCTCCGCCAACTCGAACAGCGCCATCGTCTCCGAAGCCCGCGCCGGTGCCAAGGGCGGCACCGCCGTGGTTCCGGTGGCCGCGATCACCATCGCCAACGAAGACACGCTGGCTCGCATCAGCGCCGGCACCACGCTGTCGGCGGCGAGCGCAAATGTCACCGCCACGCACCGCGGAACCTCCACCAGCAAGGCCGAAGGCGACGCCCAGGGCACCACCAACGCCGCCATCGGCGTGTCGTTCGGGCTCGGCGTCACCGTCGACAAGACCGAGGCGACCATCGACCGCGCCCTCGTTCTCGGCGGCGCGCTGGTGTTGCGCGCCGACAGCCGACAAGTGACGACCACGAACGCCCGGGCGAGCTCGAAAGGTGGCGAGGAAGCCGACGCGAACGGCAACACGTCCGGCGACAATGTCGACCAGAAGACCACCAAGACGCGCGGCCTGGGCGACTCGGTCGCAACCTCCAAGGGTGGCCGCAACAGCTCGGCCGGCGGCGCATCGCCATCGGCGTCGGTCGCCGACAAGAACGGCGACAGCAGCGGCCAGACCTCGGTCAGCGTTGCCGCGGCGGTTGCCGTGAACATCGCCGATTCGACCGCGCGCGCATCGATCGCCAATGGCCGGTCGGTGACGGCCGGTGGCGCCGTCGACATTCATTCTTCCGCCAATACCGACGCCACCGCGGACGCCGACGGCAAGGCCACGGGCGGGTCGTCCGCCGGTGTCGGCGCGGCGGTCGCGATCAACGTCGGCAACGTCACCAACGAGGCCTTCGTCGGCACTGCTGCCACGGTGGCGGCAACGGGACTTTCGGTGCGTGCCGACATGACCACGTTCGGCGCCGACAGCCGCCACGTGTTCTCGGCCACCACCGCCTCAGGCGCGGGTTCCGAGGGCGTGGGCGTCGCCGGCTCGGTCTCGGTCAACGTCGGTAGCGTCAACACCCGGGCGGAACTGCGCGGCAACTCGATCGCGACCCTGTCGGGCGGCAGCGCGAACCTCATTGCGGCGAGCGACAGTTCCAACGACGCCCACGCCCTGCCAAAGGAGAACGCGACCGGCAAGAACGTCGGCATCGGCGCGTCGGTTGCGGTCAACGTGGCCGACAACACGACCAACGCCGAACTGTTCAACACCGCAGCGCTCACCGGTGCCGGTGCCGTCACGGTGAACGCTGGCTCCTCGAGCCTGATCGCCACCGAGGCACAGGCTGGCGCTAAGGGCGGCGTCGGCGTGGTGCCGATGGCCGCAATCACCGTGGCCAACGAAGATACCAATGCGCGTCTCGGCACCGGCAGCACGCTCACCGCAACGGGCGCCGTGTCGGTCCTCGCGACCCACACCGGCACCGCCACCACCAAGACCGAAGGCGAAGCCACCGGAACCGATGCCGCCGTCGGCGCCGCGGTGTCGGTATCCGTGGTCACCGACCAGACCAGCGCCACGATCGGCCGGTCCGTCACCACCGCTGGCTCGGTCGCGGTCGAGGCGGACAGCAACCAGAGCACCACTGCCACTGCCAAGGCCAGTGCCAAGGGCGAGAAGGGCGACGACAAGAACTCCACCAGCGACGACAACGGCGTCGACAAGAAGGCCGCAGGCCAGCGCGGCCTCGGCGACAGCGCGGCGGGCAGCCGCGGCAAGCGCAGCAGCAGTTCCGCGGCCGCCAATCCGAGCGTGACCACCGCCAACACCGATTCCCAGGGCAGTTCGAGTTCGCAGACTGTTGCCGTGGCGGCCGCGGTCGCCGTCAATGTGGCCTCGAGCACCACGCAGGCATCGATCGCGGCCGGCACCACCGTCAATGCCGGCGGCAATCTCGCGGTGCGTTCGCTCGCCAATGTCGACGCCAGCGCGGTCGCCGACGGCTCGGCGGTGACGACCAGCGGCGGCACCGGCATCGGCGCGGCCGTCGCCGTCAATTTCGCGAAAGTGAGAAACCAGGCGCTGATCGGGGCCAATGCCACGATCACGGCCGACAGCATCACCGTCGAGGCCGGTGTGCGCGACACCGATCCGGGCGCCGATTCGCATACCTATTCGGCCACATCGACGTCGGGCGCTGGCGGCGGCGATATCGGCGTCGCCGGTTCGGTGTCGATCAACCTCGTGGACGTCGACACCACTGCCAGCGTCGGCACCGGCAGTTCGCTCACGCTCGACGGCGGCGATCTCTCGGTGACAGCAGCCGACACCAGCAACAGCCGGGCCGACGCCAAACCCACCGCCAGTGGCGGCGCCAGTGGCAGCGACGTGGGCGTCGGTGCTTCGGTGGCTCTGGTGCGCACCGACAACCAGACCACCGCGACCGTCGACGACAACGTGGGCATCGCCGGCACCGGGCGCAACGTGACCGTTGCCGCAACCGGCGTCCACACCGTCGGCGCCGACGCCGAGAACGGGGCGAAGGGCGATACGGGCGTCGGGGCGGCGGTCGCCATCACGCTGTCCAACAACTTCACCACGAGCCGTCTGGGCAATGGCGCCACCACGGCGCTGAGCGGCAATGTGTCGGTGCAGACCCTCCATGTAGGCAACATCGACAACAAGACCCATGCCGAGGCGGCCGGCAAGGATGCGGCGGTGGGCGCCAGCGTCGGCGTCACGGTCGTCACCGACGAGTCGAGCGCCCGGTCCGCGCGCAGTTTCGACAATAGCGGCAGCGTGAGCGTGGTTTCGGCCCAGACCATCATCAGCGTCATCAATGCGGTGGCGAGCGCCGCAGGCAATAGCTCGAGCGGCAAGAGCGCCGATTCCGAGGCCGACAACCAGGTCAACAACAACGACAACAACGGCGGTGACAAGTCGCTGCCGTCAGCCAGCGGCAAGGCCTCCGAAGGCAACAGCACTTCGCAGGACCAGTCGAGCACGGGTTCGAGCGGCGTCGGCGTCGCCGCGGCGGTAGCGGTCAACGTGGTCGTGGTCAGCAACACCGCCGAGATCGTCGCGGGTTCCATCATCCATGCCGGCGGCAACGTCGATGTCGTCGCGAACGCGGGTACCGACCTCGCCACCATCGCGACCGGCACGGCCATCGACCCGTCGCTCGCGGACAACATCGGCGCCGCGGTCGGCGTCAATGCAGCCATCGTTACCAACCGGGCGATCGTCGGCTCCGGAGCGACCGTCGTCGCCGGTGGCTCGATCACCGTTTCGGCCGTCACGCCCGCCGGCGCCACCGACGAGTTCATCGTCTGGGGTCTCGCGGCGGGCGGCGGCAAGGACGTCGGGGTGGCCGGCTCGGTCGGCATCAACGTCGTCAATGTCACCAATGAAGTCACCACGGCCGCCGGCTCGACGTTGACGGCCGCCAATGCGCTCGACGTGCGCGCGCGCAGCGTGCTCGGCATCCAGAACGTTGCCGGCGCCGCGGGCATCGGCAAGAACGACGCCGGCGTCGGCGCCGCGATCGCGCTCAATTTCGTCGATAACATCACGCGCGCCGGCATCGGCGCCAACGCCAATGCGAATGCCGGCGGCGCGATGTCGGTGAGCGCCGACGCCACCATCGTGCCACTCAAGGCCGATCTGCCGCTGCTGTCGACCGCCGATGATCCGCTATTGACCGCGACGGCGGCCGGGGCCGGCGCCAGCGCGGGCAGTGCCGGCGTGGCGGCCTCGGTCATCGTCAACGTCTTCAATCTCGACACCTACGCCAGCATCGGCAACGGCGCGCGTGTCAATCAGGATCTCCTGAAAAGTGCGTTCCAGTCGGTGTCCGTCACCGCAACCGACCACACCACCATCACCAACGGCGCCGGTGCGCTCGGGGTGTCGGTCGGATCGTCGGGGGTCGGCGTCGGTGCCGGGCTGGACGTCACCGTGGTCAACAAGGACACCCGCGCCTTCATCGGCGCCGGGGCCAATGTCGATTCCGGCGGCAGCGTCACCATCGACGCCGCCGCCACCGAGAAGGTGCTCTCGATCGCTGCCACGATCGGCGTCGGCAGTTCGGTCGGCGTCGCTGGATCGGCCTCCGTCCAGGTCTACAACACCAATACCCGCGCCTATCTCGACGGCGTTGCCGGCAACGGCGGCATCATCGATGCCAATGGCAGCGTGACCATCGAGGCCACTGGTGGCTTCGATGCCACGTTGCTGGCGGGGAGCGCGTCGTTCGGCAGCAGCGCGGGTGTCGGCATAGCGAACACCACGCTGGTCCATACCGATACCGTCGAGGCCTACGTCGGCAAGGGTGCAACGGCGGGCGGCAGCAACCTGACCGTCAACGCGGACTCGTACGAGAACCTGGTCACGATCGCCGCCGCCGGCGGCGGATCGAGCTCGGCCGGTGTCGCCGGCTCGGCGGTGGTGAATGTGCTGCACGAAATCACCCGTGCTTTCATCGGCGACGGCGCGAGCATTGATGCCGCCACCGCCAGCCCGTTCACGCGGGGCGGCGGCATCAACGTCACGTCGCACGACCGGACCGACATGGTCGTGGTGTCCGGTTCGATCGGCATCGGCGGCACCGCCGGCATCGGCGCCAGCGCCAACGTCAACGTTGTCACCAAGGACACCGAGGCCTTCATGGGGTCCGGCGTCGTGGCGTTTTCGGACGGCAACATCCGCGTGCGCGCCAACTCCTACGAGGACTTCACCGGTGTCGCGGCGGCCGCCGGCGGCGCTGGCACGGTCAGCGTGCAAGGCGCCGCTGGTGTGCCCGTGTTCAATTTCAGCACCCGTGCCTTCATCGGCGACGACCCGGCCGACGCCGTGGCATCGCTCGGCGCGGGCAACGTGCATGGACAAGGTACCGTCGAGATCGCCGCCGACGACCGCAACGAGATCGATCTCGTGGTGGGGTCGGCCAGTGGCGCCGGCACCGCCGCGATCGGCGCTGCGGTCGGCGTGTCGGTCATCACCAAGACCACCGAGGCCTTCATCGGCAATGGCGCCAGTGTTACCGGCGACGGGCAGAGCGGCGTCGACGTGCACAACGGCACGTTCGGCATCAGTTACGTGGCCACCAACGCCCAGCTCGGCAATATCGATCCCAGTACCGGCACGGCGCCGACGGCCGCCGACGGTGAGGTGGGCCTTCCCGATGCCGCCGCGGTCGATCGCAACAAGGACGGCTCGAAGGAGACCACCGATCCGTCTTTCACCGGGCAGCGCACGCTGACGCCCGACATGGCCACGGGGTTCCGTGGCGTGGCGGTCACGGCCACCAACCGCGACGACATCGAGACCCTGTCGATCAGCGCGGCCGGTGGCACCGTCGCCGTGGCGATCTCGGCCGGCGTGAATGTCATCGACACCACCACCCGCGCCTACATCGGGGCCGGCGCGCACGTGAATGCCGACACCAGCTTCGCGTCCTCCGGTCAGGGCGTGAAGGTCGCGGCCGGCAACGACTTCTACCACCTCACCTTCGCGGGGTCGGTGGCGGGTGGATTCGTCGGCGTTGCGCCCGCGGTCGACGTCTCCGTGGTCACCGGCACCACCGAGGCCTTCATCGGCAACGGCGCGACCGTCAATGCGCTCGACGATGTCGCCGTGCTGGCGACGGCCACCGAAGACATGGTTTCGATCGGCGGCGGCCTGGCCGGCGGCTGGGTCGGCGCGGCTGGCGCGGTCAGCGTGCCTTACATGAACAACCAGACCACCGCCTACATCGGCGGCGGGAGTGCCGTGAACGCCGGCGGTGACGTCGTCGTCAGGGCCACCGACGACACCGACTTGTTCGCTTTCACCGGTGCCGCGGCCGGCGGCTTCGTCGGTGTCGGCGCATCGGTCGGCGTGATGATCCTGACCAAGGAAACGCGCGCGTTCATCGGCAATGGCGCGCGGGTGGACGCCGACGGCAACGGCGCGACCGGTGTGTCGGGCGTGCTCGACGGCACCATCAACCAGGGTGGCGACGGCCTCGCCACCGGCTTCGGGGCCGGCGACGTTCACGGTCTGGTGGTACAGGCGCAATCGACCGAAAACATCATCGAGATCACGGTTGCCGCCGGCGGCGGATTCGTCGGTGTCGCCGGTGCCGTGGGCGTCACGGTGATCGATTCGGACACCAATGCGTTCATCGGCAGCAATGCACTGATCAACCAGACCAACGCCAATGCCGGCGCCGCGAGCGAGCAGAGCGTTTACGTCACGGCGTCCAACGAGGTGCGCGGCACCGCGCTGACCGGCGCCATCGCCGCGGGTTTCGTCGGTGTCGGCGGCGCGGTCACCGTGGGCAGCATCAAGAACGACACCGGCGCCACGATCCAGTCGGGTGCCGTCGTCACGGCACGCAAGGATGTCGAGGTGAATGCCGTCTCGATCAAGTCGATCGACGGCTTCACCGTGAGCGGCGCCGGCGGCCTGGTCGGCATCCAGGGCGCGATCTCGGTGTGGTCGATCGGCGCGCCGCTGGAAAAGAACTACTCCAACAACTCGGGGCAGTCGGAGAACGCGCTCCAGGGGCGCAACGGCCGCACGGTCGACGGCCAGTCCGGTGACACCGCCAACAAGTCGCACGGCGAGGTGAGCGGCATGCTCGCCGGTTACAGCGACGGCAACACCGCCGACACCCGCCAGAGCAACACCAAGCGCATGGGCGCCGGCATGCAGGGTGCCTCGACCTCGATCAACACCAAGGCCCCGAAGGGCAACGACATCACCAATGCGGTGAACAGCACCGCCGGGACCCTGGGCACCGAGGCCGTGATCCAGGGCGGCGCCGTGATCCATGCCGGCGGTGACATCCATGTCGAAGCGCACGAGAAGGACGAGGTGAAGGTCGTGCTCGGCGGCATCGCCGGCGGCTGGGTCGGCATCGGCGTGTCGGTCGGCGTGCTCAGTCTCGCCGACAACGCCCGTGCATCGGCGTCCGGTGAACTCTCGGCGGGCGGGCAACTGGTGGTGCGCTCGTCGCTCGACGAGCAAGCCAACCAGAAGGCGCTCGCGAGCCAGGGCGGGATCGCCGGCATCGGCGCCGCGGTCTCGATCGTCAGCGATCGCAGCACTTCCAGCGCCTTCATCGGCGACGGCTCGAGCATCCTGAGCGCGTCGCTGGTGGTGGTGGATGCCAACAACCGGCAGAACATCACCGCCTTCACCGGCCAGATCACCATTGGCGCGATCGCCATCGGCGCGTCGTTCAGCAGGGTGTCGATCGAGAACGACACCAGCCCGGAAACCCAGGCCTTCATCGGCAACAACGTCGACATCGGCCAGGGCACCGGCACGGTCGGCGGCGTTGCCGTCACCGCCACGTCGGTGGCCGACGCCGACCAGCAGGTGTTTGCCCTGGCCGGCGGTGCCGCCAGCAACGCGTTCAATTTCGCCATCGCCAAGGTCACGCCCGAAGTGCGCGCCGCGATCGGCGACGGTTCGCGCATCGACGTGAGCGGCAACGTCAAGGTCCTGGCGGACACCAGCCACGATGCCACGGCGGAGATGTTCGCGCTCAACGTCGGTCTGTTGTCGGCAACCGGCGCCAGCGTGGCCAAGGCCACGGTCGCGCCGCAAACCGACGCCACCCTGGGTGGTTCCATCCGGGCCGGCGGCGACGTGACCGTGGTCGCGTCGCACAACGTCGATCCCAACACCTTCGCGCCGCGCGATCGCCGCGCGCGCGCAATGGCCGAGGCCCCGAGCATCGGTCTCGTCAGCATCGGCGTGAGCGTGGTCGATGCGGTGTCAACCGGCTCGGCCTCGGGACGTATCAACAACGGCGCGTCGATCCAGGGTGGTCATGTGACGGTCCGCGGTGCCGGCTACAACGACGCCGAATCGGAGGGCAACAGCTTCAGCTTCAGCGCGATCGGCGTCGGCCTGCTCGACACCACCTCGACGGCCTCCGGCGTGATCAACGCCGCCGTTGGCGACGACGTGACCATGAATGTTGCCGGCCTCACGGTGGAGTCTGCCGGGGTGGACCGGGCGCACTCCAAGGGCGAAACCACCGACCTCGCGCTGATCGCCGCCATTCGCTTCTCGATTGTCAACGCCACGATCAACTCGTCGGTCAAGTCGACGGTCGGTGCCGGCGGCAACATCAACGTCGGCGGCAACATCTCGATCACGGCGGATGCGCTGACCGACGCCGCGGCAACGGTGATCGGTGCGAGCTTCGGCCTGCTCGGTTCCTTCGGTGGCCTCGATGGCACCTCGACGGTCAACCCGACCGTTTCTGCTCTGGTCAATTCCACCGCTGCCAAGCCCACGGTGCTGACCGCCGGCGGCACCATCACGATGGGCGCGACCCACGGTCGCGCCGCCACCGTGACCGACGGCACCTTCGATGCCGCCACGTTGGTGAGCACGGCGCTCGACCAGATCGCCTTCAACGCCAAGCACGGTCTGGTCACCGGCGACCGCGTGACCTACGCCGCCAATGGCAATCCGCTCATCGGTGGCCTCGAGGACAACCGCGGCTATGGCGTGATCGCGACCGGCGACGCGTCCGTGAAGCTCGGCGAGCCGTTCCTGGCCCCGAACGTCGATGCGGCACTCGACGTCATCCACTTCGATACGCCGCACAACCTGCGCAACGGCGAGCGGCTGATCTACGGTCACACCATCGACGGTTCGCCTTCGATCGGCGGCCTGACCTTCGGCCAGAGCGTCTACGTGCGCGTCATCGACGATCGCACCATCAAGCTCGCCGTCAGCGCGGCCGCTGCAACGGCTGCCACCACCGCGTTCAATGCGGTCTCGGCGGCGGACAACACGACCGATGTCATCACTCTCAATGGTCACGGTTTCGCCAACAGCCAGGCGGTCACCTATCGCGGGCCGAAGCGCGCGGAGTTCTTCAGTTCCTCGGTGAGCGAGGCGACCGACGAGATCGTGGTCGGGACCAGCGGGCAACCGCACGCCTTCAGCGATGGCGACCAGGTCGTATACCGGGCCGAGGATGTCGTCATCGAGAAGCCGACCAACCAACCTGCCGTGTCGCTGGGCGGGTTGGTCACGAACGCCACCTACTTCGTGAAACGCATCGACGGCACCAGGATCAAGCTTGCCACCAGCGCGGCGAATCTGGCCAACAGCGTCTTTGTCGACCTGACCACGCCGGCGGCGGCCAGCCTCACCCGACACACCCTCCAGAAGACAACCGAGAAGTCGATCGACGGACTGCTCGATGGACGTACCTATTACGTGAAGCGCATCGATGCCAACAGCTTCACGCTCGCCGCCACGTCGGGCGGTGTGGCGATCGACATCAATGCCACCGGCGCCGGCGGCACCCACCACATCGGCACCGAAGGCATCGAGATCGATGGCGCCGGCGCGTCCGGCCAGCACTGGCTGGCTTTCGACATCACCAGCGTCGGGTCGGGCGTGCAGCGGCTGCTGGGTGCCGGCGGCATCATCGGCCAGGTCGACGGCGCCGCCGGCGACGGCATCTCGACCGCGAACGCGATCGGCGCCAACTACTCGATTGGCATCGCGAGCGGCGGCGCCGATGCCAATGTCACCGTCAACCCGACGGTCACGGCCGATACCGGCGTCGGCGCCCGGTTCACCGCTGGCGGCAACGTATCGCTGCTGGCGCAGGCTTACACCAATGGCTCGGGCGACGCCGGCACCTCGTCCGGCGCCTTCCTCGCCGGCCTCGGCACCTCGAATACCAATATCACCTTCAACAACATCACCACGGCCACGGTCGGCGACGGATCGACGATCGAGTCGGGGGCCGACGTCAACATCGATGCCGAGAGCCGTCACGCCGCGACCGGCAAGACGCGCGCCGGCGCGGTGTCTGCGTTCTACTCGTCCAGCGGTGCCTACACCACGATCTCGGCGCTCCCGCTGACCACGGTCGCGGTCGGCAATGGTGCTTCGGTGCATGCCAAGCGCGATGTGAACATGCTCGCGCAGGCCGGCGCCCAGGGCAACGCGTTCGCGACTGCGTCCGGCGGCGCGCTGATCGGCGGCGGCACGGCGCAGGCGATCTACACGATCGGTCTGCCGTTCACCTCGGCGGTTCCGCAGCAGCCGATCACGGTCGATATCGGCCCCAACGCGTTCGTGCGCGCCGAGCGCACCGCCACGCTCACCTCCAGCGTGAACGACACCAATCTGTTCACCAGGTCGCATGCCGCGGCCGGTGGGCTCGGGGTCGATCCCGAAGCCATCGGCATCTCGATCGTCAACACCATCGCAACGACGCGCCTCGAAACCGGATCACAGGTAACGGGGGTCGAGAGCGCCAACATCGTCGCCAATCACGACGGCCTGAACGTCGAGGCGCAGACCTACTCGTGGGGTGGCGGCGCTGCTGGCGCCACAACGGCCACCGCGTACGCCCTGCAGCGCGTGCTGTCGCGAGTGATCGGCGAGCCCGACGCAGTGCTGGCGTCCAAATCCGTGCTGGTCCTGGGCGAGGTCGACAACCCGGTGCCGATCGCGCACCCGGTGGCCGACTCGCCCGATATCAGCCTCGTGGTCGAGCACGAACACCCGCACGGCATCGGCGACAGCGACTGGGCCCGGTACATCACCTGGGACGCCGACACCGTGCTGCTGTCGGCACCCACGCCGAAGCTGCTGGTCGACGCCGCCGGCAACATCACGATCCAGAAGGGGGTGACGGCAACCAGCACGCCGACGCAGATCATCGTCGGCGACATGTCCAACAACGGCAATGTCGGCACCGCGCGGTTCGCGGTCAACGCCGCGACCTATCCGACCGGTGGGCCGGTGCCGGGTGGCTTCCAGGGCAAGATCGACGGCACCCAGGGCACGGTGATCGTTCGTCACTCGTGGGAATCGGTCGAGCTCACCAATCTTTCAGCCAAGGATCTGGTCGTCAACAACATCGATCCGTTCGACGAGACCGGGCAGGCCGAGATCAAGGTCGAAGCCGACGACAATGCCTTCCGTTTCGACATTGCCCACGCCTATGGCCCGACGCGCATCGAGATCCAGAACCTCGGCGTGATCGGCCAGCCGGACATCCTCCTCAACGGCCTGATCGACAACCCGATCGGCTCGACGCTGATCAACAACCAGCTCGCGGACATCCGCGAAACCGGTGCAGGCCTGATCCGGTCCAACACCGTCGATCTGCGGGCCGCGCACGACATCGGCGAGGACGCGACCAACATCCTGGTCGGACCGAAGCGCCTGTCGATCGAGCTGGTGCAAAGCGTCCTTCGTCCGACCCGTCTCGACGCCAAGGCCGGCGGCGATGCCTACCTGCGGCTGCGCGGCCTCGATCGCGAACCGGGTGCCGCGCCGTTCACGCTCAACATCGGCATCATCGACACCGGCGGCGATGCCGACGTGCTGCTGCTGGCCACCATGGACCAGACCCATCTCGGGCCGGGGCCGAGCGGATTCCTCACCAACGTCACGGAGTCGCGACCGACCATCAATGTCATCGTGCCCGGGTCGGGGCTACCGGTGACCAACACCTACGTCGATCATTACAAACCCGATGGCGGCGGCCCGGTGTTCGTGCCGCCGATCAGCATCTTCGGTGCCGGCACCACGCTCGAAAACAGCCTGACGGTGTTCGAGAAGATCAAGGCCGGCGGCAACATCCTGGTCACGGCGAACTTCCAGACCACGCGCATGGATATCGTCGGCAACACCGACATCACCGGCAACGGGTACATCGACGTCTTCACCAACGGCGACATCGTGCTCGTCGAACTCGACGGCGACATGCGGGTGGGCAGCATCGTTTCGACCATCGGCAATGTGACCCTGACCGCGCCAGTGTCGATCGTCGACGCGCTGGGCGACGTCGGCGTGGATGTCACCGGTCGCAAGATCACGTTGGCCGCCGTGAGCGGCTGGATCGGCACGCACCTGAACGACCTCGAGATCGATTCGGCGTTCTCGGGTGCGGGCAAGGTCTTCGCCGATGCCGCCGTCGATGTCTACCTGACCGAAACCAGCGGCGGGCTCGCGGTGGGCACGGTCAACGCGCGTAACGGGCAGGTGCGCCTGACCACGGTCGATTCGCTCGCGACCAATGAGGACATCATCGTTGGCAGCGGCGATTCGGTGCTCGCGGGGCTCGGCTCCATCACCCTCGATGCCGGCGATTCGATCGACATCGCCGGCATTCTCGCGGCGCGCGACCGGCTGTTCTTCGCGGTCGATTTTCGCAATGCCGATGTCGGCGTGGGCGGCAGTCTGCTGCTCGGCGGCAGCGTGACCGGCGGCCCGATCGAGATGAGCGGCGACGACGATGCCGACCTGCTCGACGCTTCGGCCATGGTGATCGCGGTCACCGGCTACGGCCGCCGCGGCAACGACACGATGAAGGGCGGCACGCAGGACGACAAGCTCTACGGCGGCGACGGCGCGGACGACATCGACGGTGGCGACGGCAACGATTTGATCACCGGCGATGCTGGCATCGGCGATGTGCTGCGCGGCGGCGCCGGCAACGACTCCATCTTCGGTTCCGAGGACGGCGCCGACACCGATCCGAACTTCCTCGATGGGGTGCGCTTCGGCGACGTCATCGACGGCGGCGAGGGCAACGACGTTATCTACGGCCTGGGCGGCGCGGACGACATCGCCGGCGGCGGCGGCAACGACTGGATCGACGGCGGACTCGGTGGCGATCGCATCCGCGGCGGCGCTGGCAGCGACACTATCTACGGCAATCTCGGCAACGACATCCTCTACGGCCACGACGTGACCGATGCCGGCGACGACAACGCCCGTGACTTCATCTACGGCGAATGGGGCGATGACATCGCCTACGGCAACGGTGGTAACGACCTGATCGACGGTGGATACGGCAACGACAGCCTGTACGGTGGCGCCGGCGATGACGTGGTACGCGGCGGGTTCGGCCTGAACACCATCGAAGGCGGCGAAGGCGACGATCTGCTGTACGGCGCCGACGACGGTGCCGACGTGATCCGCGGCGACGGCGGCAACGACTGGATCCGGGGCTATGCGGGCAACGACTCGATCGACGGCGGCACGGGTCAGGACACCGTCGAAGGCGGCGCGGGCGACGACCTGATCGAGGGTGGCGCGGGGTCGGACGTACTGGTTGGCGGGGCCGGCAACGATGTGATCTACGGTTTCGCGCAGAGCAGTGCCGGCGACGACAACACGGTCGACTACCTCTACGGCGACTTCGGCACCGGCCTCGGCGAGGCCGGTTCGGGTGGCGACAAGCTGTACGGCCAGGGCGGCAACGACCTGGTGTTCGGCGAAGGCGGCGATGACCTGATCGAAGGCACGGCCGGGTTCAACCAGACCGAAGCGAGCGGCGGCACCGGCAACGTGATCGATTTCGGCGATGCGGGCGACACCTCGAGCTTCGTGGCTCCTGTGGCGACCGCGGCGCCGACGTTGCACGCGATCGACTACACCAACACGCGTGAAGCGGCGACTTTGCCCGACAGCGTCGATCAACGCGGACGTTGGAGCGACCTGGGCGGTTCGGCGCGCGGCTTCGGCCTGAGCGGCGACCCCGGCCTGTCGCGCGAGCCCGATGCGGCGTCGAGCGCGACCGCCACGTTCGTCGCCTGGACCGACACGCGCGACGGCAATCCCGAGATCTATGTCGCGCGCCACGACGCCAATGGCTGGTCACAGCTCGGCGGCAGCGCGAGCGCCGGCGGCGTGAGCCGCACCGATGCCCCGTCGTACGCGGCGAGTGTCGCAGTCGATGCCGCCGGCCAACCGGTGGTGGCTTGGACCGAGGAAACGATCGCCGGCGCACACGACATTCGGGTGGCGCATTTCGATCCTGCTGCCAACGGCGGTGCCGGCGGCTGGGTGGCCTACGGCAATTCGCTGTCGGCGGGCGGGATCTCCGCGTCCGGCCTGGCCGACGATGCCCATGTAGTGATGACCAACGGTGGGCCGGTCTTGGTCTGGCTCGATGGGCCGGCCGATGCCAAGCATGTGTACGCCCGTATCTTCACCGGTGGCAGCTGGCAGGAATTCGGCACCGGCGGCGCCAGCGGCACTGGTATCGCCGGCGCGCTCGCGGGCGTCGGCGCCACCGCAGCAGGCGATGTCGAGGATCTTGCCGTCACCACCGACGGCACCAAGGTCGCGGTGGCGTGGGTGCAGGCGTCCGGCCCGGGCGGCGTGCGCCAGGCCTACCTGCGCGAGTACAGCGGCAGCACCTGGAACGAGAAGTCGGGTTCCGGTTCGGGTAACGGGGTCAGTGGCAGTGCCGAAACGGCGCTCGAAGGCACCATCGGCGACAACGCGCAACCGACGCTCGCCTACAGCGGCGGCAATCTGTTCGCCGCCTGGCAGACCTTCTCCGACCAGGGCGCCGCGATCGTCGCGGTCCAGTATGCCGGCGCCGCGGCACCGGCGGTCAAGGGCATCTTCGGTACGCCCGAACGCCCGGCCACGCCGCAGCTCGGCAGTGGCGGCGGCCAGGTGCGGTTGCTCTGGATCCGCACCCCGCTCGACCAGGGCAACACCGACCTCTACGCGGTCAAGTTCAACGGCAGCGCATTCGTCGAGGAAGTCACCGGCGACCTGTTGCCCGGCGGCATCAGCCGGACCGACGGCCGGGCACAGGACCTCGCCGTCACCACCGACAGCACCGGTCGCACCTACGCGATCTGGCAGGACGCCATCTCCGGCACGCCGGAAATCTACGTCCGTGGCAACGCGCTCAACTTCACCCGCACCTTCGTTGCCGATGCCGTCGGCGGCACGTCGCTCGCCGATGTGCTGGCACTGAACGACCTCGGCGCGGGCGATGTCGTCATCGTCAAGGGGCGCCATGTCGGCGACATCGCGATCGCTGCCGGCGACGCCGGTGTCGCCATCGTCGGCGCTCCGGGGGCCGTGGTCTCAGGCAGCATCTCGCTTGCCGCGGGTGCGAGCGACGTCGTGCTGCAGCGCCTGGCCATCGATGGCGCGGTTGCGGTGGCGGGCGCCGCACGTTTCACGCTTACCGAGTCGATCGTCGTGGGCGGCGTCACGCTGGCCGGCGGCAGCAATACCCAACTGGTGAACAACGCGATCGGCGGGTCGATCGTGCTCGATGGCGCGGTCACCGGTGCGGCCATCGAACGCAACACCGTGAGCGGCGCCTTCGGCGTCGATATCGAAGCCAGCGGCGGCGGCGCCGGTGCCAGCGGCCTGCTGATCCGGGACAACACGTTCAATGCGGGCGTCGGCATCCGGGTCGGCGTTGCCGCCAGCGGCACGATCCGCGGCAACACCATCGCGGCCGGCGATATCGGTCTCGATCTGACGGCGCTGTTCACCGGTCCGATCTCGGGCAACACCATCGGCGGCACGAACATCGGCGTGAGGTACGACACGGCCGCCGCGCTGACCGGCAACACCATCACCGGCAGCACCATCGGCGTGCGCACCATGGTCTCGGGTGCGGGCGCGCTTGGCTTTGCGGCGGGCGCCGGCCAGAACAACATCACCGGCAACACCACCGGCGTGCTGTTGGTCAACGCCGAGATCCAGAGCCAGCGGGTCGCGAACAACACCACCGGGGTCGCCGGCGTCGGCACCATCGGCGGTACCACCCTCGATCTCGCCAACGTGATCGAGGGCAACCAGACCGGCATCGGCGCCTTCACCGGCACCGTGCAATACAGCCGCATCGCGCGCAACGTCGTGGGTCTCGATGCCACGAGCGAACAGCGCGTCTGGCACAACCTGTTCTACCGCAACACCGATGTCGCGCTGCGCATCGCCGGTGTGAGCGACGTGCGCGTTTACCAGAACACCTTCTACGCACCGCAAGGCGACAACATCCGTGTCGTCAACGGCGCTTCCGAGGCCGAGGTGCGCGGCAACATCCTCTGGGCGCAAAGCGGCTACGACATCTACGTGGCCAACGATTCGCAGTCGGGGTTCTTCAGCGACTACAACAACCTCTACGCGAGCGGCGCCGGCCGGGTCGGCTACTGGACCCGCGATTTCACCGATGTGCTCGACTGGCAGGCCGACATCGCCCGCTTCGACCTGCACTCCACCGGCGCCACTGTGGTCAACCCGCTGTGGTCGGAGCCGCGCTTCGCCGATGCCGAGGCCGACGACTATCGCATCAACGGCACGGTCGCGGGCCTGCGCTTCACCAGCCCCGACATCGAAGGCGCCGACGCGGCGCTCGACCAGACCCAGCCCTCGCTGTACACCAATCTGCTGCTCAATTCGGGGTTCGAGAACGGCCTGACCGGCTGGGCCACGAGTCCGGGTTCGGCGGTGAAGAGCGGATCGCCGGCCGCCTATGAAGGTGGCAACTTCTACAGCGCCGGCAACACCGAAGACGGCTTTGCCGAGCAGACCGTCAATCTGATCACCGCCGGCTACTCCACGGCGCAGCTCGACGCCGGCAATCTCGATGTGATTTTCAGCGGTCGCGTCCGCACGCTGGCCGAGAATCCGAGTGACAAGGGCATCCTGACGGTCCGGTTCTACAACAGCTCGAACGTCGAGATCGCCGGCACCGTGGCGACGGTCAATGCGCTCGATGCGTCCGATCGCTGGGAGCTGGTGGGTGGCCGCGCCGCCATCCCGGTGGGCGCGCGCTTCGCGGTCTATCGCTTCACCGCCGACCGGATCAATCCCGGCTCCAACGACGCCTGGGTGGACCAGGCCTCGCTCGCCGTCGTATCCGAAGCCTATGTCCCGGATCGCGGCGCCTACGGTTTCGGCACCCACGAGCCCGCGGCCTCGACCGAGCGCAAGATCATGCTGCGCTACCCGGATCTGTACACCGACTGGGAGAAGGCGGAGCCGCTGACCATCCGCTGGGAAACCGTCAACAACACGACGTTCTCGGCGGTGCGTATCGATCTGCTGCGCGACACCGCCAACGGCCCGGAACTGGTCACCACGATCGCCGCGTCGACGCCCGATGACGGCGCCTTCATCTGGATTCCCGAGACCGGTGGCATCGACTACGGCACCTACGGGCTGCGCATCCAGGTGTCGCTGGTGGACGCGCCCGAAGTCATCGACCGCGCTCAGGAAACCTTCAAGGTTCCCGAGAACGGCAAGAACTACTGGGTCGACGACGCTTCGAACAGCGGTGACGAGTTCACGCCCGGCGCCGTGGGTTCGAACCGCAACACCGGCAAGCTCGCCACCGCGCCCAAGCCCAACCCGGTCAACGTGCTGCGCGCGTACACGCTCGACGCCGGTTCGGTGCTGCGCGTGGATACCGGCGACTACCCGCTGATCGACACGGCGACCATTTCCGGTTCGACCGACATGGGGCTGGGCCTGGACGAAGGCTTCAGCATCACCGGGCCGCTCGACGCCAGCCGTATCGCGCGCTTGCTGCCCGCGATTCCGGGCAATCGCACCAAGGCGCTGATCGAGATCAACGATGCCGACTTCGTCACCATCGATCACCTGACGCTCGCCAATGCCAATCGCGGCTTGTACGTCTACAACAATGCCGACAGCTTCTCGGCGTCGTACCTCACCGCCTATGGCCATCTGGTCGATGGCATCAACATCGACACCAACGCCCCGTTCGCGTCGTTCTCGCATCTCACTTCCTACGACAACCCGAATGGGTACGGCATCGTCATCGACGGTCCGATCGGCGGGCTGAGCGATTCGCTCGCCTACGGCAACCGCTACGGCATCACCGTCAGCGGCACCATCGGCGTTGCCGGCGTCACCCCCGGCGTGGTCGAGAACAATATCGCCCGCAACAACCAGCAGACCGGTTTCGATTTCACCAATCCGGGCGAATCGCGCTTCCGCCGCAACGAAGCCTTCGGCAACAACGTCGGCTTCCAGATCAGCAACGGCGCCGGTACCACCGCGCTGGTCGGCGACACCGACCTTTCGCTGGGGCGCGGCAATCTGTCGCACGACAACGCCATCGGTGGTTTCTACGCCTCGGGCACCGGCGTCCAGATCGCCGGCAATGCGGCCTGGAACCAGACCGGCAACACCTACGCCCGTGGGTTCCAGATCTACGGCGGCGCCCGGGCGACATCGAACCTGTCGTTCCAGAACGTCATCGGCATCGACGTCAATTCATCGACGATCGAGAACAACCGCGTCTACGCCAACAGCCTGTCCGGTATCGATTCGTGGCAATCGACGCTGACCGGCAACGTGGTGTACTCCAACGGCACGGCGTCGAACATCTACAGCGCCGGCGTGCGCATGAGCGGCTACGGCGGCAACGTGTTCCGCAACAACCTCGTCTACGCCAATCAGCAGCGCGGCGTGACGGTTGCTCTCGCGGGCAGCGACGGCAGCCCCAACGAGTTCACCAACAACACCATCTACCAGCCCACCGGGGAGGCGTTGCGCATCGATGGCTCCGGCGGCGTGCGGGTGTTCAACAATATCCTCTCGAGTGGCGACACCTATGCACTGTCGGTATCCGCCAACAGCCAGGCGGGCTTCCAGTCCGACTACAACCTGTTCTACCCCACCGGCACCGGCCAGGTCGGGCTGTGGCAGGGCATTGCCCGGCCCACGCTTGCCTCGTGGCGCAGCGGCTCGTTCACCGATGCCAACAGCCTGGCCACCGATCCGCGCTTCGTCGATTTCGACGGCGCCGACAATCTGCTCGGTTTCATCAGCCTCGCCAACGACGGGCGTAACGACGACTTCCATCTCCAGAGCCTGTACGGCTCGTTCCACGGCGGTTCGCTCGCGCCGGTGCGTGACCCGATCACCGGCCGGCCGGTGGTGGCGGCGAGAGTCGAGACCATCGACGGCGTGCAGTCGCCCGGCATCGACCGCGGCCGTGCCAGCGATTCGTTCGCGCTCGAACCCGCGCCGAACGGCGGCTACATCAACGTGGGTGCCGACGGCAACTCGGCGCTCGCCTCGAAGAGCCCCACGCAGTACATCAACATCCTCACGCCCAACGGCGGCGAACGCCTGCCGCAGAACCGCACCGTCGCCATCAACTGGCGCAGCGCCGGCTTCACCGGCAACGTCGATATCGCCTATTCCGGGCCCGATACCGGTGGCGCCTTCGTGACCCTGTCGGCCAACGAGGTCAACGATGGCACGTATGCGTGGAACGTCGACGGGGCGACGTTCAACCCCGGCGTATACAACCTGCGCATCACCTCGGTGGGGACGCCAGCGATTGCCGACACCGCCGACGCCACGTTCGAGGTGATCGCGCCGATCACCTTCTACTACGTCAACGACGACTCGACCACCGGGGACGAATACACGTCGGCAGTGGGCTCGGTCGTCAACGACGGCTTGTCCGCGGACCGGCCCAAGGCCTCGATCCGCGATGTGCTCGACACCTACGACCTGGGTGTCGGCGACGTCATCCTGGTGGATGCCGGCACCTACGTGCTGGGCGCCAACATCCTGGTCGCGGCGCAGGACTCCGGGGTCACGATCCGCGGCGTCGTCGATGCAGACAAGACCATCCTCGATCGCGCCAACATCGCGGGCAGCACGCGGGTGTTCGAGTTCACCGGGGCGGACGACGTGACGCTCGATCATCTGGTGATCCGGGGCGGGTATTACGGCGTGGGTGCGGTGAACGCGGCAGACTCGGACCGGATCAGCATCAGCAACAGCCTGATCCAGAACAATTCGAACGCGGGTGTTTACATCGAGAGCGACTATACGGGCGCCAATAAC
>JANXYG010000062.1 GCA_025350245.1 Betaproteobacteria bacterium
GATCTGGCCGCTCGGATCGTTGTATTCGAGTTCGGCAACCAGATCGCGCGGCAACGCCGACGCCGGCAGATTGCCGATGACCACGCGGGCCGCACCGCCGCCGTCGAGCGTGATGTCCTGCGTGCGCTGCGCACCGGCGGCGGACGCAGGACCAGCCGGTTGCTCGCCTGCCTCCGATTCCGAGGCTTCGCTCCAGCCGCGGGGCGACTCCTCGACCACGCCTTCGCGCACATCGCCACCGCCGAAACGAAAGCCGTCGTAGCCCGGGAACGCGATACCGCGAGGCTGCAGCATCGACCGCACCTTCACCCGCTGATTGCCGGCACCGCCACCGGACAGGTAGGAAAGCTGCACGCCGATCTGCGCTTCGGTGGCCGCGACCAGCGGACGCGCCGGGCCCGCCACCTGGGCACGCAGCGCCGGCACGCGAAACTCCTCGACCCGGAAGGTGCCCGACCGCGCGCCTTCGACATAGGCTTCGTCGCCCTGTTTCTTGCGTGCCGCCGCCAGCGTGATGCTGTAAGTGCCGGTCTTCGCGTCCTTCGGGACCGTGAACGACGATTCGGCAACTCCCGCGGCCGTGTCCCAGCGCAGAGGAAGGTCCCATTGCTGGCCGTTGCCGTCATGGCGCACCACCGCGCGCGCCGCAAGCGCTGTGGCGTTAGCCATCCGGAAGCCCGCTACCGTGTGACGCCGAACGATGTGCTTCATGCCGACCGTGTCGCCGGCCCGCACCAGCGAGCGATCGAGCACCGTGGTCGCTAGAACGGCACTGGCGGGGGTTGCCGTGCGCACGTTGAAACGCCAGGGAGCGATACCATCGTTCCAGTCGGAGAAGGCGAAGCTCGCATCGGCGCCGGCGCGGGCGGCGACGAAGAGTTCCCGGTCGTACTCGTTGCGGCATCCGGGCAGTTGGTCGCGCTCGGGCAGGGCCTTCGCGATGCGGGCGATGCCGGCGCGGTCGGTTTTTCCACGGAAGAGCATACGACCGCCACAGTCCTGGACCATCACGTCGGCACCAGCAGCGGGCTCGCCCCGATCCAGCGTCGTGACCCAGACGAGCGACGTCTCGCGGCCCCACTTGAAGTGGACAGCGAGGTTGGTCACCAGCGCACCGGCCGAGACGTAGTAGGGCTTGGCGTCCTTCAGCAGAGCCTTGCCCAAACGCGGACTGACCACTTCGACGATATAGAACCCCGGACGCGAAAACGGGATGCCGACCACCTCGAACTCGTGACCGCTCCCGGCTCGCGGCACGGTGAAGCGACGCACGGCGTCGCCGCTGCCGAACACGCTGGAACTGGTGTAACCGCCCTCGCCCCATTTCGCCTCCGCAGCGTCGAGACGGCGCAGCCAGTCGAGCACATCACCCGGCGACTGCACCCGCAACAGGCGCGCGTCGAGCCCGGCGGCGGGCGCGGCATCGCCGGTCAGCGCCAGCTGCGCGCCCGCCAGGGATTTCTCGACGTTGCGCAGCGTGATCGGCAATGCCGCGTCAGGGCCCGCCTCGATAATGCCGAAGCGTGCCGCGAATTTCGCCAGTGGCGGCGACGCATCGGTCTTGATCGCGAGCGGGAAGCGATTGGCATTGACCAGCGTCCTGCCCGCATCGTCGGTCAGGCCATCGGGCACGCTCAGGATCAACGTTGTCCGCTCGGGCAGCGGCGCTGCGAAGCTCACGCCATCGACGAATCCGGAACGACGCGAGTTGTCGTCGATGCGGGCTTTCCAGACCCGTCCGTCAGGACCCCTGATCTGCACGCGCTCGGCCAGCGCTACCGCCACCGGCGCCGAGAACCCGAGGCGGACCGGCAGCACCGGGATGCAATCGGCCTTGGCATTCACGCGCTCGCAGCCGAAGCGTGCGATGAACGCGGGACGCACCCGGAACGCGAGCGTCTGATCCGCGGCGGTCGCGACACCCGACGTGGTGGCAATACCCTTGCCCCACACCAACCGGACCTCGGCGCCATTGGGCAGCCGCGATCGGCACGCCAGCAGCGTGATCGGCAACCGGTCGTAGTCACGGGCGCGCAGGGCCTTGTCTTCGGCTGACCCGCGCGCCAGCGTCGCGCCGAACTGGTCGAGGAAATCGGCACGCTTGTCGAGGATTGTCTTGCGCTCGGCGGCGCTCGCGAGGCGCACCGAAATCCGCTCCGACCGGCCCGTGACGTCGCACCAGGCGTGCTCGGCAATCGATTCCGGGGTCGCTGGCGCATCCAACCCCAGGATGAAGATCTGGTTCTCGTCGATCGACTCGCTGCCCTCCCATGGCAGCGACTGGCGCACCGACGGTCCACCGGTGCTGAAGCCGAACCCGGCCGCGGCAACGTCGGCACCGGCCAGATCGGCGACGCCGGCCCGCAATGCGAACCGGCAGTTCACGCCGGCCGGCAGATCCCGCTCGAAATCGAACACCCAGTTGCGGGCGTCCGCCCAGCGCCCGGTACCGGCTACCGCACAATCGATCTCGAACGGCTCCAGCAGCAGCGGATCACCGAACGGCACCATGGGCGTGGAGAACCGCGCCTGTACCTGGCGCACCCCCTTGACCTCACCTTGTGGGGAAAACTGCTCGACCCCGGCGGCTGGTGCCGCCACGACCCACGTCATCG
>JANXYG010000086.1 GCA_025350245.1 Betaproteobacteria bacterium
GGCATTCCGAATGAAGCATCGATACAATCAGTTCAACCAGAAGCGCCGACTCAAGATGTTGGAAGACTGTGACGTCTTGAAGTTGACACAGTTGGCGAAGAAGGTCAAATACGGGGGCAACCCGGAGCATAAGAAAAATCCGGGAGACTTTAGTCTGACACCACCCTCAAGCCCCAGACTCGGGAAATCGCTTTGCGACGATGTCGACATTTTCCAGCAGCGAGACGCGCTAAAACTGCTGAAGAGCGGGCTTGGCAAGGGGTTGGTTAGTGATCGATTTGATGGCGAGTGGCCAAAGAACATCTGGTCGGTTACTGGAGATGGCAAACCGGTGGAAGCGCAACTTGAGAATTCCGAACTTGGCACCTACCACGGTTACCCGATGCCCGAAAGCGATCCGCTAGCATCAGAGATACTTCGTAGATGGAAGAATGCCGATGTCTGACATCGAGTTCATTTGTGATTGGCTTACGGCCGGACAGGACTCGCCCGAATTGCGCGCGACCGTGGCGCAGCTGACGATGCGTGTTGGCGACTTGAGTCTCACACAAAATGAAGACGTTTGGTCGAGAACCGTACGCAACAGCGTACTAGTGTCCGCGTATCCGCTGGCGCTATGGCTGGCTGGGTCTTGGTGGCGGCTGAGTTACGAGCCGTTACCAAATCAGAGAGTGTCACCATCGCTCGACTGGCGCATGGGCCACGAGATGGGAGCCGCAAATCATGGATTTGTGTGGCCCCAAGTGGTTTTTGCATCTGATGGGGAGGCTATACATATCTGGGCCGTTCCTTCGCGTCCCGGTAGCCGCCAATCCGTTCGATACCTTGCGGGATTGCCGATACCTCGCACAGTGACATTGTCAGACTTCCAGATGGCAGCGGACGAATTCGTTAATGGGGTCTTGAACCGCCTTCACGCGATGGACTATCCAGCCACTGATCTGAAGAAGCTGTGGGGTCTCGTGCAAGAAGACCGTGCAGCCCCTGAAATCGCAAGGGAAAGGCGTATCGAGGCGCAAATGGGTTATGACCCCCAAGAGTGCCCGAAACTGATCATGGACGAGGCATTGAAGCTAGAGTCGCACATGGGAGCCCCAGCGTTGTCGGAACTTACCCCGATATTCGGAAGGAGAGCTAGTGGTGCAGCTCTTGGTGAGATCTCGAAGTTGGCCGCCGCCGAGGGATTGCATGGCATACCCGATGCGGCCGTATCAGCCGTCCGGGAAGCGCAAACCGCTGGGCTACCTTGGCAGCGTGCCGTTGAAGCCGCCAGAAGTCTTCGTAGACATTTGCATATCGGCGAGACACCGATCGACGATGCGACCCTCTACGGTTTGCTTGGCTTAAGGGTCCAAGCCGTCAAGGAATGGATGTCGCCAACCCGCCACAAAGTTGGCCTGGCTGTGCCAACACCGAACGGAAATCTGAAGTTCGTTCCGCGAAAGCCGCACCCAATTGCCAAGCGATTCGAGTTCTCCAGATTCTTAGGCGATTACGTAAACGTAGGTGACGAGTCAGCCTCGATTCGCTGGTTAGCGTCGACAGATCTCGCAACTTCTCGGCAGAAGTATCAGCGCGCATTCGCCGCAGAATTCCTGTGCCCGATCAAATCACTAGCCAACTTCCTGAATGGAGATTTTTCCGAGTCCGCGATTGAAGAAGCCGCCTCGCATTTCGAAGTTAGCGAGCGGACTGTAGAGTCGTTGCTAAGCAACAATGGTTATATTGCTCCGCGTACTTTCGATATCGGTCTGCCGTATCAGCTGGCGGCCTGATTTTTTCGTTCAATGATTTGCCATTGAACGCCAAGGCGAAGGTGAACGACATTCCGTGCGCCAGGACTACAAGCGCATAGAGATCCCTTGCGAACTTTTTCGGGAGCGAAGGGATGAGGTCCGCAGGCCCCCCAGAGGAACGCTGTGCCCCTGGACGGGAAAGGCGCCGCGTGGGGGGCGTCAACTCTGAGGACACTACAGCCGCTCGATGATCGTGCAGGTGGCCTGCCCGTGACCGATGCACATGGTCTGCAGGCCGAACTGGCCGCCGGTGTGTTCGAGGCCGGCGAGCATCTTCGCCATCAGCGCAGCGCCGGTGGCGCCCAGGGGGTGGCCGTGGGCGATGGCCCCGCCCCACGGGTTCACCTTGTCGGGGTCGGGCGCGAGCGCCGCCTGCCAGGACAGCGGCACCACCGCGAACGCCTCGTTAATCTCGAACCAGTCGATGTCGCCCACCGACAGCCCCGCCTTCTTCAGTGCCTGGCGCGACGCCTCGATCACGCCATCGAGTTGCAGCATCGGATCGGAACCGATCGCCACCCGCGCCCGGAAGCGGGCGCGGGGCCGGAAGCCGTCGGCAACGGCACGCTCGCGATTGGCCACCAGCACCGCCGCCGCGCCATCGGAGATCTGGCTCGAATTGGCGGCGGTCACCACGCCGTTGCCAGCGGGCCGGAACACCGTCTTGAGCGAACGCATCTTGTCGTCGTCGAGCACGGCGCGCACGCCTTCGTCGCGCGTGAGCGTCATCGGGCTCGCATCCGGGCCGACACCGTCGACCGACACCAGCTCGCGATTGAGGTTCTGCGCCTGCGCCGCCGCAGCCTTGCGATGGCTCGCCTTGGCAAAGGTGTCGACGTCATCGCGCGTGAGACCCCATTTCTCGGCGATGCGCTCGGCGCTTTCGCCCTGGTGGATCAGCTCGTGCTGCCGGAACAGCTCGGGGTTGAGCAGTTCGAAACCGCCGCCGCCCTCGCGGCCGAGGCTGATGTCCAGAAACATCGGCACCCGGCTCATGCTCTCGACCCCCGAGGCGATCGCGTAGTCCATGTCGCCAGCCGCGATCGCCTGCGAAGCAAAATGCGCGGCCTGCTGGCTCGACCCGCACATGCGATTGAGCGACACGCCGGGAATCTTCACCGGGAAGCCCGCCAGCAGCACGCCCAGGCGTCCGGGATTCGCCCCCTGTTCGCCGGCGAGCGTCACGGTGCCGTTGACAACGTCCTCGATCTTCTCCGGGTCGATGCCCACGCGAGCAACCAGCGCCTTCAACGTGTGCGCGAGCAGGCTGTCGGGCCGCAGCTCGCGCAGCGCGCCGCCACGGCGTCCGAAAGGGGTGCGAACGGCTTCGAGGATGACGGCTTCAGGCATCGGTGCGGCTCCTGTCGACGATGAAAGGTGGTGGCGACATGCGCGGTTGGCCACGCATCACTGCCGCGCCAGTTCGCGCGCGATGATCGACTTCTGGATCTCGCTGGTGCCTTCGTAAATCTGCAGCACCTTGGCATCGCGGAACAGCTTCTCCACCGGATACTCGGTGCTGTAGCCCATGCCACCGAACACCTGGATCGCCTCGGTGGCGCAATGCATGGCGGTGTCGGCCGCGAACAGCTTGGCGTAGGCCGCCTGCAGCGTGTTGCGCTCGCCCGCATCCACCAGCGACGCCGCCTGATACACCAGCAGGCGCGACGCCTCGACCCGCACGGCCATGTCGGCGAGCTTGTGGCCGATGGCCTGGTGCTCGATGATCGGCTTGCCCATGGTGTGGCGCTGCCGGGCGTAGGCCACGGCCTCGTCGAGCGCTCGTTGCGCGAGCCCGAGCGCCAGCGCGCCGACCATCGGCCGCGAACGATCGAACACCTTCATGGCGATCAGGAAGCCCTCGCCTTCGGCGCCGATGCGACGATCCTCGGGCACCTCCACGCTGTCGAAAAACACCTCGCCTGCCGGGGCCGCACGCTGCCCGAGCTTGCCCATCGATTTGCCAAGACGCAGGCCGGGCGTGTCGCGGTCAACCAGGAAAGCGCTGATGCCGCCATGCCGGGCGGCGCCGTCGGTCTTGGCGAACACGATGAAAAACGCGGCCAGCGGCGCGTTCGAGATCCAGACCTTCGACCCGTTGATGAGATACCGGCCCTTGCGCTTGTCGGCGCGGGTCTGGATCGCCGCGACATCGGAGCCCGCGCCCGGCTCGGTGACCGCGTAGGCGCCCCAGCCGCCCGCGCGCAACCGGTCGAACACCAGCCGTTTCTGTGCTTCGGTACCGGCCAAATGGAAGACGTCGGCCACGATGCTGTTGATGCCGACCGCACCGGTGATGCCGGCGCAGGCCCACGACAGTTGCTCGGTGACGAGCGCGAGGTCGGCCACGCCGAGCCCGTCGCCGCCGAACGCCGTGGGGATGGTCAGGTTGGCGAGGCCCAGTGCGCGCATGCGGTCGTGGACGACCATCGGAAACGCGGCTTCCTGATCCGCCCGGGCGGCAAGCGGTGCGATCTCGCGCCGCGCGAACTCGCGGGCCAGGTTCTGGATCAGGCGTTGTTGTTCGGTCAGCAGGAAATTCATCGCGCCAGGGGCACCGACATCAGCAGGGCTTCATTCGACAACGGCGGCTCCCATTGCCAGTCGCGAAACTGCTCGCGCAGACGGGTCTTGAGGAACTTGCCGGTCGAGGTGCGCGGAATCGCGTCGACAAAGATGAAGGCATCGGGCACCGCCCACTTCGCGAACTTCGTCGCGACGAACGCGCGCAGTTCCTCGCTGGAAACCGTGGCGCCGGTCTTCGTGACCACGACCGCGAGCGGGCGCTCGGACCATTTCGGATGCGGCACGGCGATCACCGCCGCTTCGGCCACGGCCGGGTGTCCCATGATCGCGTTCTCGAGATCGACCGAACTGATCCATTCGCCGCCGGACTTGATGAGGTCCTTGGTGCGGTCGGTGATCTTGACGAAGCCGAGTGGTCCGACGGCAGCGACGTCGCCGGTGCGCAGCCAGCCATCGTCGGTGAAGCTGTCGGCCGAGCGTTCCACATCGTGATAGTCGGCCGTGATCCACGGCCCGCGCACCTGGATCTCGCCCACCGCCTTGCCGTCCCACGGCTGCTCGCCGTCGTCGCCCATGATGCGCAGATCGACCAACGGCACTGCATAGCCTTGCGTTGCCATGGTCGCGAAGCGGTCGTCGTCGGACAGATCGTCGGGCTGCGTGTGGGTGGGCTTCGCGACCGTAGCCAGCGGCGAGGTCTCGGTCATGCCCCAGCCCTGGATGATGGTCATGCCCAGCCGGTCGAACGAGCGGATCAATGCCTCGGGCACCGCGGCGCCGCCGACCATCATGCGGATGCCAGGCTGCAGTTTCCATTTGCCGGGATTGCGCTCGAGCACCTGCGCCATGCCGAGCCAGATGGTGGGCACGCCGCAGCTCACGGTGACCTTCTCGCTCTCCATCAGCGGCAGCAGATCGTCGGGATGCAGATGCGGGCCGGGCAACACCAGCTTGGTGCCGAGCATCGCGGCCGCATACGGGATGCCCCACGCGTTGGCGTGAAACATCGGCACCACCGGCAGGATCACATCGCGCCCCGACAGACCGATGGAATCGGGCAGGCATTGCGACAGCGTATGCAACACCTGCGAGCGGTGCGAGTAGACGACACCCTTGGGCCGGCCGGTGGTACCCGACGTGTAGCACATGGCGATCGGGTCGTTCTCGTCGCTCTCGGGGTAGTCCCAGTCGCCGGTCGAGGCGCCGATGAACGCCTCGTAGTCGAGGTAGCCGTCGGGCACCGGCTTGCCGGTGAGCGGTACGACGATGACCTGCTCGATGTTCGCCAACGCCTTGAACTGTTCGAACAGCGGCAGCAGCACATCGTCGACGATCAGGAACCGGTCTTGCGCGTGGTTGGCGATGAACCCGATGTCGGCGGGGGCCAGCCGCAGGTTGAGCGTGTGCATCACACCGCCCGAAGCGATCACCCCGAAGTAGCTCTCGAAGTGCGCATAGTGATTCCACATGAGCGTGCCCACGCGGTCGCCCTTGCGCAACCCGGCGCGCTGCAAGGCTTCGGCGAGCAGCCGTGCCCGGCGATGGAACTCGCGATAGTTGCTGCGATGCAGCGACTTGTCCGGCATGCGCGACACGATCTCGACGCTGCCGAAGCGCTGGCCCGCCCGCTCCAGGAAATGGCACAGGTTGAGCGGCGTGCGCATCATCGTCGACTGCATTTCACCCCTCCCCGGGTCTCGCACTTCTGATATCGACCCGGCCTCGCGGGCAAGGTTCGTCGCCGGGAATCGCGTCCCGGCGACGTTACCAGCCTACCCCGGCAACCGGCTGAACCGGATGTTGCCCTTGGCGATGCCATCCTGCACCACCGACAACCCGCCAGCGGCGATCATCCACTCCAGCCGATGATCGCGATACTGGCGCTTGACCTTGCCAGCGGCAATGAGCGCCGGGAAGTCGGGCAGGTTCGCGAGGACGGCCTGCAACTGGTCGAACACCTTCACCACGGCCGGGCGCTGGCGGGTGCGCTCGAACCAGGCCGCCAGGCGCGGGGTCGCGATCGGGTAGCCGTAGCCGATGGTCGAGCGGCCCAGCACCGGCGCGACGCAGATGTCGCCCCAGCCGAACTGGTCGCCGTTGAACCACTGGCGGTCGCCGAGTTGCTGGTCGAGCCAGCGCTGCAACTGCTCGATGTTGCGCCGGGCATAGGCCACCATCTGATCGCCCTGGGCGCCGGTGGCGCGCTTGGCGCGCATCACTTCCATCGTGCCCCAGTTGTTGGGCTCGTAGTGGGTGTCCATCACGTCTTCGATCATGCGCACGCGGGCGCGCTCTGCCGGGCTCGCCGGGCGCATCGGCGGCGTCGGCCATTTGTCGTCGAGGTATTCGAGGATGATGGTCGAGTCGAACACCTCGACATCGCCGTCGATGAGCGCCGGAATCTCGGCGCGCGGACTGGCCGCCACGAACTCGCCGGCCGCGCTGCCGTCCATCATCCCCGCGGGGATGAGAGCCTCGTACTCCAGGCCCTTCTCGTTGAGCGCCATCTTGACCTTCATGGCGAACGCGGACATCGGATGTTCGTAAAGCTTCAGCATGGTTGTCTCCAGTTCATTCAGTGTGTGACGAGGACGACCTTGCCGCTCACGCGCTTCAAGGTCACTTCGTTGAGAGCGTCCGCCACCCGTTCGAGCGGGTAGGTGGCGTGGATATGCGGTTTTACCTTGCCGGCGGTGAACAGTTGCATCAGCTCGGCGTTGTTGCCGGCGTTGCGCTCCGGTTCGTTCCTGGTGAACGCGCCCCAGAACACGCCGACGATGGCGCAGCCCTTGAGCAAGGTCAGGTTGAGCGGGATCTTCGGGATCTCACCGCCAGCGAAACCCACCACCAGGAAGCGGCCGTTCCAGGCCATGTCGCGCAGCGCGGCCTCGGACATCGCCCCACCGACCGGATCGTAGATCACGTCCACGCCGCGGCCACCCGTGATCGCCTTGACGCGGGCACGCAGATCGTCCTGCGCGTAATTGATGGTCTCGTCGGCGCCGTTCTGACGGCAGACGTCGAGCTTGGCCTCGGTGGAGGCGGCCGCGATCACGCGTGCGCCCATCGCCTTGCCGAGCTGCACGGCGGCCAAGCCGACGCCGCCGGACGCACCCAGCACCAGCAGCGTCTCGCCGGGCTTGATGTGGGCGCGATCCTCGAGGGCGTGATACGACGTGCCATAAGTGAGCAGGAAAGCGGACGCGGAAACGAAATCCATGCCGTCGGGCATCGCGAACAGGCGGTTGGCGTCGGCCACGAGTTCTTGTGCGAAGCCGCCCCAGGTGCTGGTGGCGATCACGCGGTCGCCGACCTTCCAGCCGGTGACGCCCTCGCCCAGCGCCTTGATCACGCCGGCGGCTTCGCCGCCGGGCGAGAACGGCAGCTCGGGCTTGAACTGGTATTTGCCCTGGATGATCAACGTGTCGGGAAAGTTGACCCCGGCCGCTTCGACGGCGACCACGACCTGGCCCTTGCCTGGTGTGAGCGACGCGACGTCATCGACCACCAGCGTCTCGGGGCCACCGAGTTGCCTGCACAGCACTGCTTTCATGATGGAACCCTGTTCGAGATCATGCGGTGACCGGCCCCGCGGGCGAGGTGCTCGGGATGCGTTGCTTGCAGTCTGGGCTCATGCACCCTCGAGGATGCGTTCCACCTGCCGCCAGCCGGCCTCGGCCATCGGCCGCGCGCGCCGGCCGGCGTCGATGGCATGCTGGCTCGACGCCGTGCCCGCGACCACCCGGCCCATGATGCCTTGCAGGATACCGGCCAGGCGAAACATGTTGAACGCCATGTAGAAGTCCCAGTTCTCGATGCCGGCGCGGCCGGTACGACGGCAGTACGCCTCGACATACTGCTCCTCGGTCGGAATGCCCAGCCCCGCGAAATCGAGATCCTCCATGCCGCGAAACTCCGCCTGCTTCAGTCGCCAGGTCATGCAGTGGTAAGCGAAATCGGCCAGCGGATGCCCGAGGGTCGACAGCTCCCAGTCGAGCACTGCGAGCATGCGCGGCTCGGTGGGGTGGAAGATCACGTTGTCGAGCCGGTAGTCGCCGTGCACCACGGTGGTCTCGTCGCCACCGGGAATGTTCGCCGGCAGCCACGCGATCAGGTTCTCCATCGCCTCGATGCGCTCGGTTTCGGAGGCTCGATATTGCTTGGTCCAACGCCCGATCTGGCGTTCGAGATAGCTGCCAGGCTTGCCGTAGTCGCCCAGGCCCGCGGCGACGTAATCCACCGAATGCAGTTGCGCGATCACCCGATTGAGTTCGTCGAAGATCGCGGCGCGCTGCTCGCGGGTGGCGCCGGGCAGCGCCGGATCCCACAGTACGCGGCCGCGCACGAAATCCATGATGTAGAACGCGGTGCCGAGCACCGACTCGTCCATGCACAGGGCGAAGGTCTTGGCTACCGGCACGCCGCTACCGTGCAGTGCCGAAATCACGCGGTATTCGCGGTCGACCGCATGCGCGGAGGGCAACAGGATGCCCGGCGGTTTGCGGCGCAACACGTAGCACTGCGAACCGGCGGTCAGCAGGAAGGTGGGGTTCGACTGTCCGCCGCGAAACTGCTCGACCGTGAGTTCGCCATCGAAGCCGGCGACATGCTCGCGCAGGTAGCGTTGCAGCGCGGCCTCGTCGAACCGGTGCCGTTCCTGTACCGGCATCGTGCCGATGAACTCGTCGAGCATGCGCGCCTCTCCTCGTGTGGGGGCGGAGCATACAACGCCTCCGCGAACGGTCGCAAACCCGCGCCGATGATGGCGCTGCCGGTAGCTGATTCGGTTCGAGGCAACGCTCGAGCGCGATTCGGACCCTGCGGCGCGTGAAGAGGAATTGCGCCGGACGGTGGCGACAGGCCGCCGATTGGCCGGGCAGGCGAGTGGCAGTGGCCGTGGCAGTGGCAGTGGCAGTGGCAGTGGCAGTGGCAGTGGCAGTGGCAGTGGCAGTGGGTACGAGCCTAGGCGGCAGCGGCGCTCTTCACCGTATTGCGCTCGACGAAATCCGCCATGCGCGCGATACCATTCTCGATCGCATCGTTCGACGCCGCATAGCTGAAGCGGATGTGCTGCCCTTCGCCGTCGACGCGCGGACCGAAATGGATGTCGGCGAGCACCGCGACGCCGGCCTCGTGCAACAGGCGCTTGCGGAACGTCTCGGAATCGGCGGCGCCGACCATGCGGCACGCCTCGGTCACGTTGGGCCAGGCGTAGAACGCGCCGCCCGGGCTCAGGCAGGTCACGCCGGGCACCTGGTTGAGCAGCCCGACGATCAGGTCGCGGCGCTGGTGGAAGCTGTCGCGCATCATCGCCGCATCGTGCTGCGGACCGTTGAGCGCTTCGACCGCCGCCCACTGGCTGATCTGCGACGCGCACGATTCGGTGTTGGTGATCCAGGTGGTGAAGTACGGCGCGAGCTTGCGGTTGGCCGCGAAGCCCAGGCGCCAGCCGGTCATGGCCCAGGTCTTGGAACAGCCGTCGGCGATGATGGTGCGCTCGAGCATGCCGGGCAGCGACGCGATGGAGGCGAACTCGCCGTCGTAGACCAGGCGCCCGTAGATCTCGTCGGCGAACACCCAGATCTGCTCATGCCGGCGCAGGATCTCGGCGATCGCTTCGAGCTCGGCGCGCGGGATGATGCCGCCGGTGGGGTTCTGCGGCGAATTCAGGATGAGCAGCCGGGTCTTCGGCGTGATGCGGTCGGCCAGCTCGTTCGGATCGAAGTTGAAGTTGCGCGACTCGCGCAGGTGGATGGGCACCGGCACCGCGCCGTTGGCGCGGATCTGCGATTCGTAGATCGGGAATCCGGGGTTTGGGTAGATGACCTCGTGACCGGCGCCGAAGTCGGTGGTGGATTGCACCGAGTAGCCGATGAACGGCTTGGCGCCCGCGCCCACGACGACATCGGCCGGATCGACCTCGATGCCGCGCGTGCGCTGGATGTCGGCGGCGATGGCCTGCCGCAATTCATCGATGCCGGCAGACGGCGTGTAGCCGTGCTTGCCGCCGCGGATGGCCGCCACACCCGCATCCTGAATGTTGACCGGGGTCGGAAAGTTGGGCTGGCCGATGCAGAACGACACGATGTCCTTGCCGCCGCGGATCAACGCGTTGACTTCGGCCAGCACGACGAAGGCATTCTCGGTGCCCAGCTCGAGGGCGCGTTGGCTGATGTCCGGCATGGGAAGGTTCCTCGCGAGATCGGGCGGGTGGTGCCGTGCACCGCGCGCCCGTGGTTGTTTTCGGTGTCGCGGGCTTATAGCACGGGCGGAAAAACAGGGTCAACGCACCCGGCCGTCATGCGGATAGCCATAGTCGCAGGGCGGCGTTGACGACCTCGGGCCGCTCCATGGTCGTCATGTGACCACATCGGTCGATCACTTCGAGCAGGGCACCAGGCACGAGCGCGGCCATTTCCTCGTGCAACGCGAGCGACGTGAGCGCGTCTTCGCGCCCGCACAGCACCAGCGTCGGGCAGGCGACCCGGCGCAGGTCGGCGCGACCATCGGGCCGCCCGATGATGGCGCGCTGCTGCCGGATGTAGGCCTCGACACCGACGCGCTCGGCCATGTCACGAATCGCGCGCACCAGCGGCTCGTCGTCCAGGCGTGAAGGGTGCACCAGCATCGGCAACATCACCCGGTTGATCGGCGTGAATCCCTTCGCGCGCCGGGCCAGGTCCATCAGGTCCTCGCGCTCGGCGGTGCGCTCGGGGGTGTCGGCCCCCGGCCCGGTATCGAGCAGCGCCAGGCGATCGACGCGATCGGCCGCAACGCGCATCACGGCCTGCGCAACGTAGCCCCCCATCGACAGGCCGGCGAGGGCGAAGCGGGTGAACGGTGCCTCGTCCAGCACCCGCTGCGCCATCGCGGGCATCGAGTCATCGCGCGTCACATCGGCGACCCAGCAGTCGGCGACATCGGCCAGTCCGGCGATCTGCTCGGCCCACAGGGCGGGGTCGCACAGCAGGCCGGGGATCAGTACCAGAGGTGTCTTCACGATTCCGGAATCCGACGATTTCATTCCTTCACCCACGCCCGCAGGTCCCACGGCTCGTACAGCGTCCAGATGTAGTCCGTGCAGGCGTTCTCGCGCAGGTGGTGGATGTCCTGCCGCTCGGCCTCGTCGATGAACTGCTGGAATACCGCCTCCGACGGAAACTCCACCACGATCATCTGCCGCCGTTCTCGATCCTCGTGCAGGCGGCGGAGCGGCTGCCAGCCGCTGCTGACCACCTTGCCGCCGAAGCCGTAGATGATCTTGCCCGCCAGCACGCTGTATTGGCGGTAATCCTGTTCCCGCCCGGGCACCAGGTTGAAGACGTTGAGCGCGTACACCATGGGTTCTTCCTCCCTGTCTTGACCATGCGATGGTAGCCGACCGCGGCAAACAACCGCATTGCACGCAACTGGCGACGCCATGCACCCGCCGGGCCGCTCTCAAGGGTGCTGCCCCCCCATGGGGGGTGGCGACCGCAGGAAGCCTCGGGGGGTTGTCATCTAGAATCCGCACTCCGCACAACCCACAGGGCGAAACCGCCATGACGACGAACGTTCAGGTATTGCTGGCCAACCGCCCCACCGGCTGGGTGCAGGAATCCGATTTCAACATCGTCGAGACGCCGGTTCCCGAACCGCGTCCCGGCGAACTGCTGGTGCGCAACCATTGGCTGTCGCTCGACCCCTACATGCGCGGCCGCATGAGCGCCGGCAAGTCGTATGCCGCGAGCACCGAGATCGGCGATGTGATGCCCGGCGGCACAGTCGGTGAGGTGATCGCATCGCACCATCCGCGGTTCAAGGTCGGGCAATTCGTGGTCGGCTCGCTGGGCTGGCAGCAGTATGCAACCTCGTCGGGTGAAGGCTTGGTCGTGATCGATCCGAAGGCCGTCCCGCTGCAGGCCTACCTCGGCGCCGTGGGCATGCCGGGAGGCACGGCCTGGATCGGCCTGTACGAGCACTGCAAGCCCATCGCCGGCGAGACTGTGGTGGTGTCGGCAGCGTCGGGTGCGGTGGGCGGCGTGGTCGGCCAGCTCGCGAAGATGCAAGGCTGCCGCACCGTGGGCATTGCCGGCGGCCCGGCCAAGTGCGCCTACGTCGTCGACGAACTCGGCTTCGATGCCTGCGTCGACTACAAGGCGGGCCGGCTGTACGAAGACCTGAAGGCGGCGGTGCCGAACGGCATCGACTGCTATTTCGAGAACGTGGGCGGCGAGACCATGGACACCGTGTTCCGGCTGCTCAACGCGTTTTCGCGCGTGGCGCTGTGCGGCCTGATCGCCGACTACAACACCACCGAAGCCTATGGCGTGAAGATGATCCGCTCGCTGCTGGTCAACCGCGTGAACCTGCGCGGCTTCATCGTGTTCGACCGCCCGGATCTGTATCAGCGCGCCATCCCGCAACTCGCGCAACTGGTGGCGAGCGGCAGGATTCGCTATCGCGAAACCATCGCCGAGGGTCTGCATGCCGCCCCGCGCGCGTTCATCGGCCTGCTGAAGGGCGAAAACTTCGGCAAGCAACTCGTCAAGCTGTCGTAAACCTCCAACCCGTACCCAGGAATCCGTCTCCATGAACATCGTCATCACCGGCACCAGCAGCGGCTTCGGCCAGCTCACCACCAACACCCTCGCCGCCGCGGGCCATACCGTGTTCGCCACCATGCGCGACCCCGGCGGCAAGAACGCCAAGGCGGCGCAGGCCTACGCCGGCACGCATGGCGGGCGCATCCACGTCGTCGACATGGACGTGACCAGCGACACATCGGTGGACCAGGCCATCGCCGCGATCGCGGCGCAGACCGGCGGTGCCATCGATGCCGTGGTCAACAACGCCGGCCGGTTCTCGATGGGCCTGCAGGAATCGTACACAGTGGCCGATGTGCACAGCATCTTCGACACCAACGTCTACGGTCCGATCCGCGTGAATCGCGCCGTGCTGCCGCACATGCGCAAGCGCCGGGCGGGTGTGATCATCAATGTCTCGAGCATTCTCGGCCGCTTCTCGCTGGCCACGATGGGCACTTACAGCGCCAGCAAGTACGCCCTCGAGGCCTTTGCCGATGCGCTGCGCGACGAAGTCAGGGCGCTCGGCATCGATGTCGTTCTGGTGGAACCGGGCGCGTTTCCCACGGAGGTCGGCAACAACGGGCTGTATGTCGCCGACCCGACACGCGACAGCGACTATGGGCCGGTGGCGCAGATCCCGCAAAAGATGGGCGAAGCCATGGGCCAGATGTTCTCGGGCCCCAATGCCCCGAAGCCCCAGGCCGTTGCGGACGCGATCCATCGCCTGCTGCACACCGCGCACGGCCAGCGTCCCGCACGCGTGGTGGTCGACGACATGACCGGCGCACCTCTCAATGCGCTGAACGAGTTCTACGGACCGAAGCGCCACGAACTGATGACGATGTTCGGGTTGGCGTAAATCAGTCGGTCGGCCGCAGGGGTTCGATCACGGCGCTGACGCTCATTCCATCCAGATAGTCGATGGATACCTCGGCCGCCAGTGCGCGCGCGAGGGCGCACAGCAGGGGCAGGCTGCGGGCCGCCGGCACGCCTTCGCACAGCGCAGCGAGCCCCTCGGGCAGATCGGCCTTCGAGACTGTGGGTCTCACGTCGACGTCGAGCGTGGCGATACTTCGGTCGGTTCGCGCCGGCGCGAGCACGAAGGCAACGCCGAAGATGGCAACGATCGGCCGCACCGATCGCAGCGGTTCCGGATAGGGCGTGTCGTAGGCCACGAGCAACACCGGCTGCCGTTCCACGGCGACCCAGGCCATGGCTTCGATCAGCCCGGCGGCGAAGCTCGCGTCGTAGGCGCACAGCGTGGTCGAGCTTTCCATCGCGCCGGTGGCCACGCCCCAGTAGCCGGCGGGGGCGTTGTGCACCGAATTGTGAAAACGCGTCGGCGACAGGTCCCGCACGTCGGACGCAAGCGTTTCGCAGATGGCGTGCTGGTTGTCCCCGTCCCCGCCCGACGAGGTGAAAACGGTGGCGAGCGAGCGCGGCACACGGCCCGAGTGCTCGCAGGCCTCGCGACCCACCGCCAGCGCCAGCCGCACGCTGGTGCCGGTACGGCGTCGCTCCGCGGGCGGCAACCAGTCGCTCGCGGCCACTGACACCGGTTCATGGAAATAGGGCTGCGTGCCGGCGAGAACGGATTGGCTCGCACGCCAGCCTTTCAGGCCGGGGCCAATCACGCCGATGCCTTCCAGCCACGCGTGCATCAGGGCGCCAGTCCGAGGAGCAGGGAACAGTTCGCGCCGCCGAAGCCGAATGAATTGCTCATGGCGATGCGCGGTGTGCCCGCGCGCGGTTCCACCAGGTAGTCGGCGCGAAGTGCGGGGTCGCGCGCCAGCGTGTTGGCGCCGGCCGGCAGGAAACCGTCTTCCAGCGCGATCGCCGTGATGATGGCTTCGATCACGCCGGCGGCGCCCAACGCGTGGCCGGTAAGCCCCTTGGTCGAACTGCACGGTGTGGCGGCACCGAACACGGCCATCATCGCGGCGTCTTCGCTGCTGTCGTTGGACCGGCTCGCCGTCCCGTGCAGGTTGACGTAGTCGATGCGGTCGGGGGCGATCTGTGCCGACGCCAGCGCCCGCTGCATCGCCATGCGGGCGCCGGCGCCATCCGGATGGGGTGTGGACATGTGATGCGCGTCGCTGCTCTCGCCCACGCCGAGCAGATGCACGCGCGCCCCCGACGCGCCGTGCCGGGCTTTCTCGAGCAGCACGAAACCGGCCCCTTCCGAGATCGAAATGCCGTCGCGCCCCGCGTCGAAGGGACGGCACGGACGCCGCGCGAGCACACCGAGCGAGTGGAAGCCGTACAAGGTGGTAAGACAGAGCGAGTCGACACCGCCCACCAGAGCGGCGTCGCACAGGCCGACCGCGATGGCGCGGGCTGCATTGCCGAACACTTTCGCGCTGGACGCACAGGCGGCCGACACGACGACCGCGGGGCCGGCGAGTTCGAATCCGCGCCGCACGTAGTCGGCGAGCGAATAGGTGTTGTGCGTTTCGCGGTAGTGGAAGCCCGGCGGCAGCCGGCCCGCGGCGTCGCGCCCGCGATAGGCGAGTTCGGTTTCGAGGATGCCCGAGGTGCTGGTGGCGAGGAACACGCCGATGCGATCGGCGCCATGGCGTTCACGTGCGGCGACTACCGCGCGCCAGAGGCCGTCGGTCTCGAGGCCCAGTTGCGCGAGGCGAATGTTGCGACCGTCGAAATGGCGCAGCCGGTCGGCGACGCGCACCTGATCCACGCCGCGCACTTCACCGACACACGTATCGAGCGTGACGGTCTCGAAGGCGCAAGGCGCGAGACCGGTGCGCCGTGCCCGCAGGGCTGCCACGTTCTCTGCGCGGCCGGCACCGAGGCAGGTGACAAGCGAACTGGCGATGAGCGCGAGCGGTTGCACGGCGAACGAAAGACGGTGAAGGGAGATCGATGTTAGCAGAGCGACAACGTGCCGAACGGGTCGCGGTCGAGCAGCGCGCCCCACAACGTGATCCACGTCGCCCAGTCGTGTTCGCCGGGTTGCAGCACCACGCGGTCCGCAGGCAGAGCGGCCGCCAGTACCTCGATCGACGACGCGAAGCGGTCCTGTGCGCCATAGGCCATGTAGATCGGCGGCCTCTCCGAGGGCACAGTCAGGACGCCCCGCAACCAGGCGAGCAGCTGCCGTTCGTAGTCGTCCGGTGCGGCGGATTGCGGCTGCCATTGCGCGAAGCCACCGGCCCGGATCACCTCGTTCACCGCGGGCCGCGATCCGAGGTACGGTGCGAGCAGCAGGACCCCTTCGATGTCGGCGGTGTGCGATTGCAGGGTGAGCAGGCTGCCGAAGCCACCGATCGAAATGCCGCCGAGCCACAGCCGCCGGTAACCTTGCGCCAGGGCCGGCGCGATCACGTCGGCATACAGCCGGGCGACCACGGTCTGGTCCAGGTAGTGATCGGCGATGACTCCCGCGGCGATAACGTCGACCGGCAGCCCGCGGCTGCGAACCGCCGCGACGAAGCCTTGTTCGACGAAATCCCGCGCTGTGCCGTAGGCCGGTGGCAGCAGCACGAGCAGCACTCGCTCACGCGGATCGCCCTCGACATCGGCAATCGTCTCGATCATCCCCGGCTCGCGCGGACCGAAGGCACGGATTCGAACTCACGCATCAGCGACTCGAGGTTGCGTGGTCTACCGCCAGAAATCATGAAAGTTGAACCAGTTGCAGGGCGCGCGCCGCGCGTGATGTTCGAGCCGCTCGACATAGCGCGCGGCGAGGTGCCTGGCATCCCCGTCTTCCAAATTCAGCGATTCATAGTGGACCTGGTAGCGATTGCCGCCGAGGTAGATGCCGAACATGAGCACGACCGGACGACGCAACAGCGCCGCTAGCCGGAACGGACCGGTGGGAAACCGCGCAGGCGTACCGAGGAAGGGAACGGTGATGCTTTCTTCGTCCCCCAGTCGCCGATCGGCGAGCATGCCGACGAAGCCGCCGGCGTCGAGGCTCTCGCGCACGCGCAGCATCGATTGCATCGAGCCGAGCGGGATGATCTTGGTGCCCAGCGCCGGATTGATCGCGCGGATCGTCGCGCCGATCCGCTGCGCGTTGGTCTCGTACATGAGCAGGCTCACGTCGAGTCCCGGCTGCATCCGCCCCACGGCCCGCGTCACCTCGAAGCTGCCGAAGTGCGCGCCCAGGAGGAAACACCCGGCGCCGGCGGCGAACGCCTCGCGCACCGTATCCGTGCCGATCAGCTCCAGTTCGAACAGATCGAAGCGGTCGTTCAGCAGAAACACGCGATCGAGGATGGTGGCGGCGAAGGTGTGGAAATGGCGGAACTGCTCCCGCCAACGCGGCGGCCGACCCAGGGCGCGCGTGAGCCAGTCGCGCGAGGCGCGGCGCGGCGCGGCCGCGAAGAGCAGAAAGTAGAGGCTGATTGGCAGCAGCAGGACGCGGGCAGGCGCACGTCCGAGGCGCAGCGCCACCCAGACGATGATGCGCAAAGCCAGGGTGTTGCTGCGCTCGGGTCGCGACGTCCAGTCCTGCGGGGGCGCGCTCATGCGGATGCGCGATCGGTCCGCGACCGTCGTACCGGGGCGATCAGCCTCGAATGGCGCAGGAAGCTGGTGCCGATGCTCGGCGGACCCGCCGATTGCTCACTTGGTGCGGTGTTGCTGCACGTGGTCACACAGGCTGCGGAGCGATCCGAAGATGCGGGCATTGTCGGCGTCGTCGGCTTTCAACTGGACCCCGTAGGTTTTCGAGATCACCAGGGCGATTTCGAGGATGTCGATGGAGTCCAGGCCGAGCCCGTCGCGATAAAGCGGTGCGCCGGGATCGACCTCTTGCGGTGCAAGTTCGAGATTGAGGGCTTCGACGATCAGCGCTGCGAGCCTGGATTCGTCTGCGGACTGTGCAGTGGTCGTCACGATGGAGCGTGTGTTGCGGGTCAGCCGTCGATCGAGGCAGGACGCCGTTGTGGAGCAATGAATCCGAGATCGAAGTCTAATGCTGCGGCCAGGTGGAAACAAGCTTGCTACCGCTCTCGCAACGTTTCGTCCGTCAGAAACGTGGCGAGCGTGCCGCGCAGGATCACCGCCGAACCCAGGTCGACCTGCATCGCGTAGTGCGTGAGCGCCAGCGTGGCGGCATCCAGGCGCACGGTCGCGCGAAAAGTCTGCTCCGCGGGAATGCGCTGGGCGAAGAAGGTGACATCGCGCAACCCGACGAGATAACCGAGACGCGATGCGGCCATTCCGCCGTCGCGCCGGCGCCGTGTGGCTTCCCACACGGCGGCAGTCTGGGCGGCGGCCTCGATGGCGGCAACCGCCGGTGCGCTGCCTTGCGCAACGAGCGCACAACCGGCGGGAATACGGGCCGAACAGGTCATTCCATCGGGCGACTCGGCGAGCACGGACGTGACGAAGCGCATCGGCGGTCGGTGGGGGAGGAGCGACTCGATCAGCGTAGCGTCGTCGATCGGGTTGGTGTCGGTATCGAAGGCAACGACGTCAGACGGGGCCTCGCCGGCACCACAGGGTCCCCCGAGGATGCCGGGCCCCCTGGAGGGGGAAGCCGTAGCACAGCGCAGGCTGGGGGTGGGCGTCACAGTGCCCGGGAGCAGTTCGCCGTTGGTGACCATGGCGCCGTCGCGCGCGAGGGTGAAGCGCAGTGCGCCGCCCGGGCGCTCGTCGATCTCGAGCTGCAACGGATCGCCGGGAACCACCGGTTGCCGCATGCGTGCGAAGCCGATCCCTTCGAGCGCGGCCGGTTGTCCGCGATGGCGCGCCAGGGCCTCGAGAACCAGTGCGAGCTGGGAGACGGCGGGAAGGATCGGCCGGCCGGGGAAATGGCCTTCGAACCATGCGGCGTCGACCGTGACGCCGAGAGTTGTCTTCATGCCGCGCGACGCGCGGAAATGGCCGCGACCATGAACGACGGATAGTCCGCGCGCAGCGTGACGATGTCGGGGAGTACCTCGATACTGCCGAAGCCGTTGGCTTCGAGCGCGGCCGTCCACTGCTCGGGGGTCAGGAATCCACCGTTGGGTCGCCATCCGGGCACGAGCAAGGGCGCCCGGAAGGAGTCGAGCAGGTTGAACACGAACTCCACGTGCAAGGGACGATCGGCGAACGGCCGCACGCATTCAGCGAACACCAGGGCACCGTCGTCCGCGAGCGCGTGCCGGATCTCGGCGAGTGTCGTGGCGAGATCGCGGGCCACGTGGAGAACATTGACGCCGTAGACCAGCGAACACGACCCCGGCGCCACGCCGGCGCGCGCGAACGGCTCGTTCATGTCCAGCCAGGCGAAGGACACCGGCTGCCCGGAGAACCGCGCGGAAAGCAGCTTTCGGGCTCGGCGCAGGAACGCCGGCACGATCTCGGTGAAGCGATACGCGAGCAGCGTCTTCCCGGTATCCGCTTTCTGCAAGTGGTCGAGCAGTGCTTCGGCGCCGCTGCCCAATCCGCCGCCGAGTTCGAGTACGGTGGCGCCATCGATCGGCAACGCGTGCGCCGCCGCGATGGCACCGACAGAATTGGCGATCGCGTACAGCGGATTGTCATTGGAGAAGTACTCGAGCCACGCGCCGATGTGATCAGGGGCGAACAGCGCGTCCTCGCCGGTGACGGTGCCGCGCAGCACGCCAGGGTAGTGCTCGGCGGCGAGCGCGGCGATCCGGTAGCCGGGGAGGCATCGGGGATCGTATGTTGTTTGCGCCGCGAAGATCTCTTCGGGATCCGGCGCCGACAGCGCGGGGAGGCAGCGATAGCGGGACCCATCGACCTGCTCGATCCAGCCGCGCGACGCGAGCGTGTGCAGGATCCAGGCCGCCGGTACTTGCGCGATTTCCGGCGCAAGCCCGGCACGGCGCACGGCTTCGGATACCGTGGCAGACTCGGTGCACGCGTGCTCGAGCCCGGTGGAACGGAAGACCCCGACGGCAAGGCGGTGGACGTACTCCTCCAACAGTTCGCACGAGCGCACAAAGGTATCGTCGAACAGGCCGAGGAGTTCCGCCGGCAGCACGGCCGCCAGCGCTTGCTGGCTACCGGGGGGAGTGGTCGAGTAGGTCAAGCAAGCCCTCCCGCCACCGCAATGATCTGCCCGGTGATATAGCTCGCCTGTCGGGAGGCGAGGAAGCCTACCAGGGCCGCGACTTCGTCCGGCGTTCCGGCGCGCTGCATCGGCACCAGGGCCTTCACCCGCTCTTCGGAGAAGGTCTCTCCGGTGCTGCCCGCCGCGATGACGCCCGGCGCGACCACGTTGACCGTGATGCCACGCGAGGCGACCTCCAATGCCAGCGAGCGCGTCGCGCCATGCAGGCCCGCCTTGGCCGCCGCGTAGTTGGTCTGCCCGCGGTTGCCGATCAGGGCGCTCACCGAGGAGATGCTGATGATGCGTCCCCAGCGCGTCCGGATCATCGGCAGCAGCAGGGGCTGGGTCACGTTGAAGAAGCCGTTGAGGCTCACATCCAGGACGCTCGTCCACTGGGCGCCGGTCATGCCCGGCATCGGCGCGTCGAGGTGCACGCCCGCGTTGTTGACCAGTACCTGGATCGGGCCGTTCAAGAGCAGGTTCTCGAGACCCTTGCGCGTGTCTTCCGCATCGGTCACGTCGAACCGCACGGTTTCCGCGGAACCGCCGGACGCCGAAATTTCCTGTACCAGCGCCGAGGCCGCATCGGAATTCCGGTGCGCATGGGCAATCACATGCAGGCCATCCGCCGCGAGCGTCCGGCAGATCGCCGCGCCCACGCCGCCGCTGGCGCCGGTCACAAGCGCGCGCTTCACGCGGGCTCCCGGGCGATTCGTTCCGTGGTGCCGGGTACGGGAAAGACCAGAAATATCGAGGGTGACATTGCCCGGATTGTAGGGCCTGCCCGCGCCCGGAACGATCACGCCGCGATCGATCACGCCTGCGAACCCGACGACGAAGTGAACTAGAATTCGTGGCATGTCGCCGACGCGCCCGAACTACTGCGGAAGCCGCCGAGACGCTGCGGCGCGGGCGGACCGCACCCGAGACACCGCGTGATGTCGCAGCAGCGCACCGAGCCCGTTCGCGATCCGCTCGAAGACGAGCTGGCGACGCCCGTGGGCGGCATGCGTGTGGCTGTTGCCCAGACCGGCAACGGCGGCAACGGGCTGGTGCACAAGGCCGCGGACATGGTCGTCTTCTGGTCGGGCTGCTTGCTCTTCGCCGTCACGACATTGATCGCGAGTCTGTCGGCGAGGTGCCTGTCGTGGTTGCTGCCTGGCGAGTTCGGCGCCAGGCTCGGCAAACGGCTGATCATGGCCGTGTTTCGCGCCGACCTCGCCTATCTGCGTTTCACCGGACGCTTCGAATTCGATCTGTGCGCGCTCGATGCGCTGCGCGCCGACGGCGGCCTGGTGATAGCACCGAATCATCCCGCCCTGCTCGACGTGCTGCTCGTGGCCTCCCGCCTGCCGCGCATCACCTGCATCATGAAGGCCGAGTTGTGGAACAACATCCTGCTGGGCGGTGGCGCCCGGCTCGCGCGCTACATTCGCAATGACTCGCCGCTCGGCATGGTGAAGCTCGCGGTCGGGGAGCTCGGCCGGGGCAGCCAGCTGCTCGTGTTTCCCGAAGGTACCCGCACCGTGCGGGGGCCTGTCAACCACTTCAAGCCGGGCTTCGCGCTGATCGCCCTGCGCGCCGGCGTCCCGGTCCAGACCGTGTTCATCGAGACCAATTCGCCGTTCCTCGGCAAGGGCTGGCGGTGGTGGCACAGACCCCGGTTTCCGGTGATCTACCGGGTGCGTCTGGGTCGTCGCTTTGTCGTGGACGGCGACGCAAAAACCTTCAGCGCGATGCTCGAGCGGTACTTCGAGGACGAACTGCGCGGGAGCGGTACCGTGAGGTGACGCCCACCCCCAGTCTCCGCTGCGCTGCGCCTTCCCCCTCCAGGGGGCGCCCCGTCCTCGGGGGACCCTGTGGGCGGGGTCCCTTCGCTTCTGAAGGCCCTTCGTTCGGCACCCCCAGGCTGCGCTGCGCCTTCCCCCTCGAGGGGGCCGGTGTCCTCGGGAAACCCTGTGGGCACCGCGATGTCTGACCCGGTTCGTTCCCTTTCTTTTTCAATCCGATCTGCGCCCGACATGTTCTCCCTCCCGCCCGAACTTCAGGATTTCCAGGCCCGCGTGCGCGCCTTCGCGCAACAGCACATCGCGCCGTCCGCATCTGCCATCGACGACAGCGCGCAGTACCCGGATGCTATTCACCAGCGCCTGGTCGGCGAAGGCTTCATGCGCACGATCGCAACGCCGGCGACCGGATCGCTGCGCTTTCTGCGGCGCGCGATCCTGATCGAGGAAGTGGCGTACGCCAGCGCCGCGGTGTCGATGATCCCGATGGTGAACGAACTCGGCTGCACGCCGGTCCAGCTGTTCGGCAGTCCGGGGCAGCAATCGGAACTGCTGAGCGGCGTGGCGAACGGCAGCCTGTTCGCCTCCTACGGACTGACCGAACCGCAGGCCGGCTCCGACGTGGCAGCCCTGGCATGCGCCGCCGCACCAGACGGACCGGACTGGGTCATCACCGGCAACAAGTCCTGGATCTGCAACGTGCGCAAGCCAGGCTTCTGCGTTGTTTTTGCCCGCACCGGTGGCGACGACACACGCGATGCATTGACGGCATTCGTCGTGCCCACCGACAGCGCCGGATTCGAGGTGATCAACGCCGAACCGACGCTCGGCCTGCGCGGCTCGCCGACCTACAACTTTCGGTTGAACGGGGTACGGGTGCCCGCGAGTGGCATCCTGGGCAAACCGGGCGATGGCTTCCGCATCGCGATGATGACGCTCAATCACACCCGGCCGGCAGTCGCGGCGCAGGCGCTGGGCATCGCCCGCGCGGCGCACGACGCGGCACTCGACCACGCACGCACCCGCAGGTCTTTCGGGCAGGCGCTGATCGAGCATCAGGCAGTGGGCTTCATGCTGGCCGACATGCACATGCGCATCCGCGCCGCGCGGCATCTGGTCTATGAAGCCAATCTGCTCCTCGGCGAGAAGACCGGTGGCGACCCGGTCGCATCCTCCACCGCGAAGTGCTTCGCTTCCGACACCGCGATGCAGGTGGCCACCGACGCGGTGCAGATCTTCGGCGGCGATGGTTACAGCCGCAACCATCCGGTGGAGCGCTTCTTCCGCGACGCCAAGGTCACGCAGATCTACGAGGGCACCAACCAGATCCAGCGCATGGTGATCGCGCGCCGGCTGGCGACGGCCGTGGCGCAGACCTGACGCGCAGTGCCGCCACCATTGGCGCGTGAACGCACTCAGCCCAAAGCGGTGCGACTCCTTCAACGGCGCGGATTCAGTCCGGTATCACCAAATCGTGTACACGAGCAGAAACCCGCAAGCCACCATGCCGGTGAGCGCCAGCAGGAACAGCACATCGGCGATCTTCTCCAGCAAAAGTGCGACGGCGCTCCTGCGGGTGCGCAGCGCGAAGAAGATCGCGTAGGTGCAGATCAGGAACATCAGCGCCGAGCCCGCGAGCACATCGTCAGCGAGCGTCTCCGGCATCGAACTGCGGCCGATGGTGTGAAAGAGCGTCACCCCGGTGATGCAAAGGCCGGCGAGTGTTCCCGATAACGAGAGCAGGTGCAGCAACTCGTCTCGTTGCCAACTGCTGTTGCGCCGTGCGTTCATCGCTACAGCAACTCGACGCCGAAGCGGCGGACCAGCAGCGCGAACAGGCCGAAGCACAGCACCGTGATGACGATGCTCGCCAGGATTGTCGGCCAGAAACCGATGCGCGGCAGCAGCGCCGGAAACGCGAGGAACATCGGCAACGTGGGCACGACATACCAGAACGTGTACCAGGCGTGATTCGCGATCTTGTCCTGGGGTTGTTGCTCGAGGTGAAGCCAGATCAGCGCGAGCACCGTGACCAGCGGCAGCGCGGCGACGAAGCCGCCCAGCCTGTCGCTGCGTTTGGCAAGCTCGGATATGAGCACGACCATGGCCGCCGTCAGGAAGTATTTGGTGATGATCCAGGCCACGGTTCCTCCTCGGGGGGGCCGACAGGACGAGGCTTGCCGGGTCAGGCGCAAAGACTAATTGTCGGGGCCGACAGTCGCACGGTTCATCCGGTACAGGCAGAACGAAAACCTGCCGATCGGCTTGCTGTTCTTCCAGTCGAGCACATCGAAATTCACGCATTTGCCGGCGTCGCCGCCCATCAGATAACAGTTCACGGCGTCGACGAAACGCTCTTTTTCATCGATCGGCAGCGAAAAGTACCCTGGCCCGGCAACCACGGTGGGCTCGTTGGGAAGCTTCCATTCGAGGCCGTAGAGCACGCCCGCTTTCTGCGCTTGCGTCACCTTGTCGCGGCAGGCATCGAGGCGCCGCTCGGACAGGATATCGGCGCACGCCAGGTTGCAGACCAGCATGCCCATGAATGCAGGGAACCATCTCATCGTGAGCAGGCCTTGTAGTACCACCAAGAGCGGCCGCAACGTCAAGGGATCTCGACGATCGCGGTGCCGTGCGGCAAGCCCAGTATGTCGAACTTCTTCAGATCGGCTTCGGTCATCGCCGCGCCGGCGGGCATTGCCCGCACCCGGCATCGCGCCGGGTCCTGTCCGGAGGCCGGCAACGGCGATGGCAGGAAGAGCGTCTGCGCCACCTTGAATGCGACCGGGCCGAAGCAGGCGTTGCTGCCGATGTTGGTGACGGCGGGAATGGACAGCACGCCATCCGACCGGGTGGAGAAGGTCTTGCCGTCGGCACGGCTGCGCCACAGCGTGTTGTTGAACTGGGCGAAATGCGGACCCGACGCGGCGTAGTTGGCGAAGGCAACGGGAATTTCCTGAAACGCCTTGAGTTGCTGCGGCGTGATCACTGCCTGGGCAGCAGCGGCATTGCGCGCCGCGGGTAACTGGGCGGCGACCACGACCGGACCCACCTGCCCGTTGCGGCCCGGGTCGCCATGGCAGGCGTTGCCCGCGTCGTCGACCCAGTAGACAAACTGGAAGCCACCCATGGGGTCGTTCTCCACCGGCGGACTGGTGGGGCCCCCTGCCCACCAATCCCCCCATAATA